>JASFER010000155.1:0-13903 GCA_050124755.1 Desulfobacteraceae bacterium
TGATCCATAATACGGGGAGATATCGGACAATACGCAAACCTGTCTTTCGCCAGGATGTCGTCGATTCCCAGAGCTTGTTTTTGTGCAACGGGAAGGTCGGCGAGCAGGCTGTCGATCTCCTGCGCGGCTTCCGGGTGATATTCCGAATCCGCAGGTTCAGGCTGTGTCTCGTGCTTGAGCAACTTTGCAAATTTGTCCCGGTTGGACGACGCCAGAAAATCAGACCTGGCACGCATGGCCTCTTGCAGGGGCTCCGGCAATGCGTCTTGGTGGCCGGCCAAGATGTCCAAAGCCTGTTCCTGGACGTCCGCCCGGGGGTGCTGCAGTGCTTCGATTACCGCACTCAGTGCCTCGCCGGCAAAGCTCGGCTGGTTTTTGAGGATGCGTTTGATGAGTTTCAGCGCGGCAACGGCATTTCCTTTGGCCTCTTGAATGAAGATGGCGCCCACTTCGCTCAGGAAGGCGGCCGCATCCAAGTTGCCGTCCTTTTCGATCTGCCCCAACATACCGAGGGCGAACTTGCACACATGCCCCACCTTGTGGGTCAGCAAGTCCAGGTAGGCACTCTGCCGTTGGTTGCGGTCCGCCTTGGTGGGCTTGAGGCGTTTGTGAAATTTGTGAAAGCCGGAAAGCTGGGGCTGCTTTACATCGCTTGACAGGCCATCGAGAGACACATCGAGCAGGCGCTGGCGATCCAGATGGCCGCTATCCGCAAGTTTGACCATGGCAACGGGCCAGTTTTCATAATCGTGGGCGGCATTGGCGCTGAGCCAGGCATGTCCATCAAAAGCAGTGTTCTCCACCTGAAAAATACCCCAAACATCGTCCAGCAGGTCCGGTTCGTTCAGCAATTGCCGGCTCAAGGGTGGTCTTGGCTGATTATTCCGATCATTAGGGGCTGACATGTAAGCGGCAAACATCGCATAGTAGCCATCGACCTCCGGCTTCCGGCAAACACCGTTGGTGATCCACAATCGCAGAAGGGGGAATTGCAGGATTCGGAACTCCTGTTCGAGATCGTATGCGATCCAGTCGTCCAGCCAGTCCGGCGCCCGGTCCAGAACGATCCGGCCCAAGATGTCCTTGTCTTCCCAGTTGATATACAGATCGCGCTTTTTCAGTGCGGACAGGGGCCCCAGGGCAAAGAGGGCAAGGCTGGCATTGCGTGAAGGGTGGCTGTTCCAGTGGTTTCCCTTTTGCTTTTCAAGAAATGTCCTTAACCGCTGGGACGCATCCTTATTGGGTTTGTTGCGGGAGATCTGGTTGTAGAGTTTTTGGGCTGTCGAGGAGAGTTTGGAACGTTGTGCGGCGTCCAGGGATTTGAAGGCTTGCCGCAGCGCTGCCTGCTCCTTGGTTTGCAGAATAAGCCGCTCCAGGTCGTCCGGTGTCATTTATCCGCCTCTTCAGGCGCATGTACCAATCGCGCTGCCAGAATATGCTTGCACGGTCCGCGCTGCCCCTGGTTTTTGCTGAACCAGGGGCAGGTGCAACTGTCTTGCGCATCACGCATTGTCACACGGTGCAGGGTGCCGGTCCCCGGAACCTGATAGACGATCTCACCCTCTGGCACCACCTCAACCTGTACAATGCCCCCTTTTTCGACCAGCTTGCGCGCGCCCTTCAGCCGCGGTTGCAACTGCTCGACCTTTTCTAGATCGAAGGGCAGCTCACGATGGAAATAGCGGCCCTGTGCGGCATCAAAACCCGCCAATCCCCGACTGCCCAGCACTGCGAGAGCCGTTTCCACCTCCTCGGGGGTGAAACCCAACTTCCCGGCCAGATCTGCGGTATCGATGTGAGACTGCCAGGTCAACTGGGCGCGAACCTTTAAAAGACACAGATCGGATGGCGGAGCCGCCAGTTCCGATAACACCTGCCCTTCGCCGGAGAAACCGCGGTACACCTCAGGGCTGATCATCAGGAAAAACGACCCTGTTGGAAAACGCACCTCCCAGGCGCTGGTGCCGCTGACCTCATCAGACCACACCCGGACCTGTTTCGCTCGCACCAGAAGCGGTTCGATGACTTTGACTCGGTGAGTTCCCAAAATCTTCACCGCCCCCTTTCGTGCACGCTGACTCAGACGGATCGATTTTCCTACGCTGACCGCATAGCTGGGCATTTTCGGTTGAGCGGCTCTGGGCAGAGATCGGGTGAAGCGTAGCGCCTCCGCCGCGCTGATTTCCATTCTCATTGAAAGACGGGGTTGGTAGGCCTGCACTTCGCTGAACCCCTTTATCCAGCGCACCGGCAGCTTGACCTTTTTCTCGATGGCTTTATCTGCGCCCTTGCGCAAGACGACCTCGTCTTTGCCCACGGAAAAGCTTACATCGTCACCGTCGCGCAATCGCATCAAGGCGTTTCTCATGGGCGTGTTGAAGTCTACGTTGGTGGTCCCACGACCGTGGCTTTTACCCTGAAAGGCTTCAGCCGGCAAATCCACCCGGGCATAGACCCCGCAACAGCCGCTGAATCCCTCCAGTCGAAGCAATTCCTCATTGCTGGTTAACACGGGATCAAGAAGGACGGGACGAGGCATAAAAAAATGGGTTCGGACAACATCACTCAAGGTAACGAGCATGTCCCCCATAATCCGGGGGGATCGAACCTGGCCGTCGAAGAAATAGGGGTGGGAGCGGTCGACGTTGCAGGTCGCCAGCGAAAGCTTTGGCATGCGCGCCTTCGTGTCCTCTAGGCCGGAAGGAAAAGCGTACTGATAGGTGAAATCAAGGGCTGCCGCCATGGATCCTTTATGCCACAGCCATCAGGATATTCCAACAAAATATCTGTTCCGCATACGATCTGAAAAGGGATGTAGAAACATTCTTCTATTTAACTCAACTTTCGGGTTTCATATATTGCCATCATAGGACCCGGTGCGGATGCCAAATGCGTCATCGAGGCTTATTCCCGGACGATGCTTATAACCGGCCGGCACGGAGGCCGGCCCTACGTTTTTATCGGCATTTCAGCATTGCAGATGGTTTTCGTAGGGCGGGGCTCCCAAGCCCGCCCTCAGCCGGCAAACGACTGCTGCGAATTTCATGTTCCACAGCAGGGACGCCCTCCGTGCCGGCCGTACATTCATCGTTTCCCTTCGCAGTTGTTTAATGGCCGCCTTCACAGTAAGGCCAACGACAGGAATTTTAACATTCGAAAACCGAAAGTTGAGTATTTAATTTCGCGGTTATCTTAAAAGATTAAGCGGGCGGGGTTTATCCCCATCGGTCGGGACAGAGCCCGACCCTACCCGGGAACCCTCAAAACGCCAGGGATCGGAGTGATTAGCGTAGGGCCGGCCTCTGCGCCGGCCTGGCATAAAATCCGATACCTGCAACTTGAGCTTTATGGATAACCGGGTTTAATTTTTTGTAACCTTCCTTAAATGAATTGCTCTTTAGTCTCTAACAATAATAATTATCATTATTATCAGTTCCATTTCGTGAAAATTTCCTGGTTGATTAAGCCACCCGTTCCCCAGGGGTATTGGCACAGGCAACTAAAAAGGCAAACAATCAGTTCCAAGCTCTAATTCACTTTCGAACCGGTCAGGAGGAATTATGGCAACCGTTGTCGTATTAGGAGCGGGCATTGCCGGACATACAGCAGCTATGACGCTCAGACATCACCTGAATAAAACACACCGGATTGTTGTTGTGACACCCGGTGCCTATTTTCAATGGATACCGTCGAATATCTGGGTGGGCATCGGCAGGATGACGAAAGACAAAATTCGTTTCCCACTGGCCAAGGTCTATCACAAAAAAAAGATCACCTATATCCAGGCGCGGGCTGTATCCGTGCACCCGGAAGGCAATCCCGCGCATGCGCAGGCTTTTGTGCGCGCCGTTTCCACGGCGGAAGAAAACACCGGACGGACCATCGACATTGAATATGATTTTTTGATCAATGCCACGGGGCCCAGGCTAAATTTTGATGCCACACAAGGATTGGGCCCCCGACACGGTCATACCCACAGCGTTTGCAATTACACGCACGCTGAGCAGGCAAACCAATCTTTTCAGAAGGCCATATCAAAAATGCAGGCGGGTGAGAAACAACGTTTCCTGGTGGGCGTCGGCCATCCAAGAGCCACCTGCCAAGGTGCCGCCTTCGAATATGCCCTGAATCTTTCCTTTGAGATCAGGTCCCGCGGATTGCAGGATTTGGCCGAGATCACCTGGATTTCCAACGAATATGAACTGGGCGATTTTGGTATGGGAGGGGCTTATATCAAGCGTGGCGGCTACATTACACCGACGAAAGTTTTCACGGAGTCGATTTTTACGGAATATGGCATCCGCTGGATCAAGCGGGCCGGTATCCATGCAGTGGAAGCCGGTAAAGTGCATTATGAAACGCTGGACGGTGAAAAACACACGGAAAGCTTCGATTTTGCCATGTTGATTCCCGCCTTTGCCGGAGCAGATCTCAGGGCCTTCGATAGAAGGGACGTCGACATCACGGACCGGTTATTTGACGCCAGCGGTTTTATGAAAGTGGATGCCGATTATAACGTCAAGCCGTTTGAAGCGTGGCGGGCGGAGGACTGGCCCCGGAACTATCAAAATTTGGATTATCCCAATATCTTTGCTGTGGGTATTGCCTTTGCGCCGCCCCATCCGATGGCCAAACCCATGGCCAGTCCCAACGGCACCCGGATCTTTCCTACGGCACCCAGAACCGGAATGCCTTCAGGCGTTATGGGAAAGATTGTGGCCAAGAATATTGTCCACCGCATTAAAAAAGGCACCGACGAAAATATACACAGTGCCTCCATGGCGCGGATGGGGGCGGCCTGTGTGGTCTCCGCAGGATTTGGTTTGTTGCGGGGCAGAGCCGCCACCCTGACCGTGTATCCCATCGTTCCGGATTGGCATCGATTTACCAAATGGGGGCGCAATATCTATTACACCGTGGGAGAATCCGGTTTGGCCGGGCACTGGATCAAATTGTTTCTGCATTACATGTTTTTGTACAAAGCCAAGGGACGTTTCCTGTGGTGGATGATTCCCGAATAGAATGAGGAGGCACTATGGCTGTTAAATTTCGGTTGATTAAAATTCGAGCATACAACGATCAGGCCTATCCGCCGTTTCCGACACGCATGACATTGTTCTGGCGGCGCAACTTACTGTGGCAGGCCTGGCGTTTTATCGTTCTCAATTTGAAAATGATGCGCATCGTTGTGTTGGGTCACGACTGACCAAAATCGGTTCCGGCCCCTGTTTGAAAACAATTCACCTATTTTTCTTTTCAGTGGAGGTGCTATGGATGTTGTCATGCTATCACGGTTGCAGTTTGCAGCGGCGACCATGTTTCATTTTTTATTTGTCCCGTTGACCTTGGGGCTTTCTGTTTTAGTAGCGATAATGGAGACTAAATATGTCAGAAGCGGAGATGAAACCTATCTGAGGATGACCAAATTCTGGGGCAAGCTTTTTTTAATCAACTTTGCCCTGGGCGTCGTTACCGGAATCACCCTTGAATTTCAGTTCGGCACCAATTGGTCGCCATATTCCGCCTATGTCGGCGATGTTTTCGGCTCGCTCCTGGCCATCGAAGCCTCTGTGGCCTTTTTCCTGGAATCGACGTTCATCGGCGTATGGATATTCGGGTGGAAAAAGCTTTCCAAAAAGGCCCATGCCGCAGTGATGTGGCTGATTGCGGCAGCGGGGAACGTCTCCGCGATCTGGATACTGATCGCCAACGGCTGGATGCAGTATCCCGTGGGGTATGCGATCCGCAACGGACGGGCCGAGTTGGTGGATTTCGCCGCAGTGGTTTTCAACAAGTTCGGCCTTCTGGAGATCGTCCATACGCTGCCGTCCGCCTATGTTCTAAGCGCGTTCTTTGTCATGGGCATCAGCGCCTATCACCTGCTGAAAAAGCAGCATATCGGTCTTTTTACCAGATCGTTTCAAACAGCCCTGATATCGGGTCTGGTTTTTTCCGTCATGATCGTGATCACCGGAGATATGCACGCGGTGCATGTCACCGAAACCCAGCCCGCCAAGTTGGCTGCCATGGAATCTCATTGGGAAACGTCCTCCAGAGCACCCGTTCACCTGTTTGCCGTTCCCGATGAGAAAAATGAGAGAAACAGCTTTGAATTCGGGTCCATCCCGGGCCTGCTCAGCTTTCTGGGCCATCATGACATCAACGCAGAAGTGAAGGGACTCAAAGATTTTCCTGAAGCGGAAAGGCCGCCTGTGTTTTTGTCCATGCTCTCTTTCAGGATAATGGTTGCACTCGGCACGCTGTTTCCACTGCTATGTATTTTCGGATGGTTTAAGCGCAAACATCTGATGGAAAACTCCACATACCTGAAAGTGATGCTCTGGGCCATCCCGCTGCCCTATCTGGCGACGACCACGGGATGGGTGCTGGCCGAAGTCGGCCGACAGCCCTGGATCGTCTATGGTTTGTTGAAGACCTCCGCGGCGGCATCGCAGCTGGCAAGTTCCCAGGTAGCCATATCGTTGATTGCCTTTATCCTGGTCTATGGTCTGCTGGGTGCGGTGGGGTTTTATTTGATCGCAATTACCGCCCGAAAAGGCCCGCTGCCGGCCACCGAAACAAACAGGGCCAACGACAGGTCCGGCGAACAAATGGATCGCCTGTCTTTAAGGGAATCACAAATATTGAATTAAAATCAGGGGGCAAAATGGAATTACAAACGGTGTGGTTTTTTATATGGGGTCTGTTGTGGGCTGTATTTTTCATGACGGACGGGGTGGACTTCGGCATCGGGATCCTCTATCCCTTTATGGGCAAAAGCGAAGCGGATAAAAGGGTGATGATCAATTCAATCGGACCTGTTTGGGATGGCAACGAAGTATGGCTGATTACCGCCGGAGGTGTGACCTTTGCGGCATTTCCCACCGTCTATGCCGTCATGTTTTCATCCCTCTATTCGGCCTTGATGCTGATCCTTTTCGCATTGATTTTGCGGGGGGTATCTTTCGAATTCAGAGGCAAGCTGGATCATCCCAAATGGCGCAACATCTGGGATGCCTGCATCTTCATCGGAAGTTTTGCACCGGCGCTTCTCTTTGGCGTGGCCTTTGCGAATATCTTCAGAGGACTGCCCATTGACGGTGAAGGCTTATTTCACGGAACGCTGCTATCCCTTTTAAATCCCTACGGGCTTCTGGGCGGCGTGCTTTTTGTGATGCTCTTTCTGGTCCACGGCGCCCTATGGCTGGCCATCAAGTCCGGCGATACACGCCACCAAAAAGCGTTGGCCGTCGCCAACAAGCTTTGGCCCGTTGAACTGGGGGTAGCTGTTCTTTTTCTGGTCGCAAGCCTGTTTTCGACCCGCTTGTATGCTAACTATCTGGCCCATCCCGTTCTTTTCATCGTTTTATTGGTGACGGTGCTTTCCCTTGTGGGGATCAAATGGTTCCTGGTCAGAAAAGCCCCTTTCAAGGCATGGTTTGCTTCCGCCCTCACCATCGTCGGCGCAACCTTCTATGGCGTGATCGGGCTTTATCCCAACATGTTGCCCTCCAGCATCGACGATCAATACAGCCTGACCGCGCATAATGCCTCTTCCAGCCCGCTGACCTTGAAAATCATGCTGATGATCGTGCTCATCTTCATACCGATGGTGATTGCGTATCAGATTTGGGCCTATAAACTCTTTTCAGGAAAAATCAAAACCGACGACCTCGGCTACGATGAGGCTTATTGATGGGGACATTGGGTGTAAATTTTTTCCCGGTTATCCATAAAGCCCAGGTTGGTTGAAAAAGCCGTCTTCTGAACCGGTCGGGACAGAGCCCGACCCTACCCGGGAACCCTCAAAACGCCAGGGACCGAAGTGATTCGCGTAGGGCCGGCCTCCGTGCCGGCCTGGTATAAAATCCCATATCCTGCATAAAGATTGGCTTTTCTTTATTCTTAATTAAGCGCTTATGGGGATAACCCCCGCCCGCTTAAGCTTTTAAGATAACCGCATTTTTTTATATTCAAATGGCGGCATCCATCAGGCGCCAGAATCGCGTGCTCCGCCATGTTCAAGGTGGGCCTGGACCAGTTTGATTTCGCCGTAGGAGACATCATCACCGAGCGCGGTTTTCAAGGCCTTTAAGGATGCCGTCTCCATTTCGGCCAATTTCGCTTCAATCCTTTGCCGCTTTTCATCGTCCACCAGCCGGCCGATATCCACTTCGCCCCGGCTGACAAAAAAAGCGATGTGACCCTCGATGGTGGCAGCTGTCAATTCCCGCCGGTCAGCGATCTGGGAGATGGTCAGACCTTCCTTGAGCAAATCGAAGCTGGCCTTCTTGGTGTCCACCTTTGCTTTTGACTTGGGCTTGTTTTTCTGCGGTTGCGCCGCCACAGCCGGTTCAGGCAGCAGGACCTCCTCGATACCGTGTCGGCGACGGTAATCCGCCACCATTGCGGTCAGTTCGCGGCCGTATTTTTCGGCCAGACGCGGACCGATGCCCCTTATCTTTTTCAGGGCCGCAAGGGTGTCGGGCAGATGGACCGCGATCTGGACAAGGGTCTTCTGGTGCAGGACTTGAAAATGGGCGATATTATCTGCAGCAGCCTTTTGTTTGCGCCATTCCCGCAGGTTTTCGAACAGTTCGGGATGCCCCACGTCCGCTTCCGTGTAAACGATGGGTTTTGCTTTGACCTTTGCCGGCGCTGCCGTTAATGCAGCGCCGGCCACCGCCCGCAGATACCCCAGGGGCGAAAACCCATTCCGGCAGGCAAGCACGGCGGCCTGTTTCACCGCCTTTTCCTCCCCCAACTGTTTGACCGTATCGTTGAGTCTTTTGCGGATTTCCTGGTTGTCCGTCTCGAAGGCCAGGTTTTCAAGAAAAGGCGACAGGATTTCTGCGATTTTCTCATCGAAGTAAACACCGGCCTTGTCCAGCCGCTGCCCAACGGCCGGATCCTCGGCCGGCTGGGTGTTTTGGCTGAACATCCCCTGCAACTGCCGCTTGAATTTTTCTCCCACCGTATAGATCTCTTCGAAGGTGCGTTTGTTGAGGGCGGCCAGATCACCCTCACCTGAAAATTGAACGACGTTTGCATTGCCGCGTAGAAGTCCTGTCAGACGGCCCAGCAGGGAGCGAATCCTTTCGAAACTGAAACACTCAAGAAGAAGCATCCGTTGATACCGGTTCTTGGCGTCGCTCAATTGTTCCTTCGACGGCCGGCTCTTGGCAACCCGGGCCGTAAAGCCCTGAACCGTCGGGTCGGTTTTTACCGCCACCGAGGTGAGCGGCGAGCTGAGCACAATGCCCTCCAGGGTCCGGCAGCGGCTCAGCGCCACATACACCTGGCCGTGGGCAAAAGCGGCCTGGGCGTCGATGATAGCCCTGTCGAAGGTCAGCCCCTGGCTTTTATGGATGGTGATGGCCCAGGCCGGTTTAAGGGGGTATTGTCTGAACGTGCCGACCACCTTTTGAGAAATTTCGGCGGTTTCAGGATCAAGGCCATATTCGATATTTTCCCAGGTGGTCTTCTCAACCTCGATTTTTTCGGCATCCCCGGGGCAGAGCACGCCGATGCCGTCTCCGGACATGGTGACGATTTTACCCATTTTTCCATTAAAGTACTTTTTTTGGGCGCTCATGTCGTTGCGAATGAACATCACCTGGGCCCCGGGTTTGAATTCCAGCGTGGCGGCGGTGGGTCGGGCCTGCTTTGGAAATTCTCCTTCCACTTGGGCGTCGAACCTGCGGACAGGGCCCGGCAAGCGGTTCAGTTTGTCGGCGTTAATGGTGTCGGCGCTTTTGTTGTGGGTGCACAGGGTGATATAGTGCTCCCCTTCGGCGGCTGAAAAATCGGGTCGATGGCGCGCGTTCAGCGTTTTCAGGGTTGCGCTGTCGAGCCGGTTGTCGCGCACCCGGTTGAGCAGTTCGATGAAGTGCGGGTCCGACTGGCGGTAGATATGCTTCAGTTCGATGGGTGTCCACTCGGTGCGGCCCAGGGCAATGCTGCTGAAAAAGAAGGGAGAATCATAGTATGGCTGCAAAATCTGCCATTCCGCCTGTTTGGCCACGGGCGGGAGCTGGTGCAAATCGCCGATCATCAACAGCTGCACGCCGCCAAAGGGCAGGTCGGACCTGCGGTAGCGCCGTAGAACACTGTCCACGCCGTCGAGCAGGTCGGCCCGGACCATGCTGATCTCATCGATGATCAGAAGATCCAGGGTTTTGATCATGTTCTGCTTCTCTTTTCGTATTCTGTGAAGGCCGGCATGAACCTCACTGCCGGGAACGAAAGGGCCGAACGGCAACTGAAAAAAGGAGTGCAGGGTCACGCCACCGGCATTGATGGCGGCCACACCGGTGGGCGCCGTCACCACCAGCCGCTTGTGACACTTGTCTTTCATGGTTTGAAGAAAAGTGGTCTTGCCGGTGCCGGCCTTGCCGGTCAGAAAAATATGGCAATCGGTCTCCTGGACGAATGCTTCGGCCAACCGGAGTTCGGGGTTCGGGATGCTCATCAGACGCTTTCCTGATCATCAATAATTGGGTGCCACGGCCGCATGCCGGCAGGCAACGCGCCGGCCTGAATGAAAACAAGATGAGAATGGGTAGCCTTGTGCGCGCGACTATATAGAAACAGCCGAAGCGTGTCAATTCCGCAGCCCAACTCAAAAGCCGATTGTGTGGAAACAGGGACGGAAATAGGGGATGTGCGTCAGATATTCAGATTGTTAATACAACTTTCGGGTTACACATATGGCCATCATAAGACCCGGCGCGGATAGCCAAATGAATAATCGGGGCTTATGCCCCAAGTCGATGCTTTAAACCGGCCGGCGCGGAGGCCGGCCCTACGTTTTTATCGGCATCCCAGCAATGCAGATGGTTTTCGTAGGGCGGGGCTCCGTACCCGCCCATAGCCGGCAAACTACTGCTGCCAGTGTTATGTTCCAGAGCAGGACCGGCCTCCGTGCCGGCCGGGCATCCATGGTTTCCCATAGCAGTTGTTTAATAGCCGCCTTTATTGCATATGACGGCGACAGGAATTTAAAATCGAAAACCGAAATTTGATGAAATCGTAAAAAGTCTAATTTTCACCATGAAGGGCATGATGAACATGAAGAGACAAAACAATATATAATAATTTCAACTTCATGCTCTTCATTTCCTTCATGGTAATTTACAAACATGGCTTCTGAACGACTTTTTACGAGTTCATCAAATTTTAGTTTTTCAAAAGCATCCGTCTATCAACCATCTTGCGTTTGCGCTTGCCCATTTCAAGCATGAACCCCATCTCTTTAGGACCACAAATTATTCCATTGTACCCCTATGGCTTTGTGAACGGGAAAGTTAATCCACCCAATTCTGTGCTTTCAACCCGGGTACGCGATTAAACTCTCGCATATTGTTTGTAACGAGTGTAATGGCCGCCGATTTTGCGTGCGCAGCGATCCACAAATCGTTATTGCCGATAGGTTTTCCTTCAGACTCAAGTGATGCTCTGATGACCCCGTATGCATTGCCGGCTGTCTCAGGAATCGGCAAAACAGGAATAAAAGACTTGAACTCCTCAAGCAAATGTAAAACCTTGTCCCGTTGCTTGCTTTTCTCAGCACCATACAGCAGTTCGCCCCAGGTGATAACGGATATTACGGCATCACCAGGTTTAAGCTTTTGAAAACGTGCTAATACCTTTTCAGGCTTATGGCGTTGAATGTAGATACATAGCCCCATTCATGACCCATTGACCTGATGCGGGCGCGGCGTTGCAGAAGGAACGTTGACACATGGCTGCCTAAATCCTACAAAACAGACATTCAGTGATCGATAATAACTTCATCTAAGAGGATGTCGCCATGCAGAATACACCCAAAGCCCGGGAACTTCTGGCCCTGTCCCGCAACTTTATGGAGTGCCGGGTCCTTCTGACCGGAGCGGAACTCAATATCTTCAAGCTCCTGGCGGAACCCGCGTCGAGCGGGGATATCGCCCGGAGCCAGGGCTGGTATGAACGCCCCCTGACCGTCCTCCTGGATGCCCTGGCCGCCATGGGCCTGCTGATCAAAAGCGATTCGCGCTACCGGACAGATCCCGACCTGCTGCCCTATCTTCATCCGGATGCGCCGCAGACGGTGCTGCCCATGATCCGCCATGCCGCCACCATCTGGAAAAACTGGTTCAACCTGACGCAGATCGTCACCCAGACCGGCGGGGTGCAAAGACTGCCCGCCAGCTTTGAAGATCCCGAGGACAGAAAAGCCTTCATCGGCGCCATGCATGTGGTCGGACGCAAAATCGCGCCCAAAATCGTGGAAGCCATCCCCCCGGACGCAGCCAGGCGGTTGCTCGATGTGGGCGGCGGCTCAGGCACATATACCCTGGCTTTCCTGGAAGCCTATCCTGACATGTGCGCCACGCTCTTCGACCTGCCCGACGTCGTGGAAATGGCCCGGGACCGCATTACGGAAGCCGGATTGACGGACCGGGTGACCCTGGCGGCCGGCGATTTCTACAAGGATGCGCTGCCTCCCGGCCATGACCTTGCAATCCTTTCGGCCATCATCCACATGAACAGCGCGGAACAGAACCTGGCCTTGTATCAAAAGATATTCCACGCCCTTGTCCCCGGCGGCCGTATCGTGATCCGGGACCACGTCATGAATCCGGAAAAAACCGCCCCGAAATCCGGCGCTCTTTTCGCCATCAACATGCTGGTGGGAACCCCCGGCGGCGGCACCTACACCTACGAGGAGATCAAAACCGGCCTGACCGCGGCAGGTTTTGAAAAGGTCCAACTGCTTCAGCAAGCGGACCGCATGATGGGACTGGTGCAGGCCCAAAAGCCGCTGCAGCAGGCAGGGGACAGATAAAAGCATGACAGGGAATCGAGTTACAGGTGATCTATTCATTCAGATAAAAAAAAGACGTTAGGTGTCATTCTTGCTTCCGCGACGCTGACGATCATGGCCGGGAGCATCATCGCGCCGGTGCTGAATCTGATGCGGGACGCATTGGGCGTCGCCCCTTCGTCGGTCGGGTTGATCATCACCACCCACGGGCTGTTCATGGCCCTGTTCAGCCCGGTGATGGGAAGCGTCATAGACCGTATGGGCGCCCGGCGGCCGTATATTGCCGCCCTCATCTGCTATGGTCTTGCCGGTGGGTCCGGATTGCTGATCGACTCCTTTTGGGTCCTTCTGATCAGCCGGGCCTGTCTCGGTGTCTCCCTGGCCGGCATCTTCGCCGGCATCAATGTATTGATCCTGAACATGTACCACGGCATCGAACGGGACACGGTCATGGGATGGCGGGGGAGCGCCCAGAGTTTCGGAGGGGTCATCTGGCCGTTGATCGGCGGCGCCCTTGGGGGGCTTTCATGGCGGTTTCCTTTTGCCGTCTACATGCTGGCCATCCCCATCGGTCTGCTGGCCATCGTCGCCGTTGCGGAACCGGAGATTCAGAGCCGGGCCGGACCGGGATCACCTGCCAGCCTGTCGGTGTTCGGGCTTTTTCGGGAAAACGCCGTCCTGGTGATCATCTACGGCCTGATGTTCTTCGGCAATATCCTTCTCTATGCCATCGTCATTTTTCTGCCCCAGCTGCTGGAACATTTTGGAATCACCAGCACTTTTCGAATCGGACTGTTTATCACGGCCATGACCGGCGCGGCAGGCGTGACCGCCTTCATCTACGGTAAGATAAGGTCCCGGTTCAGCTACCGGACCATTGTCACCATTGCCGCCGGGTTGTGGACCGTGGCCTTTATCACCATCTCCCTGGCAGCCGACAGCCGGGTTATCGCCACGGCGGTGGCCCTGTTCGGTGTCAGCCAGGGACTGATCCTGCCCACGGTCATGGTGTGGATCGGGGACATCGTTCCGCCGGCCTTCCGGGGCAGATTCAGCTCCTACCTGGGAACCGCCGGGTTCATCGGCCAATTCCTCTCC
>JASFER010000156.1:0-13806 GCA_050124755.1 Desulfobacteraceae bacterium
GGCGGGCGATGGCCAGCTCCTCTTCTTCGATGTCGATGTAATCGTCCAGTTCACCGGCCTGCCACATTTTTTCGAGGGTCAGGCTGTCGGACCACATGGCCGCACAATAATTCTCCAGGGCTTCGAGTTGCTGCAAAGTGACCACCCTGGGGCGCAGGGCAATTTTGATGGGGCCCAACAAATAGGTAAACCGCTCCCGGAGCGCCAACGCCTTTTGCCGCTCTTCAATTTCCCGGATCTGATCATAAGTGAGGTCCAATAAAGCCTGGTTTAGCCGCTCCACAGCTTCCCTTACGGTCATCCCGGATCGCAGAACGGCGATGGGTTGCACCCCGCCGCCGCTGCCCACATTGGTGGGCACATCGCCATAGCGCGCCAGATAGCCAAAGACCTGGTCCGGTCCCAGCAGACAACGAAAATCAGTCTGGCGGCGTTTTAACACCGCCTGCTTCCCGCCATGGTCCACTTCAGGCATGTCCTCCGCCCACAACGGCAGGGAGACCCGCTGCTGGACAATATAGTTGCCGGCTTTCAGCGCTGTCTGGATGGCCTCTTCCGGATCCGGATGGACTTCACCGACTTTAACACCAATACCGGAGTAGCCCCTTTCGGGCTTCAGGACCAGCCGCTGCCAATGTTGCCGGGTCCATTCCAACAAATCGGCAATGGCTTCCCTTTGGGGCCCGGTGGTGCCGCGCTCGAAAAAGCGCCGCGTCCATGGCGTGCGCCTCACCGTCTCCGGATGAAACCGGCCCGACAACCCTTCGGTTGTGATGACCTCGAACATACTTTTCACATTGATGGGTTCGGTACCGCGGGGGTTAAGCACGCGATTTTCGGAAATGGCCTGGATCAACGGACGCAAGTCGTGTTTGCGGTGGAGTTTAAGAAAAACATCGTTGTTAAAATCCATAAATACCAGCGAGATGGGCCTGCCCTGGTGACAAACGCGCCCACCGCGGATCTCAAATTCATGGGGGGCCGATAATATCCCTGTGATGCCGTCGACTTGATCCAGACGGTGGGCAAAATTGATGTTTTCGGTCACATCCTCCAGGGTCTCTTCCTCGGCCACCACCGCTATGGCCCCTGAATTGGCGCCCTCTCTGCGGCGGTGCTCTTCAAGCACCATTTTTGCGAATCCTTCAACCGGACAGAGCATGGGGTGATCGAAGTCCAGATCGACGCCCACCGGTCGAATGCGGTTTAGCATCTGCCACCCCACTTTGGCGATTTTCTGGGTGAGGCGTTGATAATCCCATCCTCCGGGGCTGCCCAGATTCCATTCCGAATGGTATCCTAAAAAATCCTTCACCGTTCTCCTCCTCCATGACCTCGACAATAGTCGTTATGCCTCACAATGCTGTTCCAAGGTTCGACCGTCATGATTACACAAAATCAATAATATCACAACATATCAGCCGGATACAGACTGAATGAAATTCAGTGTAATGCATAGAAGAGGTTCTTGGCCATAGTCGTGATGAAGTCATCGGAATAAACTTATCGACTTCTTTGATGAAGCATCCCGTCATAATGCGGGAAAAGTTATACTCACTTTTTTTGACCGCATTCTGCAAAGATATCTCCCATAGAAAACATCTCTCCATTGACTCGTGAAGAAAAACGGCAAAATCGTAGACATACTTCTTAATAGACAATGTTTGCTGTAAGAAAAATTCTTACAGCAAAATACAAAATTACCTGATAGACAACCTTGTTCCCTTATGATACTCGTCATGTTAATGCTGGCATTTTCAACTTTTGCCGTACGCTAGCGCATGTTGGAAATTTCCCAAAAATCAAGTCAAAATAAAATCTTAAACTTTTTAAAGAGCAGCCTCAACCGTTAACAACAAATAAAAGGAGGGTGAAAAATGAAAAAGCTTTTGTTGATATCTCTTGTTGTGTTTTCTTGTGTGCTTCTGATTGTACCTGCTTCAATGGCAAAGGCAGTAAAGATCCGTTTTTCACATGTGGTATCGGAGAACACCCCCAAAGGTTGGGCGGCCAATGAGTTTGCCGCACGCGTAAACAAGGCTCTTGAAGGAAAGTATGAGGTTGTTGTTTTCCCGAATGCTCAACTTTACGGCGACAATCAGGCTATTGAAGCCCTCTCCGCCGGATTCATAGAGATGGCTGCCCCTTCAGCGTCTAAGTTCGTCGGATCGGTGCCGGCGCTTCAACTGTTTGATATGCCGTTTCTATTTCCAACTATCAAAACTGTCCATCAAGTGGTAGACGGAGAGATCGGCGACGATATTCGAAAGATGTTTGTTGAACGAAAATTGGGCATTAAACTGATGACCTTTTGGGATAATTCTTTTAAACAATTCAGCTGCAATGTCCGTCCGTTGTTGAAGCCGGCCGACTTCAAAGGGGTTAAGTTCAGAATTATGAGCTCGGATGTTCTTGAAGCTCAGATGGCCGGGCTCGGCGCTGTCGGGCTCAAACTTCCCTTTTCCGAAGTCTATAATGCGCTCGAGCAAGGCGTTGTGGACGGCCAGGAAAATACCGCATCCAACATCTACACCAAAAAGTTCCATGAAGTTCAGAAATATCTGACCTTTTCCAATCACGGCTATCTCGGTTATGCGGTGATCATGAATCAAAAGTTTTGGGACAAGCTGCCCGCCGACGCGCAACAGGTCATAACCAAGACCTTAAAAGATATTACTGCCTTAGAACGAGAAAAAGCCATAGAGCTGGATAAAAAGCAAGGACAATTGATCAGGGATTATGCTAAAAAGAGCGGAAAGCTGAAGATATATGAGCTTACACCGGCACAGACCGCAGCGCTACAAAAAACCATGAAACCGGTCCACGACAAGTTTTCCGATGTCGTTCCCACCAAGTGGATCCAGGAAATTAAAAAGATGAAGTAAATCGGATCCATAATAAACCCCACAACGTTGCAAAAGCCGGAGGGCTTCAGCGTCAAGGCGCCAGGGGTGGAGCCATAGTCGTCTAGTGCAAACCCTTGGCAACCTTCCGCCAAAGGCGGGAGAGCCCTCCGGCTTTCCCGCAGAGGAAAAGGATGGCCTATCATCGACCCGATCCTCGAGGGCACCTTTGGTTGGTTCCTGTGACAGTGGCCCATCCCGGTCTGCACGCAGTAGCCACAAGCGTTTATTCTTTTTGGCCATCTTTTTTAAATGCAATATTGGGGTAAACCCCAGGCGAGACGGTCTCCCGTCTCCCTGGGGCGAAAAGGAATAGCAATGGGTAAGTTACTCAAGTTTTGGGATGTGGCGGAACAAGCCATGGTCGTTTTCCTCCTTGCGCTGGCCTCATACCTTACCTTTCAGGAAGTTGTTTTAAGGTATGTCTTTAACACCGGATGGAGCGGTTCCTATGAGATTACCATCATGGCACTGATCTGGTGTACCTTTATTGGGGCCAGCTTGGGCATAAAGGAAAATATCCATATCGGTGTCGATGTCCTCGTGAACAAATTCGATCTAAAAACCCGGCGGGTTCTAGTCGTTATTTCCATTGTACTGTGCATAGTGTTCGGTGTCATAATGGCCATAAAAGGTTTTGCGTTTGCCAGATTCATCAGCCGCGGCCATCTCTTGTCTCGTGATTTACGCATCCCCATGGAGATAGGATATTTGTCCGTTCCTGTGGGTGGCGTACTGATCAGTCTGCGTTTCATCGAACGTTTGGTCCATGTCATAAAAGGAGAGTCCTTTGAGATAGACCGGATGCATGAACTCAGTGGAGATGAAAAGGATAAGCTTGCAAAAGCACCGGACAAATAGTCAACAGTAGTATAAGCTCGAAGGATAGATCCGATGGAAAGCTTAGGCATTACTCTCTTTGTTGTTTTCTTCGTTTACTTGCTGCTTGGGATGCCTCTGGCCATTTGCCTTGGCCTGTCCGTTATCGCTACTTTCTGGTACCATGAAACCCTTCCCCTGATGGCGGTGGCCCAGAAACTATACAATGGTCTGGATCATTTTGCGCTGATGGCCATTCCTTTCTTTATCCTGGCCAGCAATATCATGACTACCGGCGGTGTCTCAAAGCGGCTTATCGATGCCTGTAATGCTTTTGTGGGACATTACAAAGGTGGGCTCGCGGTGGCGTCTATTGTTTCCTGCATGTTTTTTGCGGCCATTTCCGGCTCCAGTCCGTCAACGGTGGTGGCCATCGGCACAATCATGATTCCGGCGATGATCGCCTCTGGCTATGGAAGCAAGTACAGCGTGGGTCTGCTGGGCTCGGCCGGGTCCTTGGGTATTCTTATTCCGCCGAGTATCCCCATGATCGTCTACGGCGTGGCTACTGAACAATCCGTGGGCAAGCTGTTCATGGCCGGTGTAGGACCGGGATTGTTCATGGGCGCCCTTTTTATTACTACCGCAATTATTTATGCAAACGTTAAGGGCTTCAGCAGCGGAAACGCTTTGCCTTGGAAAGAACGTTTTATTTTGCTATGGAAAGCGCTGCCCGGTCTTTTCATGCCATTTTTGATTCTCGGCGGAATCTACGGCGGCATTTTTACGCCGACAGAGGCTGCCGCCGTGGCGGTTTTTTATTCTCTTTTTGTGGGACTGTTCATATATAGAGATCTTAAGTTAAAGGACCTTCCCAAAGTGTTCGTTCGCAGTGCCGTAACAATGGCCATGGTCCTTTTCATCATTACCAACGCCATGCTTTTCGCCTTCATCCTGACCACCGAAGGGATACCTGGTGCGATTGCAGCGTTTATTGTCGATCATGCGGTAACCCCTTGGGTTTTTCTCCTTTTCGTCAACATTCTTTTGTACTTCGTGGGAGACTTCATGGAACCGAGTGCGGCCATCCTGATATTGGCACCGCTCTTCCTGCCCATCGTAATGAAGCTGAATATTGATCCCATTCATTTCGGAATCATTATGACCGTTAACATGGAAATCGGAATGATCACACCTCCTGTCGGGCTCAATCTTTTTGTCGCCAGTGGGATTTCAGGTCTGTCTCTATGGGACGTTTTCAAGGGCGCTGCGCCGTTTATGATTATCATGCTTGCAGGCCTTCTTCTGATTACCTATCTGCCGGCCATATCGCTCTGGTTCCCCAAATTCCTTTACGGCGCTTTGTTTTAAAGGTTCGAGCGAAAAACAATCCAGGAGGAGTTGTATTGATGATCTAAACCCTTGCACCTCCAGGCTCAATAAAGCCCTGGTATCAATACAGCACTCTTTCCGCCAGATGGTCGAAACCCATTTCACCCTGGGAAAGGACTTGGCGGACAAATTGCCCGGGTGTGCCGCCGTGCCCTGTAAATGCGGTATAGAGTTGACGAAACTTACCACGGCCAATGGCATAAGCCAACTGATAGCCGGGCTTGAGCGCATACCGCTGGACCATGGCCAAGGCCTGATGGTAGTCTGCCAGACCCGCCGCACTCAGTTCAAGGGCCGCCTCCTCCAAGCCCCATTGTCCGGTGTGGATGCGCAGGTCGGCCCGGCCTCTTTGGGCACGCCAGAATCGGCGTTTGGCCATCAGCAGTCGATCCACCGGCCCGGAGAAAAACCCGGTGTCAAAAAGGATCTCTTCGCCGAAACTGGCCCACCCTTCGTAAAATAGCGGGAATTCCAGGTGCCTGCGCAACGGCTGTGGTAGCCGCCACCGATGGGTGTCCAACAGGTGATGGCCGGGGAAGGTTTCATGGGCGGCCAACAACATCAGGTCCTTTGGAACGGCCTGGCGGTTCAGGGGCAAAATATAGAAGATGCCACCCTTGGGTGGGTGACCGGGCGGCATGCTGTATGCCGCATTGGCCCTGATGGGCCTCAGATGTTCGGGGATGGTTTGGATCTCAACACCGCAGTCGGCGATGACATCGTCATCGGTAAATCCCTGTTCCAGACAGTGGCGTTTGATCTGGTCAATGCCGCTTTCATAAAGGGCCGCCACATCATTATGGGTGGCCACGGGTGCCGGCAATTCATGAAAAACCGTTTGCCAGGTTTTTCCTGAAGCAATGCGTGCGGCTGAGTCGGCCAACAGGTCGGCGGCCGCTTCGATTTCCCGGTCCAGATGCCAGGCAATCTCCTCAAGTTCCATTTGAGTGCCCATATGAAAATCGGCGACCCGCGCATACACATCATGTGGAAGACGAAAACCGACGGCCGGATCAATTTTAGTTAAATGGTCCTGGTAGTGATCCAGTCCTGCCATAATCGCCTGCTGTTCAGCGTCGGTCATGGGCAGCAACATCAGCCAGGTTCGCAGTTGGGGAATCATATTCAGCGCAAGATCTCTGCAAACGGCCGGAACTTGCACCAAATTTTCCTCAGCGGCCTTGATAAATGCCGGCAGGGTTTGGATGCGACGCCCGAAGGCGTCATAAGATGCATCTATGGATTCGGCCAAACCGATGCTGATGATGGTGAGATAAAAGGTGGGCTGGGTTTTATGCGGACACACAAGGCTAAATTGCTCATCCAAAGTGGTCAACACCCTTATGAGCAGGTCGACGTCCAAACCCAAACTTGAAGCGGGCTGGGCGGGTCTGAGCTGTTCAAGCCTCCGGCACCATTGGGAAACCCGCGCCTGAAACCTTTGAATGCCGGTATCCGAAAAATCCTCCCATTCACCCCCATTGTCATGATCTGATTTGAACTGGGGAAAAAAATGAAACTCATCACTGGACAGGCACACCGGGAATTGGACGGCCAACTCCGATAAAATCTCGTGAGCCAATTCATCCAAACGGGATGAGGCGCTGCGGCCTGCCGCTTGATCTGTCACGTCGATCCCTTCCGGTTAAGCGCTTTGAGCGGTTTTTCGGTGCGTTTCCCCCCAGGCCTCCATGGCATCTAAAATGGGTGTCAGCGTTCGGCCATAGTCGGTCATGGAGTATTCGACCTTAGGCGGTACCACCGGATAGACCTTGCGGTGGACGATACCGTCCTCTTCAAGCTCCCTGAGCTGTTGGGTCAGCATTTTTTGGGAAATGGCCGTAATGATTTTTTTGATTTCCCCGAACCGCTTCTTCTCATCTTTGATCACAAACAGAATAATCGGCTTCCATTTTCCGCCGATGACGGAAAGGGTGGTGGTCACCGGGCACGGACTGTCGATCAGCATATATCCACTCCATACTTACTTTTTATATACTATAGCACTAAATAATGCCTACTTGACTTTTTTTCTCTATGTGTAAATTTAACCCATACGGCCGTATTTTGCAAATTTTTATTTTAAAGGATCGAAAAGGCACTTCAACTCAATTTTAAAGACTGGAGGTATGAAAATGGAAAACATCCAAACCATCCTGGTGACCGGCGCAGCCGGTAATGTTGGAAGGGCAGTGGCAAGCGCACTGCTTGAAAGAGACATCAAGGTGTTGGGCGGGACCACCCGGCCGGGGACGGCGGTGCTCCCGGAGGGGGTAACGGCGGTCAGGGCCGATTACAATGACCCGGCATCCGTGGAGACGGCCCTTGAAGGTGTGGACGGCCTTTTTTTGGTGGCGCCCCTTTTGGATCCGGAGGCACCGGCCAAGCTCAATCCGGTAATCGACCAGGCCGAATCAAAAGGGGTGAGCCATATCGTTTTCAACTCTGCCCTGGGGGTGGACCAGAACGAAGCGGCGCCCCTGAGAATCATCGAAAAGCATCTCATGGCATCCGGGGTGAACTACACCATTTTGCGTCCCAACTTTTTCATGGAGAACTTTTCCACGGGATTCATCGCCCCCATGATCGCACAAGGGGGAATCTATCTGGCGGCCGACGATGCCCGGACCAGTTTCATCAGCACAGCCGATATCGCTGCGGTGGCGACCTCCGCCTTTGTCGAAGGGCACCACGGAGCCGAATACAACCTCACAGGCCCGGCCGCCCTGGACCACGCTCAGGTGGCCGCCATGATCTCTGAGATAACCGGAAAAACCGTCACTTACCATGCGTTGTCCGAAGAAGCCATGCTTCAGGGGGCCCGGGACCAAGGCATGCCTGAAGGCGCTGTCGCCTACATGGCCGTTCTTTACCAAGCGGTGCGCAACGGCTGGACGGCGGCGGTCACCGAGGACGTCCAAAAAACCACCGGCCGGCCACCCATCACCTTTGGTGAGTTTGTCCGTAAATCGGCCGACCAGTGGCGGTAAAGCCATTGTACATTTCCCTTGCGGGAACTGCTGAGCACGGCAGTTCCCGCAAGGGAATCCTCATTTCATTGGTTGGAGGCGCGGCTCAAATAGAAGCGGTTTCAAAACCTTCAATCGGGCTCAAGATCAAGGCGGGTGGCAGATTTAAACCGGAGAAATAGTCCGCTATTTAGAGGACTTAAATCTGTCGCCCAACACAGAGTTTAGGCTCAAGGGGAGGTTTTGAATCCGCTTCTAAACGCTTTGCAGCATCTCCAGTAACGGGCCTTCCAATCGGGCGGTCTTCTTTTTTCGCGTATCGAACATGACAAAAGTGACATCCGCATCCACCACTATTTCTCCAGTCACCTTGTTTTTCACCTCCTGGCGGACCACCGCAGAACGACGGCTCCACTTAGAAATGTGAGTTTCCACAACAAGCCGGTCATTCATCAAAGCCGGCCGACGATAGTTGATATTGATTTTGACCACGGTAAAAGCGTGTCCTTGGCGTGCCAGGGCCTCCAAGTCCACGGTTTTTTCAAAGGCCGCCCAGCGCGCCTCCTCAAGAAACTCAAGATAGCGGGCATTGTTCACGTGTCCAAACAGGTCCAGATGGTAGCCCCTGATCTTTATCTCAATGGAATGTATCATCTTCTCTCCTGTATTCACAATTCAACCCAGCCGATTTTAATTGGTTTGCGGAAGCGGTTTTCAGCCGCAACGCACGTTTTTGGATCGGGTATTACCGCCGCTAAAAGCCGCTCCATTATGGATCCCGTTAATTGAGACCGTCGGTGTCGCGGGAATACCATTGCCATTATGGCCGGAAAAATCGTACAACCGGCACGGAATAGAGAAATTACCCTAATTTTGACGTAACCAGAAGGGAAAAGGCGACTATATCTCAATGATGACACCGTCCGATTTTTTAAGCCTGGTTCGAACACGCCAAAGCGTCCGGGGCTATTCGCCAAAGCCGGTTGAAAAGGACAAGCTCGAACGCTGCCTGGAGGCGGCCCGGCTGGCCCCTTCGGCCTGCAATGCCCAGCCGTGGACCTTTATTGTGGTGGACAACCCCGATCTGAAAAATCAGCTGGCCGACCTCACGGCCGACCGCTGGCTGCCCCTGAATCACTGGACCAAGCAGGCCTCAATCCACGTGGTTATTGTAGTGGAAAGCGCCAACCTGACTTCCCGCATCGGCGCCAGGGTCAAGCAACGGGATTTCCCCTGGATCGACGTGGGCATCGCCGCAGAGCACTTCTGCCTGCACGCCGCAGCCGAAGGTCTGGGCACCTGCATGCTGGGCTGGTTCAAAGAGGATAAAGTCCGGAACCTTCTGCACATTCCGCCAAACAAACGCGTGGGCCTGATCATCACCCTGGGCTACCCCGCCGAACACCACATCCGACCGAAAATCAGGAAAGCCATGGGAAAAATAATTTGCTGGAATCAATACAAATAGAAACCTTATTCACCCCTCAGCAACCACCCCATGCCGCAACGCGATTTTTTCAAACATCAGCACCAGGCCCACACCCAGTGTATAGATCGAACCAATGGACAGGTTTTTTTCCGCATTGGCATCGAAAAAAACGTTGAGATCCGAATCCATGCCCTCTTCCGGCCTCCAATAACAGATCAGCAAAGGCAGTTTTGGCAGGGGATGCAGCACCAGGGAAATGTCCGATTGGTAATGATGCTCCACCTGACGTCCGTTAAAAAGATGGACCATGTCCTCAAACAGATCCGTATAGGTATCGGCAACCTTTTTCAGCCGCTTTTCACACCGGTGATTAAAGAAAAGGGCCCAATCCTTGCCGTTTTCAAGCTCTCTAAAAGGCACCCACCTCCCTGAGATAGGCGCCCCCTGGCAATTGTGGATGTAATCGAAAAAAGGACCGGCGATCCAGTTGTGGACGTGTATGTCCGACGAGAGATTGCCCTGGGTGTCGACACTGAAATCTTTTCCCATGATCTTGACGGTCAGCTTGCCATTGGTGCAGCGGCCCCCTATACGCTGAGCCGCTTCAGCCAGATCAACCTCTTGAACGGATTGTTTCAGTTGCAATAGCTGAGCATCCATATTTGCCTCCGCGCCTTTTGGGGAGACAGGTGGACCACCATGCTGCTCCAGAACTTCCTGCTCTATACGGGGGCAATCGTTAAGGCTTTTCTCCCCCTTGAACACGGCGGCTGCAAAGGCCAGGCAAGTCGGCGCACCGCACTCTCTACAGTTGGATTTATCGAGCAGCTTGAAAACGTCCATGGCGTTCTTCGGCCAAGTCATTTTGCTACCTCCTTCCGTCTACCATCTGGATGCTGATTGTTCGAATGGGATCAAAGGCGCGTCAGGCCGTCTACCAACGACAAGCACAGAAGAGAGAAGGCTAATGCGGCGGGTTCAGCCGGTCTTTCATTTTATCTCTGAGGCGGGCCATGCAGCGTTTCACCACTTGGCCCAGAATCAGACCCACCCCGATTAACCCGAAGAGAAAATACTTGTTTTCCAACAATTCTTTTATGGTTTCCTGATCGGCCATGGATTACCTTTTTCAGGGCTATTTTTAGCCGAACGTATTAAAGGTGTCAATCTCTGCGCTCTGCCAAATTAAAATCAAAGCGGGCATGCCCGATGGTCCTGCAGGCTTGCGCCACCATGGCCGGCGAGATATCGACGCCCACTAATTCCGAACAGGGGGACACCTGGTTCAAAGACAACAACAGGCGCCCGGGTCCGGTGCCGATGTCCAGGATACGGTGCACGGACCCATATTGGACGATGTCGTGGGCCACAAGCGCATAATGCTGGCGGAAAACCCATGACCGGCTTAAGACGCTGTAAACGAGACTGCCCGGCCATGGAATTCCTTCGGGATGCACCCGTTTGAGCCACTTTCGCCATTGCGTGTTCATAAAACTCCGGCAGGGGGATGTGTGGTGACCATTTTTATGGTTTGACCGTTGTGACGAAGGTTCCTTTCTCTTGCAGGACCACCCCCCGTTCAATGCAAGCGTTCATGATTTCAAGATATTTGGCTTCATAGGCGCTGTCGAAATAGAAATCCACGGTCTCCTTGTACCAAAAGGTCTCCATCAAGTACGGAAAAAGTTCTTTTTCACGGATCTTTTTCTTCATCAGCAGCGTGTAGACGATGATCTTTTTCAGCAGATCGTTGCCCACAAGGTGCCGATCCAGCAAATAGCGTTGAACTCTCTCTTTGGCATTGGATATGGCCTTTGAAAAGCCTTTAAAGGATCTTCCATGACCGGGGTAGACGCATCTGACATCAAGGGATTCAATTCGCTCCAGTGAATACAGCAGATGATGCAATGCCATACTGCCTTCGACACGCAGGGTCATCACCGCCATGTCCTTTTCCCAGAGCGTGTCTGAAGAGATGAGGATTTTTTCTTCCCGGTGATAAAGAACAATTCCATCGGCGGCATGTCCCGGCGTATGAATCACCTCAAACGCATGCGGTCCTATGGCGATCACATCTCCGTCTTCCAGCGATTGGGTGCAATCGAAAAAATCCGCTTGCTGGTTATAGTATCGCCACCAGGTCGACCAATCATCCCGTGTGTCAATAAAGTATTTCCCGGATTTGTGCAAAGCAATATCACATCCCGATCTCTGCTGGATCATGTGATTGCCGCCGATATGATCGCAATGGGTGTGGGTATTAATGATCATGGCGACATCGGAAAGATTTATACCCAATCCGGTGATGAGCCGTTCCGTCTCATTGAAACCGGAAATATATCCCGTATCGATGAGTATGGGCGTTTTGGAACGATAGACGAAGTGATTGGCATTTAAATAGCCTCTTTCGATAAAAAAAAGATCTTTCAAGATTTCAATTGTAGCCATCAGCACTTCCTACCGCGCGCAATGGGGCTATTGAGCTAGAATCTGAATCATTATAGGACGTTTTCTTTATCTCTTCAGGCGCTTGCCCGTCAATCTGTTTGCTTTTCTGCAGCGCCTCGCATTGTACGACATAAATGGCACCGTCTGAAAAGCGCCGGTAAGGCAATAGCGTATAATAAGCGCCTAATTGATCGGGTGTCGCCATATAGGTGCGCCAATCTACGGCATTGAACCACACCAGATAGGGTTGCCCGCCCTCTTGAAGATCTCCACACCATGTTGGTTCTATGCGGTCAGCGTGGGGGATTGGATACCCGCTTTGACCATTCAGGATGTAAAGGGCATCCGCACCGTTGGAATAAATGACGCCCCTTAAGGGGTGGCTTTTTAAATATTGCATGGTGGCGGAACGCTGCCATTTGTTGCTGGCGTAACCGCCGGCTCCATTCCAAATCGCGGTGTGGATCAAAAAATATAAGTTTGCTGCAAGATAAAGTAACCAAGGTGCAAAGAGACCCATCGATACCCAGCGCCCGATTTTTCGGACGCTCAAACCGTGGCGCCTTAAACGGGAAACCATGGAAAAGAGGATACAAATGCCGGGAATATAAACCACTGACAGATAGCGAAAGGGCAGGATGTCCACGCTGGTTATGGCTGAGATGCACACGATGGCAGCGACGTAGAGCCCGAAAACAGTCATCAGGACCCCCAGCGAGCGATCATCGGAACCTGCAGATGTCGTCTGAATACGACGGGCGAACGCGATCCACGACAGGCCGCCGACCACAATGACGAGAAGAATCATGCGCCAGCCAAAGGCAACGGTAGGAGGTGCCATCCAAACACTCAGGACGTGCAAGGTCGAGATCATGGCATCCGGCAAAGAAACCATTGCGGTTATCCTTTGGCCGGCAAATCCGTCACCAAGATACCAATTGCGCAGCATCCACATGGCGATGGGTAAGGCTGATGCCACCAAAAACAACATGGCCTGCTTCAGGCGCTGATTTATCGGCCTCTTTTGAAAAACCAGGATGACCGCAACCCCTGCGGCAATGAGTGCCACGCCAACATAGCGTGTCAACGAAGCCAGGACCGCCCAAAGCAAGGCCCCGGAGAAAGCCCTTTTTGCCGACGTTCGTACAGCGTCGTTTAATTGGATGCAAAACAAGACCACCGTCAAGGCAAACAAGGTTTCCGTCCAGGCCATTAATGTAAAGGAAACCACATGCATGCAGAACACCGCTGAAATTGTGCCTGCCACCACCAGGGCATGCTGTTTGATATGCTGCCGGAACAAATGATGGGCAGCCAAAATCAACAAAGCGTAGAGTACCGCATTGACCCAGGGGGCACCGACCAGTGGATCAATGCCCCAGAAACCGATGATACTGAGTATTAATGGGTAAAGGGGCGGCCATTGGGCAAAATGGCCGTTGTCTAGGGATTGAAACCCCTCTCCCATCGCCAACTGGCGGGCACAATGAACATAGTTGACCGAGTCGGGAGACAGGCCGATACCATAGCGGCTGGTGCCAAAAAGGACCAATGCGCCGCCGATAAATGCCAAAATGATCGCAAAGGGAGAAAAAGAGGCGCGCATCCGATCAGGCGATGAAATATTGAAGTCACCCATCAGCAAGATGTTCTTTCATAGGCTCTTTCTGCGCACTCATAATGCGGTCGAAGGACGTCATGCCACCCAAAGCACCGAGACCCATGGTTTCCACCGCAGTGCTGGGCACGATGATCATGGAGCCCTTCTTTTTCAATCCCTCGAAAATCATGTTCATGGCCCTGAGATGCAAGGCCGAGGGGTTGTCCTTATAGTGCTTTGAAGCGT
>JASFER010000157.1:0-13711 GCA_050124755.1 Desulfobacteraceae bacterium
GCTGATGTAATCTTCTTTATTGGCCGGACCCGTCCAGGTCACCTCAAACCGGGTGGCCACGTCCGCCGAGGCCGGCGCCTGCACCGTGGCGCCCACCGCCTTGATCTCGATGGTGGTCTTGGCCAGCAGCTTGCTCCCGCGGCCCAGGATGTAGCGCACCTCATAGGTGCCCGGGTCCGACGGCGCCCTCACTTTCAGCGGACTGCCCTCGCGCGTGTAAGTATAGCTCACGGAACTGCCGGGGGATTGGTCCAACCGCGCCACGCTGATGTAATCTTCCTTATTGGCCGGACCCGTCCAGGTCACCTCAAACCGGGTGGCCACGTCCGCCGAGGCCGGCGCCTGCACCGTGGCGCCCACCGCATTGATCTCGATGGTGGTCTTGGCCAGCAGCCTGCTCCCGCGCCCCAGGATGTAGCGCACCTCATAGGTGCCCGGGTCCGACGGCGCCCTCACTTTCAGCGGACTGCCCTCGCGCGTGTATGTGTAGGAAACACAGGATCCCGGATGCTGATCGGTGCGCGCTACAGATATATAATCACTCTCGTATGCCGGGCCTGTCCAGGCCACCTCGAATCGGGTGGCCACGTCGGCGGCGGGGGGCGCCTGGACGCCGGCCTGCACCGGCGTCACTTTGATATCGGCCCTTCCGATCACTTTGCGTGTGTGGCTGTGCACATAGCGCAGCTCATAGTCGCCCACATCTCCCGGAGCGATAAAATCGGCGGGATTCCCTTTTTGGGTGTACCGGTAATCTTTGTAACGGCTGTCCTTGGTGCCCTTTTCGGCAATGGCGATATAATCCCGCTGGCTGTCAGGGCCCTGCCAATGGACCTGAAAGGGTGCGCCCACCGGAACGCTTGCAGGAGCGCTGAGGGTGGCCGTGCCCGGAACCGCGACCACAGGGGCAGGCGGCTCTTTGACCTTGTCCACCGTCTTGAACAGGGCATCGCGCAGGGAACCGGCGTTGTCCGCGGCCAAAAACAGTCCGCCGGTTTTGTCGGCCAGACAGCGCAGACGCCCCTGGTCCTCTTTGGAGATGTCAAAACCGATGACGTGCACGGTAAAATCCACGCCGCTCATGGCCAGTTCGGCGGCCAGTTGGCAGGGGTCCACATCACAAGTCTCCAATCCGTCGCTTACCAGGACAACGGTGGCCCGCTCTTCGGTATGGCGCAGGGCCTGGGCGGCCTGCTTGACGGCAGCGCTCAAGGGCGTTTTGCCTTTGGGGCTGAGGGCGCGGATTTTGGCCGTCATGGCGCTGGGATTGTGCGGTCCCAGCGTCTGGACCATCTCGATATCAGCGCAATCACCCTTGCGCCGGTGACCATAAACCATCAAGCCGGTGTGAAAGGTTTTGGGTATCTGAGTGATCAGATCAGCCATAACCGCTTTGGCGATGTCGATCTTGGCCTTGCCCCCGATTTGCCCCCACATGGACCCGGAGGCGTCCAGGACCAAAACCATGCGCACCGGCTCCGCTTGCGGGGTTGCGCTGAGGGCCGGAGTTATAAAGGAAAAGGATGTCGCCATGGCTGTGGTGAAAAAGAGTATCGCAACCATAAATGGGGTGAAATGCCCAATGCTTAATCGTGCTTTCATGGGGTATCCTTTCTGCCCGCAAAAAATAGCAGGGCGACCTCGGGTAGTCGCCACCGGTTATGGCTACACCTTTGCCGTGAATCGAATTATGGACTCAGCACCGAATGCTGCTTGTTTATATGCGAAAATTAAAGTGCAAATTGTTGTCGAAATAGAAATGGAACGAAAACTATCTAACTATAATCCAAAACCGGATATCATTGTCAAGGCAGGTGTTGAAACGTTAGGCATTGAAAAAGAGATTTTCACAGTGTAATAAAGGCACCTTATTGTTTTGAGCGCAATCCCAGAACCACGTCTGTTTTGCAAGCAGCCGATCAAGGAACATTTGACATGGGTTGGAAAATATCCCCTCCAGTGGCAACCATTCTTGAAAGCGGCGGCGAGGGCGCCGGCATCGATCGGTCCCAGGCGCTGCTCCTGATGGCGCTGCCGATCCACAGCAGAGAAACCTATGCCCTGATGGAGACCGCCAATCGCCTCTCCAGGGAGCTGTTTGGCGAAAAGGGCGAGAACCACTTTCACATCGGCGTCAATGTGGCGCCCTGTCCGTTGAACTGCCTTTTCTGCTCCCTGACCCAGCAAGCCGGCATATTCAAGGAGGCCGTGGATTTTTCCGAAGCGCAGATACTGGATTGGGCCGCACATGCCCAAGCCCATGGTGCCGACGCGCTGAACCTGATGACCACCGGCACCTTTTCCTTTAAACGCCTGCTTGAAATCGGCCGCATGCTGAAAGCGGCCGTAGGGGTGCCCCTGGTGGCCAATACCCGGGACATCAATCACAAGGAGGGCGAGGCGCTGGTAGAGGCGGGTTTTGTGGGCGCCTACCATGCCGTGCGGCTGGGGGAAGGGCGCGACACGCCCCTGAACCGTGAGAAACGCATTCAGACCATCCAGGTTTTAAAAGATGTGGGCTTGCGCTGGATGAATTGTGTGGAGCCGGTGGGACCGGAACACAGCCACGCAGAGATCGTGGACCTGATGTTGCTGGCGCGCCGCCATGGCGCCACCTACAGCGGCATCATGCGGCGCATCAACTTTCCGGGCTCGCCCATGACGAAATTCGGTATGATCAGCGAGCTCGAAATGGCGAAGATGGTGGCCGTGTCCCGGCTGGTCATGGGATCGATCCCCAAAGCCCACTGCACCCATGAGCCCCACAGCGCATCCTTGATGGCCGGCGCCAATCTGTTCTTTCCGGAAGTGGGGGCCAGTCCCCGGGACGGTGAGGCCGACACCGGCAAGGGCCGCGGCCGCAGCGTGGAGCACTGCCACACCCTTCAAAAAGAGATGCATTGGAACCCCCAACTGCACTCCAACTGCTTTGACTGAAAGGAAATGTTAAATCATGAAAAAAATGATTTTCTGTATTTTGATCCTGTTGATCTCCTTTGGCTCGGCATCGGCCGAACCGGGCTTCAAGGTGGGTACCTGGAAGACCGCCCAGACCATTCAGCCTTTTTACTACCAGCAGTATCTCTCCCCAAAATGCCAAGTGTTCGCCTTTACCAATCCGGCCGACCAGAAGACCGCCCTGCTGGCCGGCAGCCTGGATATGTGCGGCACCACCCTGGCCCACGCCATCCACTCCGCCGCCCAGGGGCAGCCGGTGGTGGTTGTGGCGGCCCTGTGCAACAAATGTTCGGCCCTGACCGTTCAAAAGGACGGCCCCATTCACAGCATCGCCCAGCTCAAAGGCCGGCGCATCGGCTATGTTCCCGGAACCATGCACGAAATTCTGTTGCGCGAGGCCCTGACGCGCCACAACCTCTCTCCGGAAAAAGATGTGCAGCTGACCCGGGTGGATTTTTTCGACATGGGCCTGGCCCTGGCCCGCGGCGGCATCGATGCCTTTTTATCCGGCGAACCGTTTCCCACCCTGGCCGTGGAAGAGGGCTACGGCCGCATCCTGGCCTACCCCTATTATGACGACTCGGTGGGCACCATCAATGCCGGCATGTTGGTGACCCGCAAAAGCGTCCAGCAGCAGCCTCAGAAAATTCTTCAATTGGTCAAGGCCCATGCGCAGGCCACCCGATTTTTGCAGCAACATCCCGATCAGTGGCTGGACCGGGCCGCCGGTTTCGGAAGCCGGCGCGCCGTTCTGGATAAAGCCGCTCCCAATATGGAATTGGCATGGGAGATGGATACCGCATTTATCCGACGCGCCAAAGCCCTGGGCGCCCGCATGCAGGCACTCAAGGTCATCGACCGGCAACCCGACTATGAGCAATTGTTCGATCTCCAATTCGTCCAACAAGTCAAACGGGAGTTGGATCGTTGACCGGCAATCGAGCCCATGCCCATTTAACCTATCTTCCATGGATTATTCCCTTTGTCTTTCTGGGGCTGTGGTTTGCCGTGAGCAAAGCCGGATGGATTCCCCGTTACCTGCTCCCCGATCCCGTCAGCATCGCCACGGCCGGTTACCACTATGTATTCGGCCAGGCCGGCAGCGCACCCTACGCCGGCCGTTTCCTGTCCGACGCCTGGTCCAGCCTCGCACGGGTGACCCTTGGCTTTTTCCTGGCGGTTGTTCTGGGCATCCCTTTGGGGGTGCTGTCCGGGCGTTTGACCGTATGCCGGCGGCTGATAAGCACCACCATTAACGGCCTGCGGGCGGTTCCGGGTATCTGCTGGCTGCCCCTGGCCCTGGTGTGGTTCGGCATCGGCATGCGCACCACGGTTTTCCTGGTGGCCATGGCGGCCTTTTTTCCCATCTACATCAACACCGCCGCCGGCGCCCGCCAGGTCAACACCCTGTTGTACCAATCCGGCGCCATGATGGGTGTGGGACGGCTGCGTGGTGTTTTCGCCATCCTGCTGCCGGCGGCCATGCCGCAAATCATCAGCGGCCTGCGGCTGGGCATGGGCATCGCCTGGGCCTACCTGGTGCTGGGCGAACTCACCGGCGTTCCCAACGGCTTGGGGGCGGTGATCATGGATGCGCGCATGCTCGGCCGCATCGATATCATCATCGTGGGCATCGGCATCATCGCCGTCATGGGACGCATCAGTGATCTGGCGCTGAACACCCTGATGCGCTACTGCTTCAAATCCGCCGGGAGAATGGCATGACAAAACGGCTGAAATTGATCCGCCATCCGTCGGCCGGGCCCGCAAAGCAGCCGGCATTGGCGGCCCGCAAGGTGAGCAAGGTTTTCCACGTGGAGGACGGCTTCTCCACGGTATTGTCGGATGTCCATTTTGACATCCATGCCGGTGAACTGGTCTGCATTCTGGGCCCCAGCGGATGCGGCAAGACCACCCTGCTCAAGCTGATCGCCGGATTCGAACGGCCCAGCAGCGGCCACCTCTCCATCGATGGACGCCCCATCGACAAACCCGGTCCCGACCGCTGTGTGGTGTTTCAGGAAGACGCCCTGTTTCCCTGGCTGACCGTGGCTGAAAACATCGCTTTCGGCGCCAAACGCATCCTTCACGGAAAACGGTTGGCCGCAGAGGTGGAACGGCATTTGGAGATGGTGGGGCTCAAGGCGTTCAAGGACTACCTGCCCAGGGATATCTCCGGCGGTATGAAACAGCGCGTGGCCCTGGCGCGGGTTTTGATTCTCAAACCCAAAGTGCTGCTCATGGACGAACCCTTCGGCGCCCTGGACGCCCAGACCCGGGAGGAGATGCAGAACCTGCTGCTCTCCCTTTGGCAGGCGCTTTCCCACACCATTGTCTTTGTCACCCACGACCTTGGCGAGGCGGCCACGCTGGCCGACCGCATTCTGCTAATGGACCGCAACAGCGGCCGCATCCAATTCGACATCCCGGTGCCCCTGCCGCGACCCCGCAAGTCAGAGAGCGATGCCTTCCACCGATTTTACCGGGAGCTGCGCAGTCATTTTTAAGCGCAAGGGGCAAAACCAAGGTCCAGGTGTCGGTCCATACAGGCGGCCAGGGCCTCTGATGTGTCGTTGGCGCTCATGACGGTTCCCCATCCCTTTCTGAAGAGAGCGCGCTGAGCTTGGCTGTGAGCATGTCGCGTTCCTCTTCCAGTTCAAAGAGCTGCTGCATCAATATGGGTTTGGTGGAATGGGCGCCCAGACGGGCTTCGGCTTCCTTGATCATTGCATTGACGCGCTTTAATTGGTTTTTAAGTTGTTGGCGGTTGGTCATTCTGGGCTCCTGGAGAGTAGAAGCCGTCTCAAAAAAATCTTTTGGCCCAATTTTTGTGTTGGTGCCTTGTTTCAAGTCCTCGACATACTACAGTATGCCTGCGGGTTGAAACAAGGTTTCTCCTTAATCTTGAAGGAAATTCCGTTTATTGAGAACGCTTCTAGTGGGTTCAAGCTAATATTATACCATAACGCGGTTATCTTAAAAGCTTAAGCGGGCGGTGATAAACCCTGCCTCTACACAATAAAAGCGCTTAATTAATTAAGAATAATAAGACAATCTCTATGCAGGATATCGGATTTTCTACCCGGCCGGCACGGAGGCCGGCCCTACGCTAATCACTTCGGTCCCTGGCGTTTTGAGGGTTCCGAGTAGGGTCGGGCTCTGTCCCGACCGGTTCAGAAAACGGCTTTTTTCACCAACTTGGGCTTTATGGATAACCAGGTACCATAATTTATCAATGGCTTGCTTTGAAATAAGTCAATTTGCTTCCCCTCCCCTCGATCCCCTCCCGCAAGGGGAGGGGAGGAAGTCTCTTTTTGGCTTGCAGACATCACGCCTTGGGACCGGCCGTCAGGACCTCTTTGAACATCTCCGCCGAGGCTTTGTTGGCGCAGAAGTCGCCGCACATGGTGCAGACCGAGCTGTCGCAGGTGGGGGCGCGCTCAGTGCGGATGCGCATGGCGTCATCGGGAAAGAGGGCGCGGGCGAACTGGCCTTCCCAATTGAGGTCGCGGCGGGCTTTACTCATGGCCAGGTCCCGGGGACGGGTTCTTTCGGGGAGCTTGGTCAGGTCGCCGATGTGGGCGGCCATGCGCGCCGTCTTGACCCCTTCGATGACGTCGGCTTCGTTGGGCAGGGCCAGGTGCTCGGCCGGGGTGATGTAGCAGACCAGGTCGGCGCCGTAACGCGCGGATTGGGCTGCGCCGATGGCGGCCGCCACGTGGTCGTAGGCGGCGCCCACATCCGTGGGCAGTGGGCCCAGCATGTAGTAGGGCGCATGGTTGCTCATCCGTTTTTGCAGGATGATGTTGGCCTCGATCTCGTCCATGGGCACGTGGCCGGGGCCCTCCACCATCATCTGGCAGCCCATCTTGCGGCCCTCTTCGGCCAGTTCGCAGTTGATCAGCAGCTCCTGAATCATGGCGCGGTCGAAGGAGTCGCCGATGGAGCCGGCCCGCAGGCCGTTGCCCAAAGAGAGCACCACGTCGTATTTTTTAAGGATCTCCACCACCCGGTCGAATTTTTCGTATAGGGGATTCTCCCGGTGGTTGGCCTTCATCCAGGCCACCATGGCGGCGCCGCCTTTGCTCACCAGGCCGCCGTAGCGGTAGCCCTGTTTTTCCAGGCGTTCGATGGTGTAAAGGTTGATGCCGCAGTGGATGGCCATAAAAGCCATGCCGTCGGCACACTGGCGTTCGATCAGGTCGAAGAGCCGTTCTTCGTCCAACTTGTTGGGATCGCCGTATTTATCCGCGGCCTCGCAAAAGGCCTGGTACAAGGGGACGTTGCCCACGGGCAGGTCCACGGCGGCGATGACCTCTCTGCGAATCTTGTCCAGATCCCCGCCCACGGAAAGCTCCATCAGGGTGTGGGCCCCGGCCCGTCGAGCAGCCCTGGCTTTGCGCACTTCGGCATCGATGTCGGCAATGTCGGTGGAGGTGCCGATGGAGGCGTTGATTTTGGTGGAGAGTCCCTGGCCGATACCCACAATGCGGTGGGTGTGGGTGTTGTTCATGGGGATGACGATCCGGCCGTCAGCGATACGTTGGCGGATGATCTCGGCCTCAACGCCTTCCGCTTTGGCGACCTGTTCCATTTGGGGGGTGATCTGTCCTGCAACCGCGTACTCGACTTGTGACTGTGTCATGTGCTTGTCTCCATTGATTGAATGGCCGGGGCACAAAAAACCCCAAGCCGATGATGTCAGCTTGGGGATTTACCATCTCCGCCAAGGATGGGCTCAAGAGATCTTCGGCAGGTCTTCTGACTCGTGGATCATCCTACTGGCCGCGCCTTCCCGCAATATATCGTTTGAGAACCCTATATCGCAGTGGCAATTGCGGTGTTCGTCCCCACACACAGCGGCGGGTCCGTGCCGGAATTGCACCGGCTTCCCTTTTCAGCCTCTGTCGAGGCCACCGAATCTCCGATTTCGCTTTTGAGGGCTTTCTAGCATGGGTGCAAAACGGCTGTCAATATCAGTGGATAGGGGCTTTTAATTGACACCAAAAGGAACCTGTCTGATAATTTAAGAGTTTTTAAACATCCGAGCGGTGAAAGGTGTATGGATGACCTCATCAGATATCACGGTTTACGGTGCCCATTGGTGCCCGGACTGCCGGACCAGCAAGCAATTTTTGGGTGAGCATCAGATCCCGTACCGGTGGATCGATATTGAGGAAGACCCTGCGGCCGAGCAATTCGTCATCGAAAAAAACAAGGGAAAACGCATCATCCCCACCATTGTCTTTGCGGACGGCGATTTTTTGGCCGAGCCCTCCAATGCCCGGCTGGCGGAAAAGCTGGGGCTCAAGACCGAGGCCCGTAAGGGCCATTACGATTTGATAGTGCTGGGCGGCGGGCCTGCCGGATTGACCAGTGCCATCTACACGGCCAGGGAAGCCATCGATACCCTGGTGATTGAAAGGGCGGCCTTCGGCGGTCAGGCCGCCGGGACGGAAAAACTGGACAACATGCCCGGTTTTCCCGAAGGGGTGGCCGGCATCGACTTTTCCAACCGCCTGAGACAACAGGCCGAACGCTTCGGCGTTGAGCTGCTCCAGGCTCAGGAGGTGGTGGGTGTGGGCAAGCTCAACAATTACCCTTGGGTGCGAACGGCCAACGGCGGCGAGTACAGCGCCAAGGCACTGCTGATCGCATCCGGCAGCCGCTACAAGCACCTGGATGTGCCGGGCGAATCCGATTATATGGGGGTAGGCGTCCACTTCTGCGCCACCTGCGACGGGCCGTTTTACAAGGGAAAATCGGTGGTTGTGGTGGGAGGCGGCAACAGCGCGGCCGAGGAGAGCCTGCTGCTCACCAAGTTTGCCAAAAAGGTCACCATTCTGGTCCGCAAAGGTGCCTTCAAGGCCACCCAATTCATCCAGGACAAGGTGCTGTCCCACCCAAAGATTGATGTACGCTGGCACACCGAGGTACAGGCTTTTGAAGGGGCCGGTGCCAAGCTGCAAAAACTGAAGGTGTTCAACAACCAAACCGGTGAATTGGGTGAGTTGCTTGCGGACGGGGCCTTTATATTTATCGGCCTGGTTCCCAATACCGCCTTCCTGCAGGGCAGCGGCATCCTAACGGACCCATGGGGTTTTGTGGTCACCGGTCATGCTTTGGTGCATTCAGGCCGCCGGCCGGAGGGGTTCGGGCAGAGGGATCCCCATATGATGGAAACCAGCATCCCCGGCATTTTCGCCGCCGGAGATGTGCGCGACACCAGCACCAAACAGGTGGTCAGCGCCGCCGGTGAAGGCGGCTCAGCAGCCTTGGAGATCAGGGAATACCTGAAAATGGTATAGGAATTCGACCATGGCTCAGGCGGCCAATCTCAGAAAACCGGTTTTACGGCGGACCTCCATCGTCGTCCTTTGCATCACCATTCCCATTGCTTTTCTGGTGGTCAAATGGACGCGCAACGCCCAATTCATCGATCTCAACGAACGGGCGCAGGATGATCTAAAGGTGCAGCTGGCCTACCTGAAAAGCCAAATGGACAACCTTTATGTGATCACCCGCATCGTGGGCACCGACGCACGGGTGCTCTCACTGTTGGAACGCCCCGATGATTCCCGCCGTCAGGTGGCGGCCAATCATTTTTTGGCGCGCTACGATGTCACCGCCGGAAGCCTCGCCTATGTTTTAAACACCCAGGGCAAAGTGCTGGCGTCGGGGAATTGGGAGGAGCCGGACTCCTTTATCGGTCGGAACCTTGGCTTGCGCCCCTATTTTAAGGCCTCGGCCAAGGGAGAAACCGCGCAATACGTGGCCATCAACGCCACAAACAAGCGCCTGGGGTTTTACGTTTCCACGCCTATACGCCTGAGCAAGGGGAGGGTGGCCGGGGTGGCGGTAACCCAAACCGATCCCCAGGATCTGCTTCTGCCCCATGAACGACCCGGGCGCCCATTCTTAATTACCGATGCCAACGGTGTCATCATTATCAGTAATCCCAAACAATATCTCTTCCGCTCCCTGGTGCCGTTAAGTGACGATAAAAAGGAACCATTGCAAAACCGGCTGCAATTATCAGATGTGGTCATCAAACCGTTGAGCACGCGTCCCATCGAAAGCCGTGACAAGATCAAGCTAATCACTTTTAGCGAGGTTGTTGAAAGCGGGGTCGCACCCCTGTCCCGGCAGTATGTTTTAGCCGATGCGCCTATCGCCTCTTTCGGTTGGCGCGCATATTTGCTTTGGCCTGTGGAGAATCTGAATGTTTCCCTGATTCAAAGGTTGATGATTACCCTGTTGGCTGTCATCATCACCTGGCTGCTCACGCTCTACGCGGTGGAACGCTGGCGTCACATGAAGCTGCTGCACGAACAAGCCATTTGCGACCCGCTGACCCAGCTCTATACCCGTTTGTATATGCTGCAGTCCGCCACACAGCTACTGGCCGCCCATGACCGCCAAAGCATCCCAGGGGTCAGCGCCATCCTGTTCGACCTGGACCGGTTTAAATCCATTAATGATCGATATGGTCACAGCGCCGGGGACAATGTTCTGGTTCAAGTGGCCGGCGTGGTCAAGAAAGAGTGTCGCGATAGCGACATTCCCATCCGCTACGGTGGTGAAGAGATCCTGGTTTTCGCGCCCACCGGGGATCCACAGCGGGCTTTGCAGCTGGCGGAACGCATCCGTCTACAAATCAAGAATCTTCGGATGCGCTTATCGGGAAAGCCGGTTCATATCACCGTCAGCGGGGGGATCGCCATCCATTCGGCGGGAGAATCTTTGGAAAAACTCATCGCCCGAGCGGATCAGATGATGTACCAGGCCAAGCAAAACGGCCGTGATCAAATCAAGTTCGATCCATCTGAATCAGCTTAGAAGTGTTTTCTGTCTCCTGCGGCGATTATGCTCGTAGCGCATCTGCAGGATTTCCACGAAGAGCGCGAATCCCATGGGCAGATAGATGTAAGCCTTGGGCACGTGCTTGTGCAGGCCCTCCATAAAAATGGTGATGCCGATGGTGATCAAAAAGGAGAGCGCCAGAATTTTCAAGGCCGGATGGCGCATGATGAACTCGCCTATGGGTCCGGCATAAAACAATATCCCGATAAAGGATAAAACCACCGCGGTGACAATGATCCAAAGATCGGAGGTGAGACCCACAGCCGTGATCACCGAATCCACGGAAAAAACGATATCCAGCAGAACAATCTGGGCAATAATGGCCGCGTAGGTGCCTGAACCGCCTGAGGGGGCTCCTGTATGTTCGTCTTCCCCGGAGACGGTATGATGGATCTCCTTAACCGCCTTATATAGCAGGAACAGTCCGCCGGCCAGCAAGATGAGGTCGCGCACCGACAGGTTCCAAAACAGCGGATGGGTCAAACCGGCCAGCACCACCACGATGGCCAGCATGATCAGACGGGCCACCATGGCCAGGGCCAGCCCCATGTTACGGGCCGTCTTACGCTTCTCTTCGGGCAGACGCGCCACAAAGATGGCGATCACCAGGACATTGTCCACCCCCAATACCAACTCGAGCCCAATCAGGAGCGCCAACAGCGCCAATGCATCCGCCATGGGATTATCCTTTCTAAGATGATCGAAATCGTGAAGATGGTATATTGCTGATGCCTTGGTGTCTTAACGCCCGATGCTTGCAAGGTCAAGCCAAAGCGGCTGAAAAGCTAAGCGGTCGTGGATAAACCCCATAAACGCTTTATTAATAATAATGATAAGCCAATCTCTATACAGGATATCGGATTTTATACCCGGCCGGCACGGAGGCCGGCCCTACGCGAATCACTCCGGTCCCTGGGGTTTTGAGGGTTCCCGGGTAGGGTCGGGCTCTGTCCCGACCGGTTCAGAAGGGGGTATTTGCGAAACCTAAAAAATCTGCTAAATATCCTTATTTGAGCGCTTATGGGGACTATCCCCGCCATCGAAGGATTCTCCAAGAATTGCTGTCTTTCTCAGAACTTCTTGACAAACCCGTCATATACACCTATTGTTAATTGACCGGCCGGCCAATTAATTATTCCGGCCGGTTGTGAAAGGACATCCTATGGCATCCAGAGTCCGGCGTGATCCCGAAGCCACCCGAACGGCGCTGCTCGAAGCCGCGGAAGAGATCTTTTTGAAAAAGGGCTTCGGCAACGCTTCACTGAGTGAAATTGCCAAGCGGGCCGGTATCACCAAAAGCCTGATCCACCACTATTTCGGCTCCAAGGAGGGGCTTTGGCGGGAGGTCAAAACCTTGCGCTTCATGCACTATGCCCAGCGGCAGATGGATATGATCAAAGGCTCCCGGCCCACTGCCGAGCTATTGCGGGCCTCGGTGGCATTCTATTTTGACTTCCTGCGCAGCAACCCCCAAATCGTCCGGATTCTGGCCTGGATGTTTCTGGAGCAGGATGTCCAGGAGTGTATGGATATCGACCGAGAACTCATCGCCATGGGGGTTGAAAAGATCCGCGAAGCTCAAGCGCTGGGCCAGTTGCGATCGGATGTCGATCCGCGGTTTATCCTTTTCACCTTTACCTCTCTGTGCCAGAACTGGTTTCAGGATAAAGGCCATTTCGAAGAAAGCTACGACACCCGGGGACTTGACGAAAATCTGGACGAGGCCTATCTGGGCGCTATGCTCAAAATCTTTTTTGAAGGCATTTTGCCGAAACCGGTAGAATAGACGCATGACCACCTGTGTCGTGCGCCTCTTTTTTGGAACAGTTATTGACCGGCCGACCAGTTAACAGTTGGCTGGAATAAGCCCCGACAAACAGGAGGGCGCCATGCAAATCAAACGCTATACAAGCATCATCGCAGGAATCCTTTTTTTATCCCTGGCCGCGGTCCTCTGGACCACACCGGCCCCGGAGGGCCGTACCCTGAAACCCATCGGCCACACCAAAGTATCGCTGGATCGCGTTGAGATGACACAATCCCGGGGTAACGCCCGATTTTCCGGTGTCATCCGGGCTAAAAACCGCGCAGTGCTCTCATTTACCATTCCGGCCCGGTTAATGAAACGCACGGTGGACGCCGGGTCCAATGTGAGCAAGGGCCAAATTCTGGCTCAATTGGATGACCGCGAATTTCGCAATTCTGTAAAACTGGCACTGGCTACTGTGGCCGAACTCGAGGCCCGATGGAAACAGGCCGAACGGGACCGCCGCCGCTTTGAAGTGTTGGCGGAATCGGACGTGGTCTCCGTGTCCGATCTGGAGAAGATCGCCACGCGCGAGGCCGCTTTGGCGGCCTCGCTGAAAGCTGCATCGACACGCTTAAATGAAGCCCGCCGCTTGCTCGGTGAAACGGTGTTGAAAGCCCCTTTCAGCGGCACTGTTACCGGTCTTCACTTGCAGCCGGGAGAGTGGGCGGTTCCCGGTCAGCCGGTCATCGAGTTGACCGGCGATGGAGACATCGAACTGCTGGTGGAGGTACCTGAGACCATTGTCGGTCGTTTGGCTGCTGATCAGGTGGTTCAAATCGAGCTGCCTTTTTCCCGGGGACGCCGGGTGCAGGGCCGTATAGACGCTGTCGCCAACGTCGCCCTCACCGGCGGACGGCTTTTCCCGGTCAAAGTGGACCTACTCCCCGAGCCTGAAGTAAAGGCCGGTCTGACAGCTCAGCTGATCGTGGATCTCTCCACCGAAGGCGTCCTGACCGTACCCCTGGCATCGGTGGTTAATCCGGGCGGCAGCCGGCCTTACATTTTTATCTACCACCGGGGCCGGGTGGCTAAGCGTCCGGTAACGGTTGAGGGTATCATTGCCGATCGCATCATCGTGCG
>JASFER010000158.1:0-13599 GCA_050124755.1 Desulfobacteraceae bacterium
CCCGCACGCTCACCGTGGCCGTTAGAATCGATTCCGCAGAAGCCGCCGGCAACGACATGCAGGGCCTGCCGCTGGTTGAAGGCATGTTCTGTGCTGTGGACATACCCGGCAAGACGCTGAAAAATGTCTACCTGCTGCCCAACTGGGCGGTGAGTTACCAAAATACCGTCTATGAAATCCGGGATAGCCGCCTGAAAACCGTACCCGTCAAGGTAGCACGCATCGAGGGTGACACCGCTATTGTATCGGGTGGACTGCAGCCGGGAGATCTGGTGATTTCCACCCGGCTGGCCGATCCCCTGGAAAACATCCTCCTGGAAGTCACCCATGTGGATCACCAGGGGAGGTCGTCATGAAGCGCATTATGGCTGTTTTCGCTGGTAATACCGTTTTTGCCAACATCCTGCTGGTACTGATATTGATGGCCGGTGGAATTGCCGCCATGTCGATGATCCGGGAAAATTTTCCCGAGTTTTCGGTGGACATGATCACTATTTCAGTGGTCTACCCGGGCGCCGACCCGGAAGAGGTGGAGGAAGGCATCAGTCGCAAAATCGAGGAAGCCCTTGAAGGCTTGGAGGGCGTCAAACAGTACACCACCGAGTCCCGGGAAAATGCGGGCGTGGCCATCATCGAGGTAAAAGAGAACTATGATATCAACGATGTCCTCGACCGGGTGCGGTCCAAGGTGGATGCCATTTCCACTTTTCCGGTGGATGCCGAGGAACCGGTCATTACCGAGATCACCTTCAAGGACCCGGTAATGGTTCTCTATCTTTCCGGCGATATGAGCGAACGTCGCATCAAGGAGTGGGCCGAGCGCATCAAGGACGAGATTCAACAGATTCCGCAAATATCACAATTGACGATTTTCGGGGCCCGCGACTATGAAATCGCCATCGAGGTGTCCGAGCAGCGGTTGCGGGAATACAACCTGACCTTTAACCGGGTGGTAGAAGCCGTACGGCGCAGTAATCTTAACCTGGCCGGCGGCACGATTCGCACCCAGGGCGAAGAGATCCGGGTACGCACCATCGGACGCAAATATACCGGCAGGGAATTGTCTCAAATCGTCGTACTGGCCGGACCCGAGGGCGAGATCATCACTCTGGACCGGCTGGCCGTCATCAATGACGGTTTCACCGAGGATCCCGTCAGAGCCCTGATCAATGGCGAGCCATCGGTTGTTTTGGTCACTTACAAAACCAAGGAGGAGGATGCGCTGGCCATTAGTCAGGCGGTGAAAGATTTCGTAGCCGACAAACAACGGCAGCTGCCTCCAGGCACCAACCTCGAGGTTTTATATGACAATACCGATATGCTCCGAGCCCGCATCAATTTACTGTTGAAAAACGGCGCTATGGGGTTGGTGATCGTTTTCTTCATCTTGTGGATGTTTCTCGATGTGCGCTTGTCCTTCTGGTCCGGTATGGGTATTCCCATATCGATTTTTGGGGCCCTGGCAATTGTCTGGACCACGGGCGGCACCATCAACATGGTATCCCTGTTTGGTTTGATCCTGGTGCTCGGCATCGTTGTGGATGACGCCATCGTAGTGGGAGAAGCCATCTATGTGCAGCGCAAGCGCGGTCTGCCGCCTTTGAGAGCCGCGGTGGAGGGTGTCTGCGAGGTGGGGCTGCCGGTAGCTGCGGCAGTGCTCACCACCATTGTGACCTTTTTGCCTCTGGCGTATGTGGGCGGCGTCATGGGGAAAATTATCGCTATCCTGCCCGTGGTGGTCATCTCCTGTCTGGTTATCTCCCTGGTGGAATGCCTGGTTCTGCTGCCGGCTCATCTGAGCCATCTGCCGGATCCCAATATCCATCACCGCAAGCGCAACCCCGTCGGTCGCGCAGTGCAGCAGATTCACCACCTGACCGCTGAGGGTATGGAATGGTTCGTGGCTCGCATCTACACACCATTTTTAAGTAAAGCCCTTTACTGGCGCTACATCTCTTTTTGCAGTGCCATTGCCATCCTCTTTTTGACCATGGGAGTGGTGCGCGGCGGGTTTGTCAAGTTCGAAGTTCTGCCGGAAATTGACGGGTTCATCATGACAGCCACCCTTGAATTTCCCGAGGGCACTCCGCCCGAGATCACCGAAGAGGCCCTGCACCGGGTGGACGCCGCCCTTCTGCGCCTGGCCGAAAAAACCGATACCCGGACCGGGGAACCGCTATTGGAGGATCACCTGCTTCTGGTAGGTCAGACCCTGGAGGACGATCCGCGCCGGGGTTCACACCTGGGGTCGGCCCAGGCCAAACTATTGCCATCTGAACGCCGCGGGATTCACTCCAAGGACCTGATGGTCGCATGGGAAAAGGAGATTGGTTCGATTCCGGGAGTAAAGTCCCTGATCATAGAGGGGTTGAATGTCGGTCCCCCGGGAGCGCCCATCGAGGTATGGATCCAGGGCCATGATATGGATACGATCCTGGCCGCTTCCGATGACTTGATGAAATGGCTGTCCAAGTTCGACGGCGTCTACCAGATCCGCTCGGATTTCGCCCCGGGTAAGAACGAAATGCAGCTGGAGCTCAAACCCGAGGCCCGCACGCTCGGATTGACCGTGGATGACCTGGCACAGCAGATTTATGCCGGCTATTATGGCGACGAAGCCCTGCGCCTGCAGCGCGGCCGGGATGATATACGGGTGAAAGTGCGCTACACCACGGACGAGCGTCGCCGTCTCACCTCTCTCAAGCAGATGCGCATTCGTACGCCTCAAGGATATGAAGTCCCGCTCACCTCGGTGGCCGATATATCCTATGCCCCGGGTTATGCCACCATCACGCGCACCGACGGCATGCGGCGGGTGGCGGTCAGCGCCGATGTGGACACCAGTCGGGCCAATGCCAATGAAATATTCGCCGAGTTCAAGTCCGGTTTTCTCAAACAAATCGAGGACCGCTATCCCGGGCTGAGGGTTGCCTTGCAGGGGGAGCAGAAAAAAACGCGTGAATCCCTGTCGAGTCTATTCGTCGGGTTCCCCCTGGCCATGGTGGGTATCTTTATCATCATCGCCACCATGTTCCGCTCTTACGCCCAGACATTTATCATCATGTTCACGGTTCCCTTTGGCATCATCGGGGCAGTGTTCGGGCATATGCTGCTGGGTTATGACCTGACGATGATGAGTCTTTTCGGCATCGTGGCCCTCGCCGGCGTGGTGGTCAACGACGCCATCGTACTCACTGAAAGGATCAACGTGAACCTTGCCGAAGGCATGGCGTTTTTCGAGTCAATTATCAAGGGCGGGGCGCGGCGGTTCCGAGCGATTATTCTAACCACCATCAGTACCGCGGGAGGGCTGCTGCCCCTGATTGCCGAAAAGGACCTGCAGGCGAAGTATCTGATTCCCATGGCCCTGTCCCTGGCTGCCGGGGTCATATTCGCCACGGTGCTGACGCTGGTGCTTATCCCAAGTCTGCTGGTGATTCTAAACGATCTGCGGCTGCTGCTGCACCGGCTGCGACACGGTACCTGGCCCAGGCGGGTTGCCGTGGAGCCGGCCAGGAATCGAAAAGCGCACTTGGATGCAGCAGATCCGGAAGCACGCCAACTGCATACAGTTTCGCCCGTCACCATAGAAGGAATCGTAAAAAATTGAAGCTCATCCCTAATATTGAAGTAGAGAATATTTATGAATAGAAACGCAAGCATTGACCATATACGCATTTTACTTTTTTATCTTATCTCCATTGACTATTGCTTTAGTATCAACCGCAAGTGGCGGCTCATTTTGGTCCGGATGGTGGAAAGCAACCATGCATGGTGAATTCCACCCGGGACCACTGTGGTTCCTGGAAAGCCTGCTGTTGAAAAATAACCGGCTCACTAACCTGTTTGGCCTGCATCATGATTTCATCACTAATACTTATGTTGCCCTACGCTCGAAAAGTTCTATGATGCTTCATCCAGATACCAGGGGCCAAGAGATTTGAAACCACTTCTATCCTGTGTTAAGGTTGGATGTATCGCGATCTCTTCACAACGCGCAGGACCTCATTATGACCTCTCATCAAATCTGGTAAAATATTCATTAAACGTGAGATTTATCACATACTTTTCCGCCCTCTTGTTGTATGTTAATTAAGGCGGTATGGATAATAGGCCGATATGAGGCCTCCATTGGCGGCTGTGATTCCTCTCCAACAGAGGGTTATTTGCCTTTTTCGTGCTCAGCGAAACCGGATTGAGCATGGTCCGGCACTGGATTCGGTTCCTCTTCCCTCAAGGCCTATTTGCTCGAACATTTTATTTAAATTTGCGGACAGGGGAGCAAACGACATGACCTTTGAGGCGACTTTGGAAGTGACCAGTTTGAAAGACTTCGATCTGACCCAATTACCCTTGATTGATAAGCTGCGTAAACTGCATTTTGCTACCGAAACGGCCGTGTGCATCGAACGGGCAAAATTAATCACCGAGTATATGAAACAGAATGACGGCCTGGACAAACCCGCTGAAATCCTTCGCGCAGAAGCGGTTGCGCATTATCTGTCCAACCGCCGGGCGCTATTTCATGATGACAACCTGATTGCCGGCGGGACTACGTCCAAACCCATTGGAGCCCCTTTATATCCTGAATTGCTCGGTTTAACGATTTGGCCTGAACTCGAGACGATCAGTGAACGACCGGTCAATCCGCAAAAATTGAGCCGGCGGGATGCTGAAATCTGCAACCTGGAAATCTTCCCCTATTGGATGGATCGAAGCGTACTGGAGGTTATGCGCAAGCAATTCAATAATCCTCAGTGCCTGCGCCTGATGGAGCGAATCGTTTTCTTTATCGGTGGCAAAGCCGGTTGTATCTCCCACTGTGTGCCTGGATTTGAAGCGGCTCTGCATAGGGGATTGGATGCATTGATTGATGAAGCCGGCGACCGGCTGTCCAATGAAAAAAGCCAACCTTTAAACGATGACAGGCGTGCCCGGATCGATTTTTATCAATCCGTCCGAATCGCTCTTGAGGGTATTAATGCGTATGCGGCTAAACTTGCACAGAGGGCAGCTGAATTAGCCAATGCCGAATCCGATCCCGCGCGAAAACAAAATCTTGAATCGATGGCCGCAGTGTGCCGCCACGTGCCGGCCAAGCCGGCGCGCACCTTTCGGGAGGCTGTCAATGCGCTATGGCTCTGCCAGGTGGCGATACACGCTGAAAACATCAACATGGCGATGAGTCCGGGGCGTCTTGACCAGGTCCTCTATCCCTTTTATCGTCGTGATGTGGAAGAAAACGGACTGACCCTAAAGGCGGCGTTGGAACTGGGTTGCTGTCTGTGGCTTAAAATCGCCGACAACACCAATCTGGTGCCCATCACCGCCGAAAAGCTATGGGGCGGGGCCGGTTCCACGCCGGCGGTCACTTTAGGCGGTGTCGACAAAGACGGGAAGGATGCCGTAAATGATGTGACCTATATCCTGCTGAAGGTTACCGAGTTGATGGCTTTGCGCGATCCCAGTGTAAATGCCCGCTATCATTATAAGGTAAACGATAAACGCTATCGCCAGCGCGTATGCGAAGTGATTGTCAATACGCGGGCCATTCCTGCATTCCATAACGATGTGGCGGATATCGAAACGCTTGTGAACCAAGGCGTTGACGAAAAACATGCACGTGATTTCGGCATTGTCGGTTGTGTCGAACTGGCAAGCGCCGGTCGGGATTATGTCTCATCATCCTCGATCATGCTGAATTTGAGTGCCGCCATGGAGATGACACTGCTCAACGGCAAACGATTTATTACCGGTGATGAGCAAATCGGCCCTGAAAGCGGGGATCCGACCAAATTCACCTCCTTTAACCAGTTCTGGGAAGCGTTCAAGGAACAGCTGGCCTTTGTCATCGGCCAGGCCGTGAAGCTGAATGAATATCTTGGGGTCGTGCATCAGCAAATTTTACCGACGCCGCTATTGTCCGCTTTTTTTGAAGGCCCTATGGAAAGCGGACGTGATCTGATATTCGGCGGGGCCTTGTACAACTCGTCCGGCGCGTCTCATGTGGCCTTTCCCGATGTGTGCGATTCACTAAATGCCATTGAGCAAGGTGTATTTGAAGAAAAGCGTCTGTCGATGGAGGAGATGGTCAACGCGGTGCGAACGAATTTTGCCGCTCCCTACGACCGGTACCTGCCTTATCTAAAAAACCGGGTGGCCAAATTCGGTACCGAACATCCCATCGCCCTGAAAAACGCCGGGAACCTGGTGCGCTTTATCTATGAGACCTACCAAGGCTACACCAATTACAGAGGCGGGACTTATCGGCCGGCCTACTGGACCATGACCACCCATGCGGGGCAGGGGCGTCTGGCCGGTGCACTTCCCAGCGGCCGCAAGGCAAACGAGGTGTTCTCCAGCGGCATTACACCGGCCTCGCAGGCTGCCAAAAGCTTAACCGAAGCCTTCAATGCCGTTGCCGATCTGCCGGCCAAGCATATTCCCGGCGGTCAGGCCTTGAACATCAAATACACGCCGATGGCCTTCGGACAGGGCAGCCGGGATTATATCAAGCGCTTCGGTGAACTTGTGGAGGCGTACTTTCGCAACGGGGGTTTGCAGGTTCAGTTCAATGTTCAGGATTACGAAACATTGATCGATGCAAAAGAACATCCTGAAAAATACCCGGAAATGATCGTCCGGGTTTCCGGCTACTCAGCGTACTTCAATGATCTGAATGAAGCCATGAAGAATGAGCTGATCACCCGAACCCAGTATGATCTGTTCAATGGCAATGCTGTGTCGCTGCCGACTACATGGGAAGGAGCATAACCGATGGCCAGTTTCTTTCATTTTTTTCACAGGATCTCATTTGACCGTGCCTTAAGACGATTGATAAATGACATTGAGAGCCGTGCGTTGGATACATTTCTGGAGGCGCTGCTGAGCGCCATGCGTTTGGCATTCCTGCTGGATAAAGAGTACAGACGCAACATCGCCGGTTTTAAGGCCCGCTATGCATTTAAAAGCCGCGATGGTCGTATTGCCGCCTCGGCCATATTCGACAAAAAAAGCATGAAGGTTAAACGACATGCCGTTGGCGATACCAATGTTACCATCGTGTTTAAAGATTCCGAGTCATTAAAGGATTTTCTCTTCAGCAAAGAGCCGGATGTTATTGGCGCCATTTTAGACAACCGTTTGACTTACGATGGTAACTTGAACTATATCGCCAAATTCGCCTTTATGGCCAAACAACTGCAACTTAAATTCACGCCTTAGCTATATGCCCATCGAGCCTATGATATTAGATATTGTCCGCGGCTCCTGTGTTGACGGTCCAGGTCTGCGAACGGTCATTTTCTTGAAAGGATGCCCGCTAAAATGCGTGTGGTGTCATAACCCTGAATCCCAAAGCCCATCACCACAGATGGTGTACTACCGGCACAAATGCACGCATTGCGGAAGATGCAGTCGTATCTGCCCGAATGGGGCAATTGACCTGGAACAGCCGAATATCATCAACAAGCAAATATGTTCAGTCTGCGGAGAATGTGCGCAACACTGTGACAGTCTGGCACTCAAGAGACTTGGAGAGCGATACTCCGATACGCAATTGCTGGAAATCGCTCTGCGGGATCAATCTTTTTATGCAACGTCCGATGGCGGGGTAACGTTTTCCGGCGGAGAGCCGCTGCTGCACATCGATTTCCTGGCGCATACAGCCAATAAATTCAAGCGCGCCGGGCTGCATATCGCCGTAGAAACTTGCGGCTATTTTGATTTTCACGAATTCAAACATAAAATGCTTCCCTGGGTCGATCTTATCCTGTTTGATATCAAGTTGATTGATCCCGAACAACACAAACACTTCACGGGAAAATCAAATCGCCTTATTCTAGAGAATTTCAAACGGTTGTGTTTTGAAAAAAATGTTGAAATCCGTCCCCGGGTGCCCCTAGTTCCGGGTATTACAACAACGCATCAAAATTTACGGCAAACGGCGGCATTGTTTTCCGAGAGCGGAATTATTCAGTACGATATGCTACCTTATAATTCTTCCGCACAAGATAAGTTGAAACTGCTTGGTCTTCCCTTTCCTGCTGAGTTGCCGCTGGCGCCTTTGCCCCTGGCAGCCGAGATGCAGCTTCGCAAGAAGTTTGAACAGTATATAGGGAACCAGGAGCATATGTTTTGCAACTCGAAGTATGCACCTATTCCTGTTAGATCGCAATCCACTTGAGCAGCACCCGCTGCAAATCCTGTTCGTCAATGGGCTTGGCCAGATAATCGTCCATATCGGCAGCCAGACACTTTTCTTTCTCGCCTCTCAGGGCATGGGCCGTCAGGGCGATGATGGGGATCTTGGTCTCCGGTTTCTGTTTTGTGGTTTCCGGATGTTGACTTTCCCACTCACGGATGCGTCGGGTGGCTTCGTAGCCGTCCATTACCGGCATCTGGATATCCATGAACACGGCATGGTAATAGCTCAGCCCCGATCCGGTCACCCTTTCCACGGCCACCCTGCCGTTTTCGGCAGTGTCCACTTTCAGTCCCGCTTCCTCCAGCAGGGCCACAGCCACATCCCGGTTCAACTCGCTGTCTTCCACCACCAGTACGCGCCGACCGGCCAGGCACTGCATTGGCAGGGCAGCCGGCACTTGTGTGCGTCTCTGCACAACGGACTCCGGCAGTTCCCCTCGGGTCTCCAGCATTGCCGTGAAAGCAAAGGTGCTGCCCTTGCCTGGAGTGCTTTCGACCCGGATCCGCCCCCCCATCAGCTCCACCAGCCGCCGGCAAATGGCAAGTCCCAACCCGGTGCCTTGATGTTTGCGGGTCAGGTAGCCTTCGACCTGGGTAAAGGGCTCGAACAGGGTGGGCAGTACATCGGCGGCGATACCGATGCCGGTGTCGGTGACCCGGAATTTGAGGGCTGTTTGACCGGTCCGCTGATCGTACCGCGCCCCATTTCCTTGGGCTTTCATGGATCCTGAAATCACCCGTTCACCGGTCACCGGATCTCCCTCGTCCAACTCCACCCCCACAACGACCTCTCCGGTCTCGGTGAACTTGATGGCATTTTCAACGAGGTTGGCCAGCACCTGGCTCAGCCGGCCGGCATCACCTGTCAGTTGCCGAGGCACCTGGGGGGCCACGGTGAAGGTCAGCTCCAAATCCTTCCGGGCCAACCGGTCGCTGAACAAATCAGCCACCTGCTTCATCAACCGGCCCAGATCGAAGGGGACGCAGGTCAGCTCCAGCCGGCCGGCTTCCACCTTGGAAAAATCGAGAATGTCGTTGACCACCTCCAAAAGGTTGTTGGAGGCGATCTGCACCTTTTTTAAAAAATCGCGCTGCTCAGCTGTCAGCTCGGATTTGAGTACGATGCTGGTCAGGCCGGTGACCGCATTTAAAGGCGTGCGGATCTCGTGGCTCATACGGGCTAAAAAATCGCTCTTGGACGCATTGGCCGCCTCGGCTTGCTCCTTGGCCACCGTAAGCTCGACTGTGCGTTCATCTACCAACGCTTCCAGATGCTGGCGATGCTTCTCCAATTCCTTCTCGGCCTGTTTGCGCTCGGTGATGTCAAGCAGGGAGACCAGTACCTTGCCCAGAGAGTCCTCATAGCCCGGCGCCACAATAAGCCGCAGCACGACGTGTTTTTCCTCACCCGTTAGCGCTCGTTGGACAGCCTCGCTCTCAAACCGCCGCCTCCCCTCGGCCAACATAATCAGCTCTTCCCGGAATACCGCCAGAGATTTTTCGGTAAAAACGTTCGGAAGGCCGGCTAAAAGCTCATCTTTGTCCTTGGCCCCTAATAAATCAAGGGTCGCCTTGTTGACATCCATGACCTGGACCAGCTTGGCGCAGTGAGCCACTGCATCCGGGTTATTTTCTAAATAGGCTCGAAAATCCGTTACCCCCGATTTGCGCAAGCCGCCAAAGTAGGTTTCGCACAGAGAAAAATCCTCCTCCCACAAAGAGATAGGCGAATCCTCGAACAGGCCACGATACCTGTCCTCGCTATTGCGCAGCGCCTGCTCAGCCTGCCGGCGTTCAGCGATTTGCTGCTCCAGGCTGCCAATCAGCTCTAACAGTTGGCCGGTCATGCTGTTGAATGCTTCAGCCAGGTGACCGATCTCATCCCTGGTACCGGATTTGGCCCTCAATTCCAGATCACCCGACGCTATCTGTGTTGATGTTTCCGCCAATTCAGTTATGGGCCCAGCAATGCTGCGACCAATGAATAAACCTGCGCCTATCACTGCCAGCGTTGTAATAAAGATGATGATTAACATAAGGTTGCGCAGGTGACCGGATGGGCCGAAGGCATCTGATTTTTCAACTTCAGCCAACAGAACCCATTTGAAATTAGTCAACTCCAAGGCTTTGTAGGCGCTGAGAACAGGAACGCTGCGGTAATTCTCAATGACCGCAACATCACTTTCACCCAACAGCCCTTTCTGCACAGCCAAGGTATCCACTTTCTGCTCAAAAAAATTGATCTGCTTGCTAAATCGCGTTTTGGTTCGCAGTAAATTATCCGCTCCGACCAGGTAAGTTTCACCAGTTTCCCAAAACCCGGTCTGAACTTGCATGAGATCGTTAATTTGATCCAATGAAAGTTCGTAAATAAGGCCCCCTATGATTTTATCCTCGTCCAGAATCGGAGCCCCGATAAAGCTGACCGGAATATCACCGGCGGGGGGGTAAGCCCCATAATCAGTCATTTGCATCCGGCCGGACTCGGTTGCGGCAAGTAAGTTCCGGAACATTTGGGCGGGAAGTGTATATTGATGTGGGTCCTCAAAAAGATTGGTGGCAAAATCATTCCTTTTTGCAAAGGTATAAATAATGTCTCCGTCAGGGGACACCAGCCAAAGATCCTCGTATCCTTTGGTTTGCACGAGTTCACGAAAGAAAGCGTGGTATTTGGCGTGATAAACGGCGTAGGGATTATATGCCTGCAAATACAACAAATCCGGACGCCCTAGAAACCCCATTTGCCGGACTTGATTCAAACCCTGCCCGCGCATACCGATCTCCAACTGCTGTATGGCTGTTTTTACATAAGGAAGTCCGGCAACCAGTTTAATATCTTGTTCAATCTCACGCAGGTAGGTTTTGATCTGTTGAATTTTCAGGTCCCGCACAACGGTGAGTTGGTTTGAAGTTTGCGATCGCAGGGCTCCCTGAAATTGGAAAAAAGCCACGGTAACCACAACCGCCAAGGGAATGATCGAGAAAGCCAGGAAGGCAAGGATCAGCTTGCCCTTCAAGGAATATAACCATCTGTTTTTAACGAAAGGTTGCACCACTTTAATTCGATCCATCGCGCCCTACCTTCTCACCGGGCCATTCCAGACAATTATCCTTACCATTTCACCTCCTGGAAAATGAATCAGCATCAAGGGGCGTCATCAATCCACTATTTTTTGCTATTTGCTGTATCCGGCTGCCTTCATCAGGGCGTCGACTTCAGCAGCCGCTTTGTTAAGCGCTTGTTCAACGGTGTATTTTCCGCGCCAGGCATCTTGGATGGCGCCGGCCCAAAGGTTGCCGACCTTGGGTGCCAAGGGATTAGGGCTCCAACGCATACCGGCGAGTTGGGTAACCAGTTTTGTGGAATTCTCATACCAACGGCCGTTATCAATGGCGCGCAGAAATGCTTCAACCTCAGGATCGAACCATACGGATTGCCTTGGTGTCATCCAGTTTCCGTATTCAATTGCCCGACGCAACATGTGTTGACTTGTGATCCACTGTATGAAAAGCCAACCTGCAGCCTTGCGTTTGGAAAACGAATTGATACCAAACGCCCAAATCCACAAAAAGGATTGTTGCCCCTTTGAACCCGGCGGCGGCAGCAGGTAACCGACCTTGCCTCGGATGGGGGAGCCTTCTGCTTCGAGAATGGTGGAGAAAGGATTGGCATCCATGATCGCAAAACATTTGCCGGCCTGAAACTCTGCGGCAACCTCGTACCAGTTGTAATGGGGCCATTTAGGCGATCCGGCAGCTTGCATCGTCTTGACCCAGTAGTTGCCTATTTCAACTCCTATGGGCGAATTAAAGGCGGCCCTGCCGGTCAATGGATCCAGATCGGTGGCGCCATAGGATGCCATCATGGTCATGTGGTAGGTATGAATCTGAGACCAGCTTCTGATTCCCCGGGTTATCAAACCATACATTTTCCCGTTGGAAAGCTCGGGAATCCGTGAAACTCGACGATACAGATCATCCCAGGTTTCGGGCTCCGTAAAACCGTATTTTGCAGCAAGATCTTTGCGGTACATCAGGACGCAGCCCTCCCACCAAGCAGGTATGGAATAGAGTGAGCCTTGACCTAAACCGCCACCGATGGTGCCGTTCCACATGGATGTCTCCCATAGCAGAGGAAAGAAGTCACCGGGCTTGTACCAATCCTTGTCCGTAAGGGCAGGGTCTGCAATATAGGGTCTCAGGTCCTCGATCCAACCGGCTTTGGCATATTGCCATTGATAAAGGGGTGAGGTCATGAATACATCAATAGCACCCTTGCCGCTCTCAAAATCGATATTCAGTTTCTGAAAAAAATCTTCCTCAGGCAGCACATCAACCTTTACCGTGATCCCGGTCAATTGCTTGAATTCAGACAAAAGGCCGATGATAGTGCCTTGGATGGGGTGGCCGCTGAGAAGGACGTTGATGGTGCTTCCTTCAAAACGACGCCAATTAATATTGGCTTTGTCAAAGGGGGGTTTGGAATCACTCCAAACCGGGTCCGGCATTATGATCAACAAAAAGCCCAGCAGCAAAAAAAGGAATTTTCGAATTGTCATTGGCCTTTCGCCTTTACAAAAAGCATTTTTGAAAATCAACATTTTTCAAAACCTTTTATGATTACAGTGGATTTTTTCCCGGCCCCCGCCTTTTTCGCTAAAAACCCGCCGACGACCTCGAGGATTTGGTTGGATGTTTTCCAAACATGATTCCGGATTTGAGCGGTAATATCGACTGACATATCTTTGAAGTGCCCCTTAAGGACGATACAGAACTGATGCGGGTAGGCAGAAACAGAGCAAATCCGATGCAGCGATACTGATATATCCTAATCAAAAATATTGAACTTAGGCAAGCAACTTGTCATTCGATGCGCGCGGCGGCAATGGTGCCGCCATCTTATGGTGCTTTGCACCAAAGGATCAAGTCGTAATATTGACGGCTTCGTAAAAAGTCCCAATACGGGCTGCAATTAAAATTACTACGAAGGACACGAGGATCACCAAGCTGAAATTATTATTTATTTTTTTGTCCCTTCATGTTCTTCATGGTGAAAATCAGACTTTTTAGGAGCTCATCAAGTTTTAAGTTCTAAGTTGTGGATCGGGTCTGATTTTATATAAAAATCGATAGAATACCTTTGCTTAACACTTAAAACTTAACACTTGACACTAATCCGTTAGAGGTAATGATGTCGGGGCCGACTGTTGTCATTGAACCGGCGCCTGGGTTCGACACGGGTGGCACCGGCAAGAATTGCCGGTGGCCGAAGGCCGGGAGGTCTTCATTTATGATGAGTGGTTGGGCAGCCGTTTACAAAAATCTATCTATCCGTTCGGACACCGGCCATTTTTGCTGATTTGGCCTAAGCAAACCGATATCAAACCAGTTGGT
>JASFER010000159.1:0-13547 GCA_050124755.1 Desulfobacteraceae bacterium
GTCCCCTCCCACCCCCCCCCCCCCCCCCCCCCCCCACCCCCCCCCCCCCCCCCCCCCCCCCCCCCCCACGACAGGGTTTAGGTGCTGCGCATACTGTCCAACTCTTTTTGCAATGTCGCTAACTGGGACTTAAGATCTTCTACTTGCGAGTTTAATCGTTTTTCTACAGCGCTCATTGCCTGTTCGAACCTTTCACGCTCAACATAAGCCTGTGATTCGACTGGTTCCGTCCCCCGGTCTCCAGGCGATATGCCTTTTTGTAATTCCACTTGTTGTTTGAGTTTTTTAAAGGCGGCGATTTCTTTCGCAACAATTCGTTTTTTCAATTGCTCTTCAATTTGTTCATTTCCAGTGAGCTGCTCCAAACTGGAAAAGACCGACATGACCCTCTTGATTGCATCGGGATGCGCTTGTGCCTTACGTTTTCGGATATACCGACCGACTGCTTTCAACATGCGCAGAAGGGCATGGGATATGCGATCTTTTTGGTATAACGGTAAGAGCGCATTGGTTTCATCTATCAGATCGGTCAAACATTTTTCCGTGATTTCCCAATCGATGGAGAGAACAACTGATTTAAGCTTTTCTAAAGATATGGTCTGCATTTCAGAAGTGTTTGTTCCTTCGCTTCCTTCGAAAAAATCGTCTAGGCGATTTTCAATGTCATTGACCAGATTCTCTTTTGATGATTTATCCAAAGCCGACCTCCTATACCAGTTGATCCTGCATCGAGACAATTGTTGTGGAAATTGCTTTTTTAACTGTGCGAACAACATTGTCTCCATTGAGCGCGCTTGCTGTGAACACAGGCGCCTTCAGTTTTGCATTGAGATCCTTATCCATGGTTTCAACATCCAATAGAGGAATACCGTTTCCGGCCAGATCACGCTTATTATATTGCATGATAATGGGAAAATTATTATACATGTCTATATTGTAAAATGCTAAGTTTTCTTCTAAGTTTTCAAGGGCTGCGATGTTTTTCTCGCGCATGACGGTCATGGAATCAGCCACAAAAACCACCCCGTCCACTCCTTTTAGAACCAATTTGCGCGTGGCGTTGTATTTTACCTGGCCTGGGACAGTGTAAAGCTGTGTTTTTATTTTGTATCCTTGGATATTACCAAGATCAAAAGGCAGAAAATCAAAAAAGAGTGTCCTGTCTCCATGTGTTTTAATGCTGACCATATCCGATAATATACGGTGTCGTATTTTGCTGAAGATATATTCCAGATTAGTGGTTTTTCCACCACGCCCGGGTCCAACATATACAATTTTAATTTGGACCTCTTTATTGCGAATATGAATAACCGCCACGCGGGCATCCTCGTTTTAGAACCGGCCTTGGCTTTTACCTCAAGCTGGTGATTAAGATTGGCTAGCCGCTATATTTTCTTTGTTTTTTCGAAGATACTGCTGATTTTGCCGATCGATTCGTCAACCTTTAGGCGCAAATAGCCCAACGAGACATCGTTGCCGAAAATGGTAACCAGGAGAAAATCATCCATGACTTTACTAAAATGGATATTTTCGTTTTTGCCTTTGTGGAACAGCAGTGCAAAATCATCTTCGCCGATGATGGCCGCCATGGCACAGACCGCACCAAAATTGCCTGCTGCCAAAGCCGCTAATGAATAGACATCATGCCCCACCTGGCCGTTGTCTAAATTGGCTATGATATTTCCGGCCATGTCAATGAGAATGACGCACTTTAGTCCCAAATCCATCAAGTCCTTTTGTAAGACCTCTTCAATACCATCCAACTGTTCTTGATCAAGTATGTAGGACAATGATCTTCCTCCTATAGGAATTAGTTAGTGTTTCCAATGGGGTATAGCCGATTCAACCGCTTTTGGCTACCCTTCGTGCATCAATTCATTCGAAACAACCAACCGTAACAATGTAAGATCTATGTCATAGCCAATATATTCAATCACACCCCTACCATTGTGATTGAATCGTAATTTATGCCGGGTGTTAAGAAAACCCTTTTAGTTCAATGGAGTATAGAGAATTGAAGCTGTAGTGTCAAATAAAAAGAGATTGAGGTCCAAATGACCAACAATCGAGGCAAAACATTAAGAGGCATTGATTGGAGGTTGTTCAAGAGGGGCTTGGCATTTGTTTTCAACGGCGATGCATAAAATAACGACGTGTTTCACCTTTCAGGGACTTATGGATAGGTCATCAAACCGGTCTGCTTCACTGGTGGCCGTTGACTAAAGGTCGCTGTATACGATATAAACTACCAATACCACCTTGATTTTTTAATAAAACGCCCGGCCAGTGAACATTGCAACGTTGATTCTAGGAAGGAGCTCTCGCCATGGCACAGGCAGCGGATCAGATCGAAAAACATACGATCGTTGCTAGATTGTCCGTCTCTATTTATAAAATGGATGACGGAAATTTGTTAACCATACTGAATTTATTAGAAAATAACACGCCTTCGGATGGATCAGGGGGGATTCCCATGGCCTCGTCCGAAAAAATAGATGATCCGTATATTAAAAGGCAAATGATCATTGCCCGCCTGTTTGTTCTTCTCAACCAACTGGATAAGGATACACTTTTGCAGCGCTTGCGCCCATTTCAGCATCCTGATTTTCGTTGGGTCAGAGAGTATCCCAGGCTGGCGTGCTACCTGTTGGTTGATTTTGCTTCTCAAGGCAAAGCCTATCGCAGTTGCATTCGTGATATCAGTGCCAGCGGTGTCTTCATTGAGACCACGGATTCATTTACACCCGGTCAAGAAATTGCGCTGTGTTTTACCTTGTCCGAATCAAATGAAATGTTGCCGTTTAAAGTAAAGGGGAAGGTAACCCGCGTTTATTCAGATGGCATTGGCGTTCAATATGAAAACATGACCGAGTATCAGCGTGATATCATCAACGCATTGATTGGTAAAGCCGAATAAATGATGGCGCTATGCGCTGCTCACGAGGCGTTGTACCAAATGTTCCGCATCTTTGCGTGCAGCACTTTGCTTTGATAGCGCAGAGAGCGGTTTCATGTAAGATACCGTTTGTTCAACCATAGGATCATAAGAAATGCACCCAAGCTCTTCAACACGTATGGTCAGATATTTTTCTGCAACCAGTCGGATGATGCGACCTGCATTGTGATCCCGCTTTTCTCTGGCAAGATTCGTCACAACCCAAGGACGGATTTTTTGAACCGCATTTCTGAGTTGTTGCATTACTGTTGGGTTATAGGATTGATCCACCGCCCCAAAAAGGTCTTGTATGGTGCGCATTTGACTTTCATTTTTCGGATCCATGGCGGTTCTGATCAAATTTAGTAAAGATGTTTGCTGGCCGGCTATGCGACTCAGTTTGCGGTAAATGGCATTGCGGATGAATCCGTAAGCGTTTTGAATCGAGATGGGTTGAGGCGTAACGACGATGATGGGATTGTCTGCGATAAGGAAGAAGTCAAGCACATTGTAGGATGTGCCGGCCCCCAAGTCTAATATGACATGCTCGGCCGCCAGATGGGTCAAATTTTGAACAATTTTGTTTTTCTGTGCATATTGCGGATTGGCCAGTGACAGGATTTCACTGGCGCCGCAAATCAGTTGGAGATGATTCACTGCAGTTTGAATGCAAATCTCCTCCATGGAACCATATTTTCGTGTCACAAAATCATTGAGTGTGCGGCCCGGCGTTTTAATACCCATCATCGTGTGCAGATTCGCCCCGCCTAAATCTGCATCAATAAGAATCGTTTTTTGGTTTCGTCTAGCCAGTTCGGTGGCGATCAAGATGCTCACCAAGCTTTTTCCAACCCCGCCTTTTCCACCGCCGATGGCCCAGATTTTTGGGGTATGGTTTAGTCTGCGATCGTTCACACATCACCTTCCATTCTTCGTATCAGCGTTACCCGGCTTAACCAGTGAATCCCATAAACTCCACAACAGGTTTTGTTCGCCCACACTGCCTTCGCAATATTCAATGAGCAACTCACGATCTGTTGCATCCATAGAGGTAAAACGAATACCGATCAGAACGCTTTTCCCTTGTTTGGTCTCTTGCTCCCGGCGCCAAACGATCTTTCCTTCTATATCTACTGTGGCTATTTCGTTTAGCAGGTCCAATGACAGATAGACCGATCGCCCTTTTGCCAGATCTGGGACAAAGGCGGTATCTGGAGGGCCCAAATCCACGCATACACCTCCCAGCGAAAGATCGACGGCGATGCCTGTATGGGAAATTTCAGGTTCAACAGTTGCATCACCGGCTGCTTTTATTTCTACCTTGGTGGGGAGGCCGAATCGAATCGTTCGACGGACGGTTTGCCAGGCACGGTCGCAGCGATTCACATTATCGGGTTTAAAGATATCTAGAAGCAATTTTTCAATATTTGGGAATTTCAGGCAGGCGCTGTGCAACACCGGCTTGGCTATTTTCACGAGCTCAACATCGGTAATAGCCACAATGTCAGTGTATGAAAGGGTTTGTTGATCCAGAGGGAAGATATTGCCAAAGATGTCATTGGGCCCCAGCAGTACCGGCTCCGTTTCAATACCAGCCTTTGAAGCTTCAAGCCGGCAATCGTCAGAGATCGTTTCTGCGATGGTTCCACTCACGACGAAATAAATATCGTTGGCCGGTTCGTCTACACACACGATTTTATGGCCTGTCTTTAGACGAAGACGTACCAGGCGAAGCATAATGGTGACTAACTCACTATAGCTCATGTTAGCCCATAGCCTTTGCAGGGGAGTCTGATGAGCGCCTTTTTCATTTAATAATTTTTGAAACTGCCGCCCCTCTTCGTGCGTCGGCTTTCGAATGCTCCATTGCAAAATTTTTGCAACAATCGCCTGTAAATTCATTCCCTGGTCGACAAACAGCTGACTCGCCTCGTTGAAGGCCTTCAACGCTTTGTCTAATTGACTTTTTTCCAACAATAGATCAGCGTATTTTCGGCGCAACAACGGATCCTCTGGATAGATTTTTAGAATCTCGTTGAATTCATCGATTGAATCAACTGCCAGCGAACCATCAAGGACGCGTTGCATAATACTGTACTGATGGTCATCGGGTAAATTTATAGCGATCTTCATTTTAGAGCGGTTCTCCTGTGCGGATAGATTCAATCAACGTATTGATGCGTTGATTTAAAATTTCACTTTTTTGATAGGTGAGGCGAATGGTTTCATAAAGGGGTTGGATTCGGCGATCAAGGGTTAGAAACATTTTGCCAAGATAGGCCAAACGTTGGTTCAAGGTATCGATTTGCCGCTGCAATGCATCAATATCATTTGCGGGGTCCGCTTGGCCGCGTTTTTCCTGGAACTCGCCAATCAATCGCTCAAGATCGCGTTTCTCATCTTCTGAGAGGCCGACATTAAAATCTAAACTGAGTTGATCCGGCATAACATCCTTAAACCTCTTCATAACGCTTAAATTGTTCTTTAATGCGTGAATTCAGATCAGCGATCTTTTTATCCTGATGTTCTAAATGCTCGCCGGCACTTAAGGCGTATTTATCATTGGTCAACCGGTTCCTGGCCAATAGCATTAAAAGCAACAGTATCAGTATAATGATGGTGATGATCACCAAAATGACAACCAGGAAGAATTGCAAGCGGCTTGGGGCGGATTTTCCATTTTGCCGGGAGGGCGGGCTTTTTGATGCCTTGGAAGCCGACACGCGTTGCTTGGGCAGTTGAGGTTGGACATTCTCTTCTGCTATCTTTGTTGATTGACTCTCTTCAATTTCGCTTTTGCGCAGTGAAGCTTTTTCAATTGGTTGGTCGGCTTTACCATCCGCCTCTTGAACTAAATTATCGGTCAATGCGTTTGCCGGTGTAGCGTTATTTTCTTTTTGATTATTGATCTCAGGGTGCAAAGCTTCAGTGGATTCCGCGCCGGCAGGAAAAGTCACTGGGAATACATCCACCACAATTCGGGGCGGACTGCTTAAAGGGAATGATTCGAAACGAATGTGGGGGGAATCAAAAAACACAACCGCCGAAAGCGCCCCTTGGTGCTGCCAAATCTGAATGTCATGGACGTGCCTGCTCCGCTCTATCGGGATTTTGCGGACCAGAGCCGGTTCGCTTTTGCTAAACGTCACAGACAATTGACCGGATGTTTTGGTTTCTATTTGGGGGCTTGCAATGGGACCGTCTAATTCAAATACAACACGTGTAAAACGGTCATATTCGCCTACACGGATATCTATTAACTGTGTTGCAAGTACTGATGTACACCAAAGAAGCAGGATGAGACCTGCGGTGATGAGCGAAAGCGGCTTACAAGATCTGCAATTGAATAGGTTCACCATCGAAAAATCGCTCTTTTACACGTCTGCTCTAACGCATTCGGCTCTCTTGTGAGAGGTCATATAATACCGACACCAGTGAGGGTGAAAGTATCCACAAAAGGTTAAAATTGTCAAGGGGATGGGTTTGCTCGTACATGCGGGGTTTTATCAAGCCGATCCTACTGCATTACCGCTTGGACCACAAAACCCGCACCCTCAAGCGCTTTTTGAATGGGATCCGTATTGCACGGCGTCAATCTGAAGTAATATGTACGATTGGAGGTTTCCTGGGCGGTCATGGCCACATTGATGATATCGCCCCCCTGGTCGTAGATGATCTGAATGGCACGGTTCAAATCACCGGGATTATCGCCGGTGGTAACATCAATACGCGCGCTGCTGGATAGCAGTCCCATCATATCAATAAATGCATGCAGGATGTCCGACTCAGTGATAATACCCACCAGCAGGCTATTGCGGGTGACCGGCAAGCCGCTGATTTTATATTTGTATATCAGTTGGGCGGCCTTTTCGATATCATCATCCGGCGATACGGTATGGGGATTTTTTATCATCATATCCGCCAATGTGAGGTCGCCCAACATTGATGGAATTAAGGCTTGCTTGAGATCTGCCAGCGTCAGAAAGCCGATCAAATGTTTTTGAGAATCGATCACCGGAAGATGTCTGATTGAATTAATTTTCATTAATTCAATGGCTTGTTGAACATTTGACTGGATGGTGATCGTGATCGGATTGGGGACCATCAACGATTCAATTTTCATCGAGTAGTCCTTTCTGTATATTCTTCAGCCGGATAAACACTAGATTATCATCAGGGTCTCCATGGAAACAAGCTGTTTTTTACTTTAATCAGGCAGGTTTTAGTGGAGATTTGTTCGGCGGCTGATATAGGCACAATGGTTCCTCGGCCAAATAGTTTCCTGTGGCTTCAAATGCCCGGGCCCGGCACCCGCCACATACACGCCGATACTCACAATAGCCGCACTTGTCTTCCAACGCCCCGAAATCTCGTAGTTTATTGAAATGCTCGGAGTGGGTCCATATCTCCCTAAAAGATTGCCGGGTGATATCCCCGCAATTGAGATCCAAAAATCCGCAGGGTTGAACGATACCACGGTGGGAGATAAAGCAGAAACCGGTGCCGGCCAGACAGCCACGTGTAACGGCATCCAGTCCATGGGACTCAAAGGTGACGGTTTGACCTTCTTCGCGAGCGCGTTGGCGAAGAATGCGGTAGTAATGCGGAGCACACGTGGCCTTGAGCTGCAGTGACGTTTTATTCCTCTGGTCGTAGAACCAGTTGAGGGTATCTTCATATTGCTGAGCGTCAATTTCTTGATCCACAATGTATTTACCGCGACCGGTGGGGACCAGCAGAAAGATGTGATGGGCCACAGCCCCCAGAGATTCAGCCAAAGCCAGGATTTTAGGAATTTGTTCCAAATTGGTTTTAGTGATGGTGGTGTTGATTTGAAAATCAATGCCCGCCGCTTTTGCATTTTGAATACCCTGCAAGGCACCCTCGTATGCCCCTTTCACGCCACGGAAGGTGTCGTGTTGTTCAGCAGTTGAACCGTCCAGACTTACGCTGATGCGTTGAATGCCGGCGTTGGCCATCTGAATGGCAATTTCTTTTGTGACCAAGGTGCCGTTGGGCGACATGACCATGCGCATGCCTTTATCATTGCCGTATCTGGCAATATCAAAAATATCCTCTCGCAGCAGTGGCTCGCCTCCGGTGAGAATAATGATGGGTTTGGCCACCTCGGCAATTTGATCCAGCAATGTGAAGGCGGCTTGGGTATCTAATTCGCCGGTATAGGGGCCGCAAGTGGCGGCAGCACGGCAGTGAACGCAATTAAGATTGCAGTTGCGGGTTGTCTCCCAAGCCACCAGCCGAAGGGCAGGGGGGCCACTCTGGTCTTGATCCACTTCTTTTTTAAGCGCATGGGGGTGTTGGGGATGATGCATGGGCCTATTCTCTTATCTTTCTATCGACGATTTAAATGCTCAGCCGCTTCTATGGCGAAGTAAGTTAATATCATATCGGCACCGGCGCGTTTGATGGCCGTTAAGGTTTCCATCATGACACTTTGGCCATCCAGCCAGCCCATGTGTGCGGCCGCTTTGATCATCGCATATTCACCGCTGACATTGTAAGCGGCCACCGGCAGATCGAATTCATCACGAACTCTGCAAATGACATCCAGGTAAGGCAGGGCCGGTTTGACCATCACGATGTCCGCTCCCTCTTCAACATCCATGGAAACTTCACGAATGGCTTCCATGGCATTGGCCGGGTCCATCTGATAGGTCCGACGATCACCGAATTGTGGCGCTGATTCGGCTGCATCGCGAAACGGGCCGTAATAGGCCGAACTGTATTTGGCCGCATAAGACATGATGGGGATGTGACTGAGGTTCTCATCATCCAGGGCGGAGCGGATTTCCGTTACGCGTCCGTCCATCATATCCGAAGGCGCCACCATGTCCGCTCCGGCCTGTGCATGGGAAACGGCCGTACGGGCCAGGAGGTCGAGCGAGGCGTCATTATCGATGCGATTTCCTTCAACAACACCACAATGTCCGTGATCGGTATAGGCACACAGGCAGACGTCGGTAATCACAGCCATGTCTGGAATTTTATCTTTAACGGCCTTTATGGCACACTGAACCACACCGTCTTTGGCATATGCCTGGGTACCAAGGGGATCTTTTTTATCCGGTATCCCAAATAAAATGATTGCGGGAACCCCCTGCCCATAGGCTTCTTGGGCGACTTTAACCAAATGTTCGCAGGAGAACTGATAGACCCCCGGCATGGACGGGATGGCATTTTTGACATTTTTTCCGCTTACAGCGAACAGGGGAAGGATGAGGTCGTTCACATTCAGGTGAGTTTCTCTTACCATGCGACGGAATGCTTTGTTCTGGCGCATCCTTCGGGGGCGGTAGTCGGGAAACAGCATGGCGACTCCTTATACCTTATACCTATAAGGTTTGAGCAATTTCATCGTCGGTCAGATAGCAGGCCGGATCAGGTGCCCAGACGTTACCGGAGACCGCTTCTGCGCGAACACGGAAATTACCGGCGCAGATATCCAGCCAACGGCAGGTGGCGCAACGGCCCTGAACATATTTCTTTTTCTCTTTTAGCTGCATCAGCAGAGGATCTTCGGGTCGCGTCCATATTTCCGAAAAAGCGCTTTGACGCACATTGCCGAAACTGTGATGGCGCCAGAATTGGTCGGCATAGACATTGCCGTCCCAACTGACGCAACCGATGCCGCGTCCCGAGTTGTTGCCTTCGTTCATTTCCAATAGTTCAAGCACTTCTTTTGCCCGCTCCGGATCTTCCTTGAGCATGCGCATGTATAGATAGGGGCCATCGGCGTGATTATCCACAGTCAGGACCTCTTTTGACTTGCCTTTGGCGTGGAGCAATTTCGTGCGGTCAATGATCAAATCTACAGTTGCGCGGGTCTCTTCGTGGGTCAGATCATCCTTGACCAGATCGCTTCCCCGGCCGGCATAAACCAAGTGGTAAAAGCAAACTCTGGGAATCTCCATCTCTTCAAGCAGGTCAAATATCCCGGGAATTTCTTTGACGTTACGCTTGTTGATGGTAAATCGCAGACCCACCTTGATTCCGGCCTCCTGGCAGTTACGAATACCTTCCATGGCCTTTGAAAAAGCCCCTTTAACGCCCCTGAAATGATCATTGACAGGCTCCAGGCCATCCAAGCTGATGCCGACATAGGAAAGGCCGATCGCTTTTAACGTTTGCGCTGTAGATTTGTTGATCAGGGTCCCATTGGTGGAGATCACTGCGCGCATACCTTTATCCACAGCATATGCGGCCAGTTCAGGCAAATCTTTGCGAACCAGTGGCTCGCCGCCGGAAAACAGAAGGACGGGGACCCCAAAATCGGATAGATCATCAATCATGCGCATGCCCTCTGTGGTGCTTAGCTCATCGCTGGTAGAACCTTCGGTGGCGTGGGCATAGCAATGGACACATTTTAAGTTGCATGCACGGGTTACATTCCAGACAACCACCGGGCGCTTGTCTTTTGAAAATTGCAGGAGATGGCTGGGCAGGTTGGCCGAGTGCCTGCCGTACCTCAAGGCATCCGAGGGTTCAACGGTTCCGCAATAGAGCTTTGAAATACCGATCATCGACTGATAATTCCTTTCATCGTGCTGTTGTTATTGCCTGAATGGCAGTGAGCTATGAATCAATCGTATCCTGCTTAAGCAATTGAGCGATAAAGGCTTCCGGGTCTTCAATGGCTTGGCGGGTAATAAAGAAACGGTTGCGGCCGGTCTTTTCATGGACCAATTTCAAACCGAGTAAAAAGTCGGCGGATAGTTTTTTGTATACCGCATCCAAATCCACAGGGTGTTCCAGCCATTGGCCGATAATATAATCAATGGTCTCTTCCTCAAGGACGATGTTAATACCATTATTTTTCAAAAAATTCATCTCCATTGACTTGGTTTGTTCATAGAGATGGGCCAATTTTTGAAAAATACCTTCGATATCTACCGCATGCCTGCTGTAAAACAAAGCAATCAGATGAATGCGGTCCGGCGTGAGGGGGAGCCCGTATTTGTCTGACAAATGGTGTTTGTTGGACGCCACATAGCGTTCGACGCGCTTTACCTCATCCTCCCTGATTTTGATAAATGAACTTGCGATTACAGGGTCTTCGGCATTCGCTTCAAGCTTTGACATCCATTTATGGGGTTCGGTGACCAGATCAGCCGTGACGGCCAATCGCTTGAGTTGAGTCGACGGCAGCCGTTTTTCAAAATCGAGTAATGCGCGTTCGACTGCACTGACTAATCCGCGAGCGCCGGTGTTTTCATCATACGCGTCATGGGCCATCCGCCTTAGCGCGTCGTCATGAAATTTGATTTCAATGCCGTAGGATGCGAAATCTAGTTTTTTACCTAAAATGATCGGGTTGTTGGGATTAACCAGGATGCCATAGAGATCTTCTTCGGTCAAACGCTCAAAAATGGCTCGAACAGGAAGCCTTCCCACGAATTCCGTTTCAAAGCCGAATTCAATGAGATCTTCGGATTTTACCCGTCTGAGAATTTCTGTTTCATCGTCCGGCTTGTTGAAGGTGGCACCAAACCCGATGGCTTGTTGGGTCATGCGCTTTTGGATGATTTTATCCAACCCATCAAAAGCACCGCTCATGATAAACAGGATATTCTTGGTATTGACCGTGGAGCTATCCCGTTCACCGGTTTTGCGAAAACGTTCAATCTCCTGCAGCATGGAGATGGGGTCGTGTGGAACCTTAAGGTCTACCTCGGTTTCTTCCATGGGTTTAAGCAACGCCCTTTGGACACCGGTTCGTGAAACATCGGCACCGATCAAATTGTGGGACGATGCAATTTTATCAATCTCGTCTATGTAAATGATGCCATATTGGGCTCGATCGATATCGCCATCGGCTTCTCGAACCAGGTCTCTTACCAGATCTTCCACATCACCGCCGACATAGCCTGTTTCGCTAAATTTGGTGGCATCGCCTTTGACGAACGGAACCCCGATTTTATGGGCGATCAAGCGAATCATATAGGTTTTGCCCACGCCTGTGGGGCCTAGCATCAGGATGTTGTTCTTGATGCTGCCGACCATGTCACCAATTTCTTCATCGGATGTTTGGCGATAGCGGATTCGGTTGAAGTGGGTACAAATCTTAGTGGCGAGGATTGCTTTGGCTGCGTCTTGTTTTATCAGGTATTGATCCAAATAGGCGATCAACGCTTCGGGCTTTAAATCAAAATGAACATCCTTGGTTTTGGTAACCGAAGGCTCAACAGTATCGCTTATCTCTCGCTGGGGAACAGCGATGGGAGCAGCCAATTTGACGGATCCGCCGAATTTTTTTGCTAAGAACTCACCTAATTCTTTTTCGATTTCTTTTGGATTGGGTATTTTTTCATTGCATTCTTTCATAGCGCAATCACTATAATCACCATGCCATGAGTTTGCAAGCCTGTCTCGTGCCAATCCATAAGTGTATGAAATCACAAAAGGTTGAAGGGAAGAGGATTGGTTTATAACTTGGGTGGCCTTTCTGGCGCGCCCGGCAGGGATCGAACCTGCGACACCCGGCTCCGGAAACCGGTGCTCTATCCACTGAGCTACGGGCGCAAATCGTTGACATCATTTAATGGATATCCGGACGCAAGTCAAGCCGGTTTACAGCGCAATTTTCTGGCCATCCCCTCATGGGAAATCAAATTCGCTTACTAATGAGAAGCGTTGGCCTCAGTAATGCCCATGCGCCTGAGAGCGGTCTTGGCTTCACCGACAACATAGAGCGATCCGGCAACGCAAACCACGTCTTCGGCCTCGCTTTTTGACAGGGCGTGCTCGACGGCCTTGCCCACATTGGGAATCATCTCTACGGCCGAGTTATATTTAAGGGCTATTTGGGCGAGGTCATAAGCCGGTATGGCACGGTCAATGATCGGTTGGGTCACCACCACCTTCCGGCACGGCGCAATCAGATCTTTTAGAATGGATTCGCAGGGTTTGTCATCTAAAACGCCGACGACCAAGGTAGTGTTTTGTCCCTTGAATTGGTCTTTTAGAAATTGCGCCAGTCTTCTTGCCGCCATAAGATTGTGTGCACCGTCCAGAATCAGGTAAGGCCGCGTGGAAACCACTTCCAGGCGACCCGGCCAGTATGTATCCAATAGTCCCTGGCGAATGGTTTCCTCTGACAGATCGGCATTCCCGGCTTTTTCAAGCGTTTCGCATGCGGCCAATACCAATGCGGCATTGTCTACTTGATGATTTCCACATAGAGCCAGATCAATGTTGCGCCATGTTTGGTTTACGCCGTAGTAGGAGAACTGTTTTGGGTTGACACGCCGAGATCTAAAATCTCGGCCTCTTAAGAGGGTCGGCGCATGATTTCTATCGGCAATATCGAGGATGGTGTTTCGGGCGTTCCGTTGAGAGACACCTGTGACCAATGGTATGTTTGATTTGATGATTCCCGCTTTTTCATATGCGATGTCAGCAAGCGTCTTGCCAAGGTATGCTCTGTGTTCCAGTGAGATGTTTGTAATGATGGTCAGCTGAGGGCAAACCGCATTGGTCGCATCCAGGCGTCCGCCCATCCCTGTTTCGATGACGGCCCATTCCACTTTGCGTTGGTTAAAGGCATAAAGGGCCATGGCTGTTGAAAATTCAAAAAAAGTGAGTTCCCGATCTA
>JASFER010000160.1:0-13424 GCA_050124755.1 Desulfobacteraceae bacterium
TAGTGGGACAGCCTTTTCAGCCCCACTATTTTAAGCTTCCTGTACGCTGCACTTCGAATCCTCTTTTCCCACGATTACGATGGAACCGAGAGCATGCTTGTCATATCCAACCCATTGAGTAGAAGCCATCTCAAAAAATGGATTTTGGTCCAAGATGTAGGCGGATCCGTGTTTCAAACCGCAGGCATACTATCGTATGTCGAGGATTTGAAACACGGATCCAACACCCAGATTGGGCCAAAAGACTTTTTTGAGATGGCTTCTAATCAAACCATACTATGTGTATCCAGCCTGTTTGGTTAAGGTACCATTGTCGAAAACACCTAACAATTTGCGCTGAAAAAGTGGACAATTTTTGTCACACATGGCCTTCTTAAATCTATAACACATCGGCAACCAAGGATAATTAATACATTTTGCTCATCCGCCGAAAATGGCAGGAAATTTGCTCTGCTTTTTCTAAAATTCCTGCTAAACAGGCCTATGGATCCGCTTTTTAAGCCTTAACCACATAAAACTCCCAACATCAGTCGGAGGTATGCCCAGTGAACGCGCAAAAACCAAAAGGCCGGAAAAAAAGCCTGCTTCTCATGACGGGTCTGGTGATCATTGCCGGGGTGATTGCCGCAATTGTGTGGCTGATCGTATTCAAAGCCCCAACTCAGGCCCAACCGCCGGTCAAAGTGGCCGTGAGGGGCAAAATAATACAGCCACCGAAACCGCTGCCCGAGGTTCAACCAACCATTCAATCCGATCCATCGGATGACCAGCCGGAATCAGCTTTCTCACCTGACAGTGATGACGCAGGTGCATTGGCATCCATCGATCAAGAGATTCAAAACGACGCTCAGATCCAAAAGCCTGCGCCGGTTGAGAATGTATTACCGGTTCGACAGGATGAAATTGTGGCTGAAGAGACAACCAATTCCAACAGCCAACCAAAAAAACAATCAGATCCCGCCTTGAATGCATCCAGTGAAACACCAGCCGCGTCGACCTCCCGGATCAAAGAAAACCGAAATACGGGTACAGCGGAACAAGGGACTGAAGACTTAACCCAACCACCGTCATCTCCGGAAAAAAAAGCCGGTACGATCGCTCCCGAAGTGCTGCAACGACCACATTTTACCATTCAGGTGGGGGCATTTCGAGAAAAGGCATATGCACAAAAGACCATGAATCAATTACAAGCAAAGGGATACGACGTTTATATCTATGAGACCGCCGATAAGCGTATGCGCAGCTGGTATTTCGTCCGTTTCGGCAAGTTCGACAATCGGGAGGAGGCTATCATTACAATGGCCGAATTTACACATATCCAAAAAAGATCGGCTATCATTGCCAAATACGATGATCCTGATTGATCGGGTTACTCACATTCTGGCCGGAGAGCCGTTCCCCTGTGGATCCGCTGCAAGGAATCGCCGTTCAAGGCTTTCACAAATTCGCCCAACCATCTCTTCCGTCAAGGGACGCGGTTTGATATGTGCGAACAGGGTCTCTATTTGTTTCGGATTGACCACCGGTATACCGTCTGCAGACGTTCGCTTAACAAACCAGCCGGGCATGGTCACCATTGCCCGGGCGCAGATATCTTTTCCCACGGCCGATGACAGCCATTGGGACAACCATATGGCCTGATACTTTGCCTCATCGACGATCCGGTGATCGCTGTGCTTGGGAAAGTGCAGCATCCTTCCATCATAAGTGACGATTGCATCTGTTTTTCGAGTAGAAGAAGCGCCTCGAGAACGGGTAACGGTCTCAACGGTCATAACGCCGGAAGCGCCAACGACCACATGATCGATTTTAAAGGTTTCACCTGGAACGTCATGATACACATGGTAGCCTTTTGGTAACAGTTTGTTAAGCTCGCGGGCCACGGCAACCTCATCGTCATATGCCGATTGGCATTTCAGGCGTCTAGAATGCAACCATATGAATTTTATCAGATAGAACCCGGCAAGGACCGAAACACCGGCGGCTGAAATCACGCTGCGTTGCAATGATTCCGGCACATTCCCAAAATAGGAATAGGCAAAGTGCACCAAAATGACCAGAACCGGTGAAGCCACCATGGCTGTGATACACATGCGCAACCTATCTTGCAGCTGATCGATCTCACGCGATATGGCATGCCCTGGACGACGCTGGCTCTCAGTGTCATGTGGCGCAACAAGTCTCTTTTTTTTCTGACGATAGTTAAGTGCCATCAAAAAAATAAAAAGAGCCCCAAGAGCGCCGAGCAATAACAGCAAATGCACCACAAAATTATCCAACACGCCATCCTCCAACAATGCTGTCGATATATTAAACCAATGGATCGCTCTTTATCAGAAATCCCAATTTAAAATAAAGGGCTTAAATACGCCCATGAGCTTTACTGCCGAAACCCAATGACGGAAATGACGTCCCGGACAACATTCTTCCCGGATTTCATGCGGTTGTCATCTCCTGCGCTTCAAAATCATGCTTAGTGGGCCGAAACCGGCAAAAGCGGCACCAGCGAATGGCAGTATTAAGGAAGCGGCATCATAGATCCAATGGGGTCCGCCACCGATTCCCCTGAGAGCCAGATAACCCAAGCCGGAACATGTGGTCACACAGCCAAGATAGAGGCGCCATACAGAAACGCTTGCTTGATCCTTGGCAGCACCGGCACGCTCGAAACGGCTGAATCCGAGCAGAAACGGAATGGTGGCCACGGCAAAGACAGTTACCCATATAGGGCGAAATGCCCACCATGCCCCGGCTCCGGGGGCTGCGGAGAAAACATCCGGCCATACGTAGAAGCCCAAACCAATGATCAGCATCATGGCCGTGCTGTGCCACAAGAAGATGGTCATAATCATACCGTTGATCAGCACGGTGACGGCCCAGGGAGTGAGGCCGGACAGCCACCGGCGGGCGGGTCGTTCCAAGCTCATCATCAGCCCTATTTGGGCGATGCCCAGGGCCAGCAAAGGCAGTTTGGGCGGAAGGGTATTGCTGATCTCGTCGGTGGGAACCCCCACCAGGCTGAGCGGATATGGGCCCAAAAACACCAGGAGCAGCAAAGTTGAAAGCCCCAGAAGAAAGAACCCGAAATTCTTCGCGGCCGAGGTAAACCGACCGGCGCGCCAAGCATACCCCAGTTGGTGCACCGTCAACCACACGAACAGATAATTGAGCCAGCCCAGCAGATGCCAGCCGGCCACGAAAAACATCACATCCACCACTGCGGCACACATAACAGGTGCAAAGATGGTCCACAGACCGAACCGCTTCCAGGCATTGTAGGTCAAGGGTACAAACAAAACCACCAGAATGTAGACCGCCAGAAACCAGGTGGGCACCAATGCGACCCGGGAGCCGACCTGAATAAATCCCCTGGGCACACCCAGTGCTTGCCCGATCAATGCCAATGCCGTCCACGTGGCCAGCAGAGGCAACACCGGCCCTAAAAGCCGCTGCAACCGGCTGCCCAACCATAGCCCATATCCGTGGCCACGCCGACGTGCCGCCTCCCACGAGGTCAAATTGGAAAATCCACCGACAAAGAAAAAGATCGGCATCACTTGAAACAACCAGGTCAGCCACTGGGACCAGGGAACCACCGCCAGCAAATGCCACATGTGGGGTTTACCGCTGTCATAATGGGGAGCGGCCATGAGCCAGTGGCCGAACACAACCGACAAGATGGAGATACCGCGCAGGAAATCGACATAGCGGTTGCGCGATGCCGGTGTCTGCCCGGCCAAATGCATGGCCTGAGCCCAAACGCCCCGTTTTCTATTGGTTTCTGTTTCAGGTTCCTGCGCGTCAATCCTGCCTGCGTTCACTTCCTTTTGATCCATTCCGTCTAGCTCCATCCCATTTCTTGAGTTTCAAGGCGCGTCTCATCTCAAAGCCCATTTTTCAACTCCTTGTAACGTTAGGGTAAACCTAAGTGATGTTGCCTTACGCTGTCAAAAAAAAAGCAATTTTTTTCACCTTCATGTAATCTTTTTCTGTTTTTAGACGTCCTTATTCATAGCAGCGGAAAAATTGGACGTTAAAACCTAAACCTATCTATAACCGTGGCCTATGCGGCTGCCATTTTTTCAAGGCGATGAGTCATATGAAAAGCTCCAACCAATCATTGTATTCACTGGTAATGCTGCTGATCATTGCCCTGGCATTTAATCTGGCCCATGCACAAGATACCGAAGAATGGGAAGAACAAGACACCATCATGGTGGGCCGAATTTCCCATCTGGAGGGGCAATTGTTGCGCTATGATGCCGATGCCGACGATTGGACCGCCACCTCGCTGGAGGCGCCCATCGGTGTTGACGACCTTTTGCGGACGGAAGCCGATTCCAGAGCCGAGTTCCTCATGCCAAACAACACCTGGGCCAGAATCGACAGCCTGACAGAACTGGAGCTTGTGGCCCTAGAGCCCGGGCTGACCCATGCGGACATCCCCGGCGGTAACGCCAGATTCTACAATAAAAGCACCCAAACGGATATCAAAGCGTCAACGCCATTCGGCACGGTCACAGCGCCGCCGGGTGCGGTATTTGATGTTTATGTAAACAAATATGGTGTCGATGTGATCGCCATTGAGAAAAGAGTGCATTTCATCCACAACGCATCACAAGTAAAGCACGAAGTTCGATCCGATTCGGCGGGCATTTATGCCGACATCCAAACCATTACCGTATCATCAGGAGATGTGAATCCGTCCTGGACCGCCTGGAATCAAGACATGGACGCCCTTTGGGCCGGACGAATGGCCTCCCGTGGCGAATCGAGCGCCTATCTGCCGCCGGAATTATATAGTGAAGCTTATGCCCTGGACCGTTATGGAATTTGGGAAAGGGTTTATTACAACGGCGCATATTACCGTTTCTGGCGCCCGGTGCAGGTCAGCGTCAGCTGGTCACCGTTTACCTGGGGTGCTTGGATCGTCTGGCACGGCGACCATGTCTGGGTCCCCCATGAGCCCTTTGGTTATGTCACCCATCACTATGGCAACTGGATTTTTGCGGCAGGATACTGGTACTGGGCACCGCCGGTCACCCGGATGATGGTTCATGCGCATGCGCCACTGTTAAGGATCGGATTCGGCTGGTACCCCGGCCGGGTGGCATGGATCCACTTTGGTGCAACGGTGGGATGGATTCCCCTCACCCCCTATGAACCCTACTACACACACCGTCATTGGGGTCGGCGATCCATCGTGGTGGCCAAAGGCGCCGGGACTCATCGTTATCGTCATCCCCACACCTTCAAGCATCATCAACATGCAGTGGTCATTCACCGCAGCCACTTATACCAGTCCAATAACTACCGCCATGCCAGAATCAGGGGAATCTCCCATGGAACCATCCGGACCAAATACCGCTCCCTCCAGGTGTTGAATCGAACGGTGATCAAGGACCGTCGCTCGGTGGAAAACAAGCAGCGTTTCAATGCTCCGCATCGCCGGTACCAACCTTATCATACGGCCTCCGACAGCCACCTTGAACGAGAAGGCATCCACGGCAGATCCTCCAAATCACCACATCAAAAAAGGCCAACAGACAAACACCGCTTCCGTCCGTCCCATAAAAGAGAACCGTCGCAACAGATGAAACCCGCCCGCAGCGAAAAGCCCCGGAGGCGACCGGAGATGCGGAAAAACGAAAAACATCCGCAAAAACAGTACCATGATGGCTTTAGAAACCTGAGGCCCAATCGCAAAACGGAGCCAAACTTACCGTCCGGCAGACGGAAAGCCCAACTCGCCGAAAAGCAGAAGGAAAGACACACCCACAGAAAATTCCCCGGAACTCGGAAACATGAGGTGCACACCGACAGCGGGCGTCAGCATCCGGATAACCGGATCCGCGCATACTTAAACCACCGAGAGGCAGGCAGGTCGAATGACCATGGTCGCACCCAAGGTCAAAAAACACGTCACAGGATCATGAAGGCCCCCGCACAGCGCCCCCCGGTCCGTAAGGAATCCAATCGGCCATCGCAATGGCGGCCCCCAACAGGTCAAAAAACACGTCACAGGATCATGAGAGCCCCCGCACAGCGCCCCCCGGTCCGTAGGGAATCCAATCGGCCATCGCAATGGCAGCCCCCAACAGGTCAAAACCAAACAGGCGCATTTAACCATACCCCAAAACGTCGCCCGTTCCGGGATGGCCGCCAACACCGATGGAAGTAAAACAATTATGGATCGATACACCCAGTTTCGGCGAGGTGTTCTAGTTGACAAACACCGCTTCACCGCTATTGTAGGTTATGATTGAACCTAAAAAATGATCCAACATGCACCGGTACCGGCATCTGTCATCAGATGCCGGCGACAGGTAGCGGAACTCCAGATATTGCACCTGCTCTTTTCTTTGATTTTTTTCAGCTCCTTCCCCGTCACATCCCGAATCGCTGCCTCTGTTTGGACGCGCTCCGCCGCATAGGCGGAAATGGACTGGGGGGGGTTAACCATGAAAAGACTGTTCTTTTCGTTTATAGCGATGATCCTGTCGATTTGGTGGGCCGGGATCTGCGCTGCGGATATGCCGCCAGCCCAAGCATCTATCGTCAAAGTACGGGCTTTCATTGCCGCGGATGCACGTACGGCAGGGTCCTTGGGTAGGCAAAGAGAAGGCAGCGGCGTGGTTATCGATACAGACGGCCACATCCTGACCATCGGCTATTTAATCCTTGAGGCCGAAGCCATCGAGGTGATTCGGCCGGACGGTCAATCCATTATGGCGTCCTACGTAGGGTATGATCACGCCACTGGATTCGGAATTCTCAAAGCCAGTCAAAAGCAAGGGCTGACCCCCATCATAATGGGAAAATCTTCCCAGCTTAAGGTGGGCGAACCCATTTTACTGGTCGGCCATGGCGGTGCCGGCGCCATTCGCCCGGCCACTTTAATCGCACGTATGGAATTTGCCGGTTATTGGGAATATTTGCTGGATGAGGCCTTATATGTGGCGCCGCCCCACCCTGCTTTTGCCGGCGTTGCCATGCTCAATCCGGACGGCCGATTGCTGGGAATCGGTTCCATTTACACACAGATGGTTTTTCCCCAATATGGCACCGTGGCATGCAATATGTTTGTGCCCATCGATCTTTTAAAACCCATTCTGAATGACTTGATTCATAAAGGCCGGGCAGCTAAACCTCCCCAGCCTTGGTTGGGTTTGAATGCCGATGAAACCCACGGGCGGGTCTTTATCCAACGCGTGCATAGCGGGGGCCCGGCTGAAATGGCCGGTCTTATGGAAAACGACATTATTCTGAGCGTTAACCAGGAAAAGGTTACCGGCCTGGCCGATTTCTACCGCAAGGTTTGGGCTCTGGGTCGGGCAGGGGTACAAGTCCCGTTGAGCGTTCTGCAGGGAAATCAAATCAAAAAAATCGACGTACGTTCCTCAGACCGCTATCAATATTTTCGCATTCGACCGACGATGAAAGCACCGCATACTATTATTGAAAAATCAATCTAGCGGTGGTGACAAATTTTAGTGGTACCCCGCCCCCGGATACAACAAGTTGATAAACAACAGATGCACAGGGTCGAATAGATAGCCAAAGACTTTCCAGGCAAAAAAGATTCCAATGAAGGAGAGGTGGCTGTTGTGAATGAAGTTCATGTAGGCCACCGCCTTTTCTCTGCTTAACAGAAAAGGGATGATGCCGCTGCCGTCCAATGGCGGCAGCGGCATCAGATTAAAGGTAAACAAAAGCAAATTGAGGGAGAATAAAATACTTAAAAGGGTGGCCACACCGGCCACGGCACCGTCCTGGCGAGAAGCCACAATATGGGAAAGGCTGAGGCTGGCCGGTGCATGGAAAATATCCATGGCCATGCCCACGCGAATGACCAACCCTGCCGTCACCACCACAAGCAGATTGGACATCGGTCCGGCCAGAGACATCATGGCCGATCGCTTCGGATAGTTGCGTGCCCAGACAGGGTCATAGGGCGCGCTGGCCCACCCGATCATCCATCCACCCAAGAGAAAAGACAGAATGGGCACCACCACCGTCCCGATGGGCTCACGCTTGATATGGGGAAAGGGATCGAGGGTCACCTGTCCTCCCTCATAGGCGGTAAAGTCGCCCAGTTTCATAGCGGCAAAAGCATGGGACGCCTCATGAACGACTACGGAGAAAAGAAACGCCAGATACCATAAAAAGCCTTCGGCCAAATTGGGCATATCCACTCCTACGACGACTAGGCTGCCGGTTCCGCTTTGCGGCGTTTGAACAGCTTGGAAAAGAAGCCCACAACAGCCAGAAATCCCACGATGATGATTTTTTTAAAAGCTACCAGCAAACCACCTAGCTTGGCAAGCAATCCGACTTTGGCCGCCACCTTGCCACCGATCAAAGCGGCAATGCCGTAGGTGGCCACTTTGTCCACACCGGGATTGAAATCAGCGTAGCGATACCCTTCATTGAAATCGGCAAAGGCAATAACCTGTTCCATGCGCTCCTGGACCATTGGCAATTGATCCATGCCGGACACGGCATTCATGACCAGCACGCCCTTTCGGCCAAGAATACGGATATTGTAGTTCAGGGTATGCTGTTGATCCTGTCCGAATTTCAGTTCCTTGGCCCAGTATAATTTTTTTGACTGGCTGTCATAATGGGGTGGTTCGGCCCACCCCACCAAAGTCAATGGCGGGAATCCTTTTTCCTGGCGATACTTGTTGTTCTCAAGTGTGGATTTTTGCATGGATTCAAGCATCTCATCATAATCGAGTTTGCCGGCATCCTTGTCTGATACGTGGCCGTCTTCCTGATAGCTGATGACCACGGCCCATCCAGTATCAGCGAACAGGTCGGTATCCATGGGAAGGAGCATACCAATCTGTCCAGATCCATCGGGGTTGCCCCACCCCTCTTCGAGAAAGCGTTTGCTGTCATCAGGTCCAATATAGCGGAAATTTTCAGGCACATCCAGCGTGGCGATCCCACCGGGGAGTTCGACATTCCCTTTTCGGAACGTCATACTATTAAGAAATTCACTGGCTGAAGCATAACCTTGTTCAGATGCGCCATCGGCCCATACCGGAGGGCCGATCATCAATACCCCCAATAAGATTAATACAAGTGAAAATATTTTCAAGATTTCCCCCAATCGTTCCCACGGTTCATGTCGTATGTATTTGGTTTGCGGCAGGTTTTGCACCTAACGTACCTCAGAACAAGGCTGATCTATTCAATCCGTTGGTATCAGGCGAATCACCGCCGATGATGCGTTCCGACCTGCAAAAGGCAATTATTGCGCCAGATCTATTTTTCGCCATAAAACCACATGATCTTGTGATCTATGGAAGCTGCCGGCACCAGAGCTTCGATTCATTGACGTTTATTGTCAACATAGATGACGATAGACGTCACCACGGATGGAGACAACCCAAGGAAAGCATTGAATATGGAGACGTGTTTTTGACTTCAGGCCCCATTTAATGTTTTGAAACCGCTTCCAGTGCTGCAGGCATGAGCTTGATCAGGAAAGATCTTAAGTTGCACCAAAATAGGGCGATGATGATGTATTAAAAAGAATGATGAACTGCTTTAGCAGGATTGGCGAGGTTATCATTAAAGGTTAGATTATAGAAGGAGAATCCAGTGTCTTTACAACACCTTGAAAGGCGATTCGGGATTGCCGCCGTAAAAAAAGGCTTTATCACGGCAGATCAGTTAATTGAGGCGCAATCAACTCAGATCATAGAAGAGTTGGAGATGTCGAGACATAGGCTCATTGGAGAAATTTTACTCGAAAAACAATACCTAACAGCTGGGCAGATCAGGGAAGTGCTCAAGTCTTTAGGGATATCAGAAGATTTTGCGGCCAGGGTTCAGCAGGCTGCAGCTCTGTATGGAAATAAACGCGGTGAGGAACCCTGAGGTGGTATAAGAGACCTGCAGGTTGACCATGCCCCTAATTCGTTGGTATTATATCAATAGTAACGTTCTCCACCGATCGACCGCAATTATTTGGACTGCATATTACACGGCATTTTCGAATCTGGAATCCAAACATCGTTATAATATCAAAGATTGCCCCTCACTCCGACAGACCACCATTTTTTGTATTTATTCTAAACGGCGCCAATAGACTTCGGTTGCACATCCAATAGCGGTCAGGTGATCCAATTTCGGCCATTTGGATTGTTATCCTTATATCGGTGGTTGAGTAGATCCAACAGAAAGGAGGGGCCCATGACTGTAAAAATATTACTGGAAAGGAAATTTAAAGAAGAGCCTAATTTGGAAGAAATAAAAATTATTAACAAGTTGAGAATGGGTGCAATGCAGCAGATCGGGTATGTTAGCGGAGAGACTTTAGTGGATTTAGACGATTACCGAAGAATTGTTGTTATATCGGTCTGGACAAACAAGGCGGCATGGGAAACATGGGAAAAATCGGATCACAGGCGAAAGCTTGAGGCCAGCCTCAATGAAAACTTGAAACAACGTCCAATAATCCGATTATTCATGTTAGGCGCCGATTACCTGGGAGACGTTTTCGAAGAAGTTGTGCACGACTCGGAAGTTAAGTAAACTGACAGCTGTCTTGAAACCAATGGCATCCTGATCGGGCATGATTCAACCTATGCCAGGGATCTATCCAGGTTTGGGAACCTTCACGTTCGGGTAAGCGTGAAGGGCACTGAAGAGGCGGAATTTTCCCGGCTGACCGGAGCAGCATCACCAGGCTTCGGACTCCAATTAGCCGCCCTGGAGAATTTGGACCGCTTTAATGTGGCCACGCACCCGGCGGTCATGGTCAGTTTCTCAAGTCCTGAAAATATAAAAGCTTTCAGGGGCAGACTCAGAAAAATCAATGCAGCTTTCCAAGACTTCGAGGTGGAAGAGCTCGTGCTTTACGGAACGGTTGCGAAACGATTGATAAAGGCGGGCATTGCATACAAAGTTTTGGTAAACACAAAAAGCAGGGCCAAAATCTAACCTCGACCCTGCTCATCCTGCTTGAAAAAGGGTTCTGCATTACGCTTTGATGAATTTCTTTTTACCAGCGGCGGCAAGTCCAAAAAGGCCGGTGCCAAGGAGCAGTATCGTGGCTGGTTCAGGAACTGGGGCGGTATTAAATGATAAATCTGCGCTGGAGCGATTTTCTAAACGCCAATGACCGTCCGCTTCCAGATCTCTATCATTTGCTAATAGTCGAATCGTATATACATCATCTGCCGACAAAACTCCGTCTGGGATAATAAATGACGTACCATTGATAATACCTGATCGCCAGAAATTTACACCTGACGAATCATATAAACGAATGGCGTAATCCATCAAGTCGTTAAAGGGGGCCAATGGATCCCACGAGACTGTTGGCGTTAAGGAGGCGTCACTGACTGCCAGGTTACTTACCGGCGAAAGCTGTGTTGGATTATCTAGAGAATGTGTAACAACATCCGTTTGACCATAGATACTAGTTGCTGTAAGAGTAAAGTACTCAGGGATTGCTGCCAAACCACCCAATCCTGATATACTAGCTGTTCCCCACATCCAATCACCACTATATGTCGGTAACTCAGTGAGTGTGTACACACTGCCGTCACTTCCTGTTGCGACAACTGAAGTAATTTCTGCGTTTGGGTCCTGGTCATCCTCAACAAGTGCACCAAATTGAATTATAAAAGGATCGCCCCAAGTTGTATTGTATTCAGTGTAGTAAGCAACGCTGGTAAACGTTGGCACCGCAAGAACTGTAGAATTTATACATAAAAAAAAGGTTGATAATAATAAAATCGAGTAAATTATTTTCTTTTCCATTCATACCCTCCTTCTGTTTATATGTTTGAGAAAGGCAACCATCATACAATAGTCTGTCGTAACCTTTCACTGCGGGTTTGGCAGTTCCATGATATTAAGTTTGGGAATGCTCGAAAGCGATCTGGGCTATGATGGAGATCTGAGCTATGTTGGAGATCTGAGCTATAATGGAGATCCGGGCTACAATAGTGCAAGCAAGAAATATGCAGATACGCCAGATAAAATTTAGTATAAATATTTCAGAATGTTGACCGTTGGGTAAATTGCACCAATTAGCTCAAGAAAGGTAAGAAAATACACAATTTTTGTGGAATTTAATCCACAAGCTATATTGGTTGACATGCTGCATCTCAAACTTGTGATCTTTGACAAGATAAAAGCGTTCCGGATTCTTTTATTAGCGCCAATGAATTAGATTGAATATCATGGAAGGTTTTGAAACCGCTTCTAATCTTTTATAACAAGCGATAGAATGTAATCGTCCAAATGATCCCTGTTCTTAGGGGTTACCAATATCAATGCGGTATCCGGACGCTGTTTGATGGCGTCGATAAATGCGTCTCCCTTAAGCGCAATGGACCCCAATACGGTGTTTTTCATATCGAGAACCGCTAAAAGCGTGCTTTTAAACCTGGGGGAAAGGCACTCCATTTTGCCAATCTCGTCGATGACAATCACCATTCGAGGGTCATTGGTGAGCATGGATGGCACGGCAATCAGATCGATGCTTTGCAAATCGACGCCATACCTTCCGACCCGGTAAGGGCTTCTGATTTCGACATGGGCCATTGTGCCCTGCCGGCCGTCCAGGGTATTGATGGAAAAGCCCGCGCGGTGCCCCTTTTTTTGAATTTCACGGGTAAAAAATCCTGTGCTCGGCCGGTGCAGCCGTCCAATTATATTTTCAATGATGGTTGACTTTCCACAACCGGGCAAGCCGGTGAGGAGGATGTTTTTGTGTGCACGATTACTGCTCATCATAGGGCTCTCTCCCGGATTCTATGCCATACGATTGAATCAAACAATGGGTATTTTGACCGACAGCTGGATATCTCCTCGCACATATCCATTGTTGACCAGCCCATGGTTTATGGTAGATTGTCCGGGTACGCTTATGAATGTCTCAACACATGATCCCTTAAACCCTGCATAGTAGAAAGATGTCCAGTATGTCCAAAACCATCGATTTGAGATCCGACACCATCACGCGTCCAACCGATGCCATGCGCCAGGCCATGGCCGAAGCAAAAGTGGGCGACGATGTGCTGGGTGACGACCCTACGGTCCAGGAACTCGAAGCCATGGCCGCCGAAAAAATGGGGAAAGAAGCGGCCCTCTTTGTAGCCAGCGGGACCATGGGCAACCTGATCTGCCAGATGGTGCACTGCCGGCACGGTGACGAGATGATCCTGGGCAGCGAGTCCCACATCTTTTTTTACGAACAGGGTGGTTCGTCCGCCATCGGTGGCATCCACCCGCGTACCGTCCCCAATCAGCCCGACGGCACCATGGCTCTGGAGGATGTTCAGGCGGCCGTCAGGCCGGATAACATCCATTTTCCCATCAGCCGGCTCATCGTGGTGGAGAACACCCACAACCGTTGTACGGGGGCCCCCCTCGGCTTGGAATACATGGAAGCCCTC
>JASFER010000161.1:0-13404 GCA_050124755.1 Desulfobacteraceae bacterium
TTACAACATGTACCCCTCGGCCAAGATCAGCGGGCAGGCCAACCCTGGCACCAGTTCGGGCGAGTCAATGACCATTATGGAGGAGATCGCAAGCACAACCCTTCCCCCCGGCATGGGCTGCGAATGGACCGGTATGTCGTTCCAGGAGAAGGCTGCGGCGGGGCAAACCTTCCTGGTGTTTACCCTGGCCGTGCTGTTCGTTTACCTGGTACTCTGCGCCCAGTATGAAAGCTGGTCCCTGCCCCTGGCGGTCATCATGGCCGTTCCCCTGGGGCTGCTCGGTACGGTGATGGCGGTGTCCGTTCGCGGTATGGAGATCAATGTCTACTCCCAGATCGGAATCGTCCTGCTCATCGCTCTGACCTGCAAGACCGCCATCCTTATCGCCGAGTTCGCCAAAACCGAACGGAAAACGGGGTTGAGCGTCATCGAGGCGGCCTTAAAAGCTGCCAGACTGCGTATCCGTCCCATCTTGATGACGGCTTTTACCTTTATCCTGGGCGTATTTCCCCTGGTGATCGCCACAGGCGCCGGCGCTGCCGGCCGTCAAGCCCTGGGAACTGCGGTGTTCGGCGGCATGATCACCGGCACCGTCCTTTTGATCTTTTTTGTGCCGTCGTTTTATGTGGGGATTCAAAAGATAGCGGAGAAGGTTAAGAAGACTGCATCCGGACAACGAGTGCTCTTTAAGGAAACGACATGACCAGAACTAAAGATAAGATTTGCAATGATTACAGGAAATCGAATGATTCCATCCGATTGGATATGTTCATGCAGTATAGAGACTTAAGAGATGTCTTTCTGGAAATTGATGAGGAAACGACTCCGGTTAATGATAGAGAGGGTAAAAGAAATGAAATGGATAGAGCGCACTGGGCTGAGATCAGTGCAAAACAAGGACGCTGAACGAACCGCAGAATTGGTTAAAGCCAAGGAACAGGCCGAGGCTGCCAGTCAAGCCAAGAGCGATTTTCTTGCCCGTATGAGCCACGAGATCCGCACCTCTTTGAACGTGGTTATTGGCATGACCCATATACTGCTTAAATCCGAGCTGACAGCTGATCAACGCAATTATCTGGCTAACGTGAAGATCGCCTCCGACAACCTGAAGAGGGTGATCAATGACATGCTTGACTTTTCCAAGGTGGAGGCGGGTCGACTGGAACTGATGTCGGCCCCCTTCGACCTGGACCAGTTGTTGTCGCAACAGATCGCCCTGTTCAGGGAACGGGCCGCCCAAAAAAATGTTGCGTTGAATTTCGCCAGGGCCCCACAGGTACCACGTCGCTGGATCGGTGATGCCGGCCGGTTGGCCCAGGTGCTGACCAACCTGATCGGAAATGCGGTCAAGTTCACCGACAGGGGCAAGATAGTTGTGCGAGTGGATGCGGCCAATTCAGTCAAAGCTCAGGGCGTACAGATGCCTTTGACCTTCACGGTCAGCGACACCGGCTCCGGCATCGAGGCCAATCTGCTTCCCACGCTGTTCGATCCCTTTACCCAGGCAAACAGTTCCCCGACCCGTCGACACGAAGGCACCGGATTGGGTCTGGCCATCTGTAAACGACTGGTGGAATTGATGGGTGGAACCATAACGGCCGAAAGCACGCCGGGCAAGGGCAGCACATTTACCTTCACGGTGGAGATGCAAGCTTGCAAGGATGAAATAAAGCGTTTTATAGGGGTGACAGCGATTTTGAGTGCCCGGACTGAAAGTCCAACACCCCATGCCCTGCTGGCTGACCGGCGAGTGCTGGTGGTGGAGGACAGGGAGCTGAGCCGGACCGTGGTTGCAGCGATGTTGACGGCCGCCGGCATGAAGGTGGAGACCGCCGAAAACGGCCGGGTGGCCGTGGACATGGTGAGGGCATCGCCAAAGGGCTATTACCACATTGTGTTAATGGACATCCAGATGCCGGTCATGGACGGCTACGAAGCCACCCGGAGAATCCGTGAGTGGGAAACTGATGCCCAATTAATCGATCACCGAATACCAATCATTGCCTTGACCGCCCATGCCCTGAAAGGTGAGAGAGAAAAGTGTCTGGCCGCCGATATGGACGACTATTTGGCTAAACCAATCGACTTAAAAAATTTACACCGGACGCTGCTCAAATTTGTTAATATTCCCAAATCATTTGCTCAACAAGGAACTAGGCTCAAATACCCGGTGGCTGACGAGAAAGGTTAAAAGCGCCATGTAATTATTCATAATAGAGAACCTTTGGTCAACGCCGAGTTCCTGCGACCCTGCACGCCGGCCAAGGGCGGCAGCCACTGCGACGTCAACTTCTATCGCGCAGGGTTCGGGACGGACAGGCGCTACGAAAACAAGTAAAGGAAGGCAGATCATGAAACGAATTCTCATTGCTGGCACCACTGGTTACCTTGGTAGCTTCGTAGCCCAAGAATTTAGGAGACAGGGGCATTTTGTCCGAGCGCTCGCCCGTTCGCCCGAAAAGCTCGACCGCCTCGATCCTTCGCCTGACGAGATCGTCCAATGCGAAATCACTAGGCCAGAGACACTCGAACACGTGTGCAACGGGATCGACGTTGTTTTCTCCTCAATCGGCATCACAAAGCAGAAGGACGGGCTCACATTCCGGGACGTCGACTACCAGGGAAACAAGAATCTGCTGGATGTCGCGCTGCGGGCCGGTGTTCAAAAATTCATCTACATCTCGGTCTTCAACGGCCCCGATCTGCCACACCTCGACATCGTCAAGGCCCACGAGGATTTCGTAGAAGAGCTCAAGTCTTCCGGCATCAACTTTGTCGTGTTGAGGCCGACAGGCTACTTCTCGGACATGAGCGAATTCTTGGAGATGGCTAAAAAAGGCCGTATCTATCTCATTGGAAAGGGCAGCAACAGGATGAACCCTATTCATGGCGCAGACCTTGCGGAATGCTGCGTCGGCGCCTTGGACAAGGAGAAACAGGAGATCGATGTCGGCGGTCCGGAAGTCATGACCTATCGTGAGATCGCGGAACTTGCATTTCGAACCATTGGAAGCCCCGCCCGAATCACGGCAGTCCCTGTTTGGATCATGAAAGCCGCGGTTACAGTGACCAAGCTATTCAACAAACACCAGGGCGAGCTCCTCGCTTTCTTTATCACGGCGATGACCAGCGACGTTGTGGCGCCCTCGACCGGAACGAGGTACCTCGATGCACACTTCAGGAAACTGGCGGGTGTCTCATGAAAGTTACCGAACATCCATGAATAAACAGGCTAATTTGCCAGCCCTTTTCCTCGGCCAAGTTTAGCAATCCAATCTTGTGTTTGATGACGGTTTTGGTACCATACAGCATGAGGATTATCTCCTTAAAGTTTTGATGGTTTTCGTCGGCACCATTATCAAAACCGGTAGTTCTCACCTTTTCAAGTGCGGAGTCAGATTAAATCGCCACTATTTCAGATAATTAGACCATTTGGTTGATGAGTCGATACTATGGCCGATCGAAAAACCACGATAAATGATAAAGACTATCCACTATTGGCTACCAAGCTCTACATCCCTGAACCGCGACAGGGGTTAGTTCAACGACCGCGTTTGATTGAACGCCTGAATAAGGTCACTCAGTGTAAGTTAACGCTGATCTCGGCACCGGCAGGCTTTGGAAAGACAACACTTATAAGCGACTGGATTTTTCAGAGCCGATTGCCGGTTGCATGGGTTTCCCTTGACAAAAGCGACAATGACCCCGTCTATTTCATAAAGTATGTCATAGCGGCCTTGCAAAGGATTGAACCGGAAATCGGTGAAGCCGCCTTAACTTTGCTGCAATCTCCGCAACAACTGCCCTTTGATGCCATCAGCATCAATTTGATCCAGGAGATCGCGGATATCTCAAACGATTTCGTACTTGTATTTGACGATTATCATTCCATAGACAACGCGAAGATACACCAATTTGTCGAATTCTTAATTGATCGTATGCCACCGCAAATGCATCTTGTGATAGCGACCCGGGTAGATCCTAACCTCCCCTTGCCGCGATTGCGGGTGAGGAACCAATTAAACGCTTTTCGTGTTACCGACCTCTGCTTTACAATGGATGAAACTGCGCTGTTTTTTAATAAAGTGATGAACTTGGACCTCTCAAATGAAGACATTGCGATACTGGAAGCGCGTACCGAGGGATGGATCGCCGGTTTGCAGCTTGCTGCATTATCGATGCAAGGCCGCGGTGATATTTCTGGTTTTATAAAAGCCTTTGCAGGCGACAACCGTCTCATCGTCGATTATTTGGCCGAAGAAGTGTTAAATCTCCAGCCTGCGCATATTCAGAATTTTTTACTTCAAACTTCAATCCTGAGCCGGTTATCCGAGTCCCTCTGCAACTGGGTAACCAATCAAAAAGGCTGCCAGAAAATATTGGAGGACCTGGAAAGAGCCAATCTTTTTCTCGTTCCTCTGGACAACAAACGGTTCTGGTATCGATATCATCATCTATTTGCCGATCTGCTCCGGCAAAGACTGCATCATAAAGCGCCCGACAAGGCAAGCGGACTGCATATTAAGGCAAGTGAATGGTTCGAAGCCAATGGGTTCAAAGAGGAAGCCATCGAGCATGCCTTGGCCGCCGAGGAATTCGAACGCGCCGCACACTTGATCGAGGCATACACTGCAGCCAAGTGGCGTGGCGGTGATCAGGTGACATTGTTCAAATGGTTGGAGCAATTGCCGGACGAATTTAAAATGAGCAAACCCAATCTTGGACTTTATCATGCCCAGGTTTTGTTCCAGAGTGGCCGGCAAGAGGCTGCCGAAAAACGCATCGATCAGCTTGAACAAAGACATGTCACTATCCCAAAAAATAATCGTTGTAATTCAAATGGTAAATCTGAAAAATCAGAGGACCCTGCAATAACCGCGCTCCAGGGAAGAATAGCCGCAATTAAGGCATACATGGCGACACGCAGGGGGGACGCACTGGGTATTGCCGAATATTCCCAACAGGCACTCGACTACCTTTCAAAGGAGGACGACACATGGCGTGCTATTGTTTCGATTGCTTTAGCAATCGTTCATGAATTAACCGGCGATTCGAAAGCAGCCATTGAAGCGCATTCCAAAAGCGCTGCTGCTGCCAAGAAAGCCGGCAATGTCTATTTTTATCTGATAGAGAGATTATGGCTGGCCATCGTCTTGAAAAATTCTGGCCGGCTGCCTGAAGCGATGGATATCTGCCGACAATTCCTAAATGAAGTAAATGATAAAACGTTGGCGTTCAATGTCGCCGTTGGCCATGTATGGGGCGCATTGGGTGAAATGCTTTACGAATTGAATGAGCTTGATGAAGCCCATCACCATGCAAAAGAGGGCCTCGAGCTTTTGGAACAGGGCCATGACGTCAGTCATCTGGGTTGGCGCTATGTCTGTTTGGCTAAAATCCTGTGTTCGAAACAAGACCTGGACGGTGCTGAGAAAATTGTCCTTAAAATGGATCAATTGATGCGAACATCGGTCATACCCCCGTGGGTAATTACCCAGATTAAGGCTGTTAAAGCCAGGATATACTTGATGAAAGGCAACATCGATATCCTGGAGAAATGGGTCGATGAATGTGGGTTGAAATTGGATGGCGCGCTTACCATACGGCATGAAGCAGAACACGTCATGTTTGCGAGAATACTTCTTGCACAGGGCCGGTTCGATGATGCCCTGGGACTGCTGAACCGTTTGATTGCGGAAGACGAAAAAGCCGGCAGAGTATTGAATCAAATCGAAACGCTTATCCTGCAAGCCCTGGCCCTCAAGAAATTAAACAAAGAAACCGAATCCATGGCCGCCCTAAAGAAGGCCTTATCCCTTGCCGAACCGGGAGGTTATACCCGCGTTTTTGTCGACGAAGGCCCGCATATAGCAAAATTATTGGAGAAGACCCTTGATGCCAAGGGCAAAAGTCCCCGCGCGTTTGTAAAGAAGCTGTTGCCCGCGTTCAGGTTAAGACAGATAATGCAAAGCGATGGCGGCCCGATTGAAGGGTTGAGTGAACGGGAACTGGAAGTTTTGAGGTTCATTGCCGCTGGACTGTCTAATAAAAAAATCACAGAAGAACTTTTTATCTCAATGAGTACTGTCAAAACACACCTCCGGAACATTTATGGAAAGCTGAATGTACACAGCCGCACCGAGGCGATCGTCAAGGCGAAAGAATTGGGTCTCTTAAAGTAACGAGGCGGCGCTATTGCATGTTGTTCATGTTTTTCCTTGCAGCGGATGAAATTGTTTATCATGTCGACTTGTAGAACCATAGAAACTAAAAAAGATTACAACTATACATAATTGTAACTATTCATAATATAAGAAAAACCCATCCGAATAACTTTACCCGGTTATCCATAAAGCTCAAGTTGCAGGTATCGGATTTTATGCCAGGCCGGCGCAGAGGCCGGCCCTACGCGAATCACTTCGATCCCTGGCGTTTTGAGGGTTCCCGGGTAGGGTCGGGCTCTGTCCCGACCGGTGGGGATAAACCCCACCCGCTTAATCTTTTAAGATAACCGCGTAACTTTATTTCCCGCTAATTCCCCTCTCCTTGAACCATAAAAATCATCCTCTAAAATCATACTTTTGGACGATTACATTTTCGCTCGCGTGGCTTAGTGTTTTTTTAAAACAGACGGATTTTTTTAAAGGAAACGATTAATGGCAACGCAAAACACAAGTCATGGTCCTGCAAACTTTCAAATAAAAATAAAAGGTATACTCGGCAGCCAATGGTCGGATTGGTTTGAGGGCGTGACAATCGAATCCGAGGGCGATGTGACCATCTTGACCGGCAGACAGATAGATCAATCAGCATTGCATGGGTTGCTTGCTCGAATTCGTGATTTGGGATTGCCTCTAATTTCAGTTGAACGCATTTAGTTTGTCCTGCATGGGTTTAACTAAGTTCAAAAAATTCAAGCGGCTTTCTTACTGTGCGATCCACACCATCCCTTTCAATGTTCGGTTTGAGGTAGCCTAATGAATAAGGAAGTTTACGATATGTTCATCCAAATCCCGGGTGTTATCCTAAGGCAGTTGGCGATAAGATCACGGTCCCTTTGCAATATATTTTCCACTACGAATTCTAACAACTGCGTTAGTCACTATAGAAATCAGGAATGGCTATTTTTTATTAGCACAAGCAAAAGGAGATAACAATGGAAGTTAAACAGGTAAAACTCATCTATTTTTCACCCACTGGAACCACTCAAAAAGTATTGGAAAGCATTGCCAAAGGGATCACTGTTGAAGATGTCGAACATTTTAATCTGACCCTTCCGAAAGGGGCTCAACAAACAATTCCACCCTTTTCAGATGAGCACGTAATACTAGGGGCACCTGTTTACGGTGGTCGTTTGCCGGTTGATGCAATCAAGCGATTCAGACAGCTAAAGGCAAATAAAACCTCAGCGACGCTTGTAGTTGTATATGGGAACCGTGAGTTTGAAGATGCACTGCTGGAACTTAAAAATCTTGCAATTGAGATAGGTTTTAGTCCGGTTGCCGGTGGTGCATTCATCGGGGAGCACTCTTTTGCAACAAAGGATGTCCCTATCGCAAATGGTCGCCCCGATAGCAATGATCTTCAAATAGCAATGGAATTTGGAGCAAAAATTAAAGATAAAGTCATAGCGTTACAATCACCTGACACCCTGAAGGATTTCTATATTTCCGGCAGATTTCCATATTCGGCCGGCGGTGCGCGACCAATGGCTGTTTCGCCAGTGACGAAAGAAAACACATGCACACTTTGTGGCGAATGTGTCAGTGTTTGTCCAACTGCTGCCATTTCAATTAATGGGCACGTTGTAACAGAAATCGAACAATGCATTCGCTGTTGTGCTTGTATTAAAATCTGTCCCGAAGGTGCGAGAGTTTGGGAAGACAGCATGATGAAAAATATTGCCAACGGATTAAGCCAATTTTTCAGCTATCCCAAAGAACCTCGGCTTTTTGGAGTAGATGTGTAGCGTCTGATCATGTCGAATATTGACATTTAAAGCTGTGGGGGGATTCATCTCGAGGATTTTTTCCGATCATCCTACAAATGTGAAATCCGCCCAGACACCGTTTCGGTCACAATAATCGAATTGCCGCTGATCCCACTGGTATCTCCAGAAATGGGTGTGGCAAGTCTTGACATCCGTCAGCATGGGCAATATATGATTTTCGACCCGAACAGGTGTCTTCCCGTCGCCTCCTGTCGTAAGACTCTGCTTCATTTCTCCATAAGGCATCTTGAAATGAATACTTTGACCTTCCTCGTGTATTTCCATTTTCACATACTCGGTTCGAGAGACATTCTTCATTAGAAAGCCTCCGAGACTCTGGACCGCCAGGGCATCCAGCACCTCCCGCTGTTCCCTCGTAGCCGTATCGCTGATGTAGATTTCTCCTTCCGATCCATTTTGAATAAGGTCTTGGAAGGATGAATGCGCTGCTGTATCCCCGGTGTACATGACCGTAGTATTGCCAAGGTCGATGCCGTTGACTTTGCCATTCCGGATTCTGAAAACCCAGAAATGAGGACAACCATTTTGAACATCCCTTCCCAAGTAATAGGGACAGACCCCCTCGGACGCGCAGGCATCATTGAAGACGCCTTCTACCTTCCACCCTTCTTGCAGTTGAACCATGATCGAACCTCCTTGCGTAAAATTTATGATTGATTACCTATGATTCTGATAAGTTGCTCGGTTGACTTATTCACTTGGTAACCTCCGGGATTGTATAGTCTAACTGGCATAAGGCACGCAGCAGGCTTCAGAAGTTGCCGGTAAAGAGCCCCTCCATGGCTTGTGGTTCCCTGAAGAAAGCTGCTGGACTTGTACCGGTGTAGTGTTTGAAATCTTTTATCATATGGGACTGATCATAATAGCCGCAATCCATTGCTGTTGAAGCAAAGGTGTCGCGACGGGATGAGGAAAGATGCTGAAACGCGCTCTTAAACCGAACATTACGGCAAAGCTGTTTTGGTGACATGCCGACCCGCTCTTTAAAGCGACGCTCTAATTGTCTGGTGCTCCAGCCTACCGATTTTGCAAGGCTGTATATATTTGCCCGGCCTCTGTTTGTCTCTATGCAATCAGCAGCTGCGGCGGTGGAGAAATCCTTGCTCACCCCTTTTTCAAGCCGATGAAGAAAATGAAGATCCAAGATTTTAATTCGCTCATTTGTCGTATGGCAATCCTTAAGCATTCTTTCAACGTTCTGCAAAGCCTCAGAGGGCATGATGTCGTCTGTGCTTATGCACCTGTTGGTCAACTCACCGGCCGGATAGGAAATGAAAGGATCGGCTCTTCCTGGCCGAAAACAGACTCCCAACACCTCCATTCGACCAAGCGTTCGAATCCGCTTAGGCGTGGTCATGGAGCCGAAAATGTAACTGCGGTGGGGCGTAAGGGGTTCGCTGGCAGTGCCCACCTGCTCTATGGGATTGGCCGAGCTGAATACTAATTGCACTCCTTCAGCCAGAAATCTACGCTCCTGCTGAACGGCCATGGGGGCTGGTATTGCCAGTATCCAGTAGCATCTTATGAGGTATTTTAAGGCTGGGTGAGGGCGATGTTCTTCGAAAAACAAGCAAATCCTCCACTCTCTATAACGTTGGGCCGAATGAACAGGGTCGCTCCGAAAGGGCCCAATAAGGGCACCTTCCCTATGCCGGTTTGCAGCATCTATCCGAAAAGCTGAGGCCCAATGCTATCAATGAGAATGAGCATCGTATAGGAAAAAAACGACATTTCGGTGCAACCTCTCAATAAATCCCTGTCAGCGGCGTAACCATTTCAGACAACCCATAGGAATTATAGAGAAATAACTTGATTTTCACGTAGTTGGGGGCGGGTGTTGGTCTATTGTTAATTCGGAAGACTTAGCGCGCACGTATTTTTGAAATTCGATTAGAATTGAAATTGGGGAGGCTAATATGAAAAAGGTCCCCATCGGTTATGGCGGCGATTAAATACAATCGCATATCCGGGCGGTTTAACATTGGTAAAAGGCTTTGTTTAGCCAAACCGTGGCACATGATTTCTTAAACGACATGTATCTGCTATCCGGGGCAGGTTTTACCGATGCTGAAAACCTGGAGTACTCAGAATATACCGCAAGGTGACGGTTTCATTCCGCAATTCAGAGGCCGTTTTGGTCACAACCAAGTAACTTGGACAAATTAATTCATTGTGGTACAATTTTACACGATCGTTCCCCATACTTGCAAGCTGCCGTTAAGAATGTGTGGGCGTGTTGGGTATCTTCAATCGCGAATAACCATAAAGGATATTAGGTGCATTGGGACACACGAATCTTGCAGCGAAATTAACGGCCGTGCTGGTCTATGGGCGCCCTGCGTTGGTCTTCGGCGGAATGGTATGTGCCCTTCTGGTGATGCGGAGCCGGAATGCGACAGCCTATATTTCAGGTGTTTGCTTTTTATTGTTGTCCATGACATTTGACCTTATCGATGGCTGGTTGGCCGCTCGCTACCGGCCACAGGCCCAACTGGCGCCGCTGGCTGACCGCATCATGGACAAATTGGTTTATTCCATCATTTTTCCCGTTGTCGCCGTTGGCACCATGTGGCGCCTGATCAGCCTGCAGCCCTCCCGCATGCAGCTGTTGCATGCCATTTTCGTGCTCATGCTGACGGTTATAGTGCTGATCCGCGACAACTTCGCCGGGTTCATGCGCAGCTTTGGCCTGCGACAGGGCAGTGAACCTGAATCCGTTGAATTCAAAAGGCTGCGAACGGTCGTGGCGGCCCCGGTCAGCGCCTTGCTCTACGCGCATGCTTTCTATGTACCGCAGGTTGTTTCCTCCTGGATCCATAACTGGATTTGCTGGCTGGGGACACTGCCATTGCGAATCCTTTTCTTTATCGAAATATTATTCCTGATCATCAATTTTGGTTCCATCGCCGGCTATTGCCGTAAATATGGTTCGACGTGTCTCGACGAACTGTGCCTCGGCGATCAGGCACTCAGACGTAAAATCCTGTCGGTTTTTCCCAACGCCCTGACGGTGATGAACGCCATGATGGGACTCATCGGCGTGTTCTTTGCCTACCAGGGACGTTTCCGCGAGATGTATTTCATGTTGATCGGCGCGGCCACCTTCGACAAGCTGGACGGCGCCGTGGCCCGGCGGTTGGGCCTGACGGAACCTCTACCCAAAATGGAGGAGAAGAGAAAAGTAAACCTGGGCAACCTTATGGATGATTTCGCGGATGCCGTCAGCTTCTGCATTGTTCCAGGTTGGATTTTTTATATCGCCCTGATGTCTTTCGGGCAAAGCCGTTTCAATTCCATTCCAGTGGCATGGATCGCCATATGCTACGCGGTGGCCGGCATGGCTCGCCTGATTTACTTCACCATCGACATAAACCCGATCCCGGGCTTTTTCAAAGGCATGCCGACACCCGCCGCCGCATTACTGGTCCTCTCACCCATCGTCATTTATGAACATGCCCTGGAGAGATTTCCGGGATGGATTGGCTTTTGGGGGTATGTCGCCGCCGGAATGATGGTCTTTTGCGCAATCATCATGAACGTCTATCCCATACGCTACATTCACATCGGCCGCGCAATGAGCCGCCATGCCTGGCTTGGCCGATTGGCGGTGATCGCTGTAATTTTCTGTGTGTTCACACCTTACCTGGGCCAAATCAGCCTGGGCTTCATGCTTTTGTACCTGCTTTCGCCGCTGGTCACCTGGCGCATCCATCCCGATGAAGCGGCCTTGGGAAAAAAGGAGCCATGATCGGCCAGTGCGTACGGTCTGAAATCGGTTCGCACGCATCCTGTTGACAAGGGGGTGGATGTATCACACTTTAATCATGACCATCCACATAATGCTCATTTCTCAAATCGGTTTCGAGACGGCTCCCAATTTCAACAAGCAAGTCGTAATCAGTATTGTTATCTGCCGGAAGTTGAAGGACTAATTGATATTCCATATAGCTCGGAACGACTCAAATGTGATTCCAAGGTCACTCAGTTTCTCAGGTGAATCTTCTCTCATATACATCTCAGTCCAACCGATACCACCTGGGGCCTGATGGTTGGTTGCAAACGCGTCGATCTCGGTGATTTGATTCCGACAAAAATCAAGCGCTGCCAATGGCAGAATCTCCTGTTGGCAATAGTCGTCTTCATGAAAGTACACTTCGTTATTCGCTTTGGTCATTTTGCACCATTATGAATGATGGTGGGACATACTCAGTCAACCAAACACCGTTCTCTGAAACATAGAAGGTGAAGCCGGATTGAGTCATTCTTTCGGCTTCAATTCGTAAAACAACTGGCTTCCCGTGTCGTGAGCCCACTCTAATCGCGGTATTTTCGTCTGGTGAAAGATGAACATGATGTCGTTGACCTCGCAATAATCCATGGTTCCGGATCGATTTCAAATTGCGCGCGGATGTCCCATGGTAGAGCAGCGACGGAGGTAAGGTTGGGGGCAGTCCAAGGTCTATACTAATCGAGTGTCCCTGAGAGGCTCTAATGCTTTCTCGGTCTTCCGAGAATGCAAACCGTTTCTTGTCGTTTGTCTCGACGATTTCAATCAATCGCTCTCGCGTTATTTGAGGACGATGGAGCTGCAACGCACAAAGAAGCCTGGACACTTCAATCCAGCCTGCATCGTCCAGTTCTACGCCTATAGCAGATGGATCATGGCGAAGGATAAAACTGAGGAATTTACTGTCTTTAATGAGTTCGCGTCGCATTAAATTTTTTTCTTGGGTTAACCAGTGAGGACCGCATGGTGGTCCGAATCTGGTGAAACCAGATGTTCGGATTTATCCATTTATATGTTTCACCATGAAACCTTTGGACCTCTACCGTTCAACCAATCAGGCCTTAGACTAATTACAAGACTCCACGGTTTATATATACTTCCAATTTTTACAGGTACAAATTGGTAATAGTTTCTATTCCCTGTCGTTTTGGAAATCTTAATCTGTGATGCTTCTCGACCGTCTTTAACAGCCTGAATAACAGTTGGCTCAAAAGCGAAGAATTCCAAAGATCTGCCTACATTGACCCAATTTATCGGATGTGCAATCATTACCCCATTATTATCAACCATGAAAAATGTGTCGTTATTAATGATGGTTAAATGTAGCCCGTTATCGCAGCCCCAAGAAATAGGGCCCCTTTTCTCGCCTCCCCACTTGTGACGTCCAATATATTGATCCTTTTCTATGTCATATTCAAACTCGGCGATCAGTTCACCTGGGTTCAAAACAATGCTATCGTCTGCGACCTGATACATTCTGTACATCTTACCAATTTTTGTTATCCCGGTTATCCATAAAGCTCAAGTTGCAGGTATCGGATTTTATGCCAGGCCGGCGCAGAGGCCGGCCCTACGCTAATCACTCCGATCCCTGGCGTTTTGAGGG
>JASFER010000162.1:0-13365 GCA_050124755.1 Desulfobacteraceae bacterium
GAGCACTTGCTGCTTTTCAGCCTCGACATAGCTTTTCAGGTTTAACAGCCCGGCCCTTTCGAGCTCGCTGTGACTGTGCCGAATGTTCAAATCGATATGGGCCAGTTCTCTTGAAAGCATGGTCGTGCTGTCGGTGATAATGATTCGATTGATGGTCAAATACCCGGCTACCACCAATGGAAGCGCAGTCCCCACCATGATGAAGAGAATAAATAAATTGGTTTTAGGCTTGATCTTCATTCAATGATTTCCGCCCGGCTGTAAACGGCCCGGTCGATGACCACACCGAGTTTCTTCACGAACCGAAGGTTCAGGAAAAGCCTGCCTTGTTTGTTTCGCGCGATGGGGATATCCCCGGGGCGTTCCCCGTCGATAATGCGCAAGGCCGCGGCCGCGGCCCACGCACCATGCTCTTCGGGTAAAATGGTGTATCCGATCATGGCATAGGGCATGGCGGATGAAAAGCCTGTGATGGTCGGAATTCTGGCGTTCTGGAACGCGAATTGGGTAAAGTCCTTTTCATCCCATCCGATAACACCGGCATTAGAGCCTATGATGAACATGTCCACCTCGTTCTGGAGCCGAAGATAGGCATTTTTCCACTCCGCAAAGGTGCCCGGCATATATACTTTGTGGAATTTCACTCCCAGTTCCTCTGTTGCATATTGCACCAGGTATTTGCTTGTGACGGTGTTCGCCACCAGATACCCTTTGCGATCCCCTTGTGCATAAGGGCGTAACAGTTTGAAAGCGATGTCTTGGCGATCAATCTCCTCCATTCCGGTCACATTGCGATAGGGATACCCGTATCTGGAGCTGTCGCCATTAACGCCGCAGAACACAACGGGCAGATCGGCATCTTTGTAAAAAGGCATGATCAGGTACTGGGAGGCATTGTCATCCGAGGCAATCACCACATCCGGTGCAAAGGCGTTAATCGCCTGCCTGGCCTTCAGCGCGGCCTCTTTTTTTTCAGCCTCGGATCGCTTCATCTTGGTATCCATGTAGTGGACTTTCAATTCGATTTCCGTATTTCTCAATACATTGCGGATGCCCTTTTCAATGTCGTCACTCCAGGGATACCCGGCATGGTAGGAATTCACATAGAACACCTTTTTCCCGGGATAAGGGTTGATAATTTCCGCCCGTTTGAACACCGCCGGATCGAAGGTGACGCCCAGCCGCTTGGCGAGGCGCAGGTTGATGATCAGCTTGCCCTGCCGGTTTTGCGCCATGGGTATGGCCGAGGGAGATGTGCCGCGCAGGATCTTGAGGGCAGCCCTGGCGGCCCATCTGCCCTGTTCCTGGGGAATGCGCATATATCCCATCAGTGTGAATTTTTTGGCCCAGGCAATGGTGGCGCCGGTGGGTATGCGGGTGTGCCGGGCGGCAAAATCGATAAAGTCATTTTCGTCCCAGCCGGAAAGGCCCTGGGGATTACCGATTATCAAGAGATCGACTTCATCCTGGAGCTTGAGAAAACGCTCCTTCCAATCGTGATACGTCATCACATAATATATTTTATCGTAGGGCTTTCCCAGGATTTTAGGGTGGTAGGTATAGTTTTTTTCGGAAGTCGTTCCGCCGATGACCAGGAATCCGATCCGGTCGCCTTTGGCCAATTGACGCAACTGGGCCACCAGCGGCTCAAGCAGCTCTACTTCGACCATGCCGGTGGCATTGGCATAGGGATATCCATAGACACTCGCATCCCAGTTCACTCCGCAAAATACAATAGGCAGGTCGGTGTCTCGATAATAGGGCTGGATTAAATATTTAGAGGCATTGTCGTCGGAGGCGATCACCACGTCCGGCTGGTAGGTTTCAATCAGGGCTTTGGCCTGCAACGCCGCCTGTCGTTTGAAGTCTTCGGATTGGTTGCGTTTGGTATCCATCCTGAATATGCGCAGTTCGGCCTCTGTCTCTTTCAGCACCTCCCTGACACCGTCGACGACCCCATCACTCCAATCATAGCCTAAGTGGTATGAATCAATAAATAAAACCTTCTTACCGGCAACGTCGGCGGCAAAACCGGCCGCTGCAAATATGCAAACTATCAATAAGGATAACGATAGTTTTCCCCCATTTTTCATATGAATGCATCCTTTCAACACACCCGTATTGGAATGCAGGTGATCTAAAAATCTGATCCCGCATTCCAGCGCTGGCAGCAAAACCATCGCTTGATATCGAAGAAGCCAAGGTTAGCCTGCCGGACTTGAAAGGGGGCTTTCGTTCCGGATGCCATGCGCACCGATACAACGGTAACGATTAAAGCACTGGTCTGTTACAGCTCAAGTCCACTGGCGGATGGGGATAGAAGCTTCAGGAAATAAACCGAGCACTCGGGGCAGCAAGATGAATTACAATGGGGAATGGGCTTAAACCATTTTCATTTGCACTGATTTTGTTAAAAATCTACCACGATACAGGTTAAACAGCAATATTAATGCGATGATTGCTGTTGACGGTGCAGAGAATGGGCGGCCCCCATGCGCTTTTTCTCATCGGCCGTAGGTCCGTTCCCTTTAGAGTCAAGCGGCATCTATTCTTTTTTTCTATGCCTCAACAACAAAACATCTATATTTTCAATTTTACTTATTGGTTCTTTCTATCTATATTCCCGTTTCGATAATCATGTGCATCAGTATCAATGGTTTTTATGCTTTCAGCTCAACAACGCCAGACACAGGACGCCGCCCGAACCGCATCGATGCGCGGCACAGTCAACTTTTCAACAACACCTTCTTCCATAGATGGGCTCTTGTGGTTTTATCGATTAACTCGCCTCGGCATAGGCGCCGTCTTTGTGTGGAGCGGCGTCAGCAAGCTATTGGACCCGCAAAGCTTTGCCATCATCATTGAATCCTACGGACTTATTCCGGAAATTACCGTTTTTCCCATAGCCATGTTGTTATCGGCCATTGAACTGGTAGCCGGGTTGGGATTGATATTCGATCTTCAATATACCCTGGGTCTTATCACCGGTCTGCTGGTTCTTTTCATGTTGATCCTGGGCTACGGATTATGGATGGGCCTGGATGTGGACTGTGGTTGTTTCGGCCCCGGAGATCCCGAGACCGAGGCGTACCATGGCCTGCGGCCGGCCCTCTATCGCGACTTTGTCATGCTGGCAGGCATTGGCTATCTCTATTACCACAGGCGACGGCAATCCATATCCCCCCTTACTTTTTCAACCGTATACAAATATACAACTAAAAGGAGATGAACAAAGATGAGAAAGATCGGTATCTTAGTAATTGCATTGGTATTGGTATTCTGTCTGGGCGGGCCGGCAACGGCTAAAAACAAATTTGAAAAAGAGGTTGATAAAGAGGCCGGCGCAGTCAAATTGCTGCGCGAAGTGGAACGCGGCGGCTATTCAATTGTAACAACGGCCGAACTGAAAAAATGGATCGACAGCGGTAAAGAGATGATTATTGTGGATACCATGCCGTACAAAGCCAGCTATAAAAAGGGCCATGTGCCGGGAGCCAAGCAGTTTCTATTTCCCATTCCGGACATGACCGTTTGGGATACCAAAGAGACGGACGGAAAAAATCAAAATGATTTCGAGGCGCTGCTGGGGCCGGATAAGAATAAAACCGTTGTAATTTACTGTGGATTTGTTAAATGCACACGGAGCCACAACGGTGCGGCCTGGGCCGTGAAACTGGGATATAAAAACGTCTACCGCCATCCCGGAGGCGTATTCGCCTGGAAAGGCGCCAAATATCCTCTTGAAAAAGTTAAATAAAGCGATTGACTGTGTCACTGTTTAAATTACTTCAAAAGCCAACTCTGCAAAGCCTGTCAAAGACCTGCGGTTGAGCGGCAAAGATCGACCCGGTCGGGCTTGGCGCACTGTTGGCGGGTCTGCCCAAGGCAGATGATCCCAATTTGTTGGTGGGTTATAAAACCAACGACGACGCCGGAATCTATCGTCTCACGGACGATCTGGCCATTGTCACCACCGCCGACTTTATAACCCCACCGGTGAATGATCCATATCAATTCGGACAAATCGCCGCCGCCAACGCCATCAGTGACGTATACGCCATGGGTGGTGAACCTAGAGTTTGCCTCAACCTGGTGTGCTTTCCATCGAAAAAGTTGCCGTCTGAAGATTTGAACCGTATCGTGGCCGGAGCCCTGAACAAAATCACGGAAGGCGGAGCCGTACTGGCCGGCGGTCACTCTGTGGAAGATGACGAACCCAAGTTCGGCCTTTCGGTGGTTGGGGTGGTTCATCCCGATCGCTATTGGACCAATGGCGGTGCTCTACCCGGAGATGCCTTGGTGCTGACCAAACCATTGGGCAGCGGCGTGCTGTTTAACGCCAACCTCAAAGGATGGGTATCGGAAAAAGCTATGACTGCCTGCGTTGATGCGCTCACCTGCCTGAATCGAAGCGCAGCTGAATCAATGAAAGCTTTTGACATCCATGGGGTGACCGATATCACCGGATTCGGGCTTGCCGGCCATGCCCTTGAGATGGCCAAAGCCTCCCGGGCGACCCTCGAACTTCGCATGTACGATTTACCCATTATGGACCAAGCCCTTGAGATGTATCGAAAAGGCATGAATACCGGCGTCAATGACTTTAATCGGAAGCTTGTGGCCGACCACATCCATTTTGAGCAATCCTATCCGGATTGGCATACCCAAATCATCTATGATCCCCAGACCAGCGGCGGTCTGATGGCGGCCTTGCCGGCCGAACAGGCCCCCGATCTCATTTATGCCTTGAAAAAAGCCAGCACACCGGCGGCGGCCATCATCGGTGACGTCCGTCCCCTTCAAGACGCAACCCACCTAATCCTTACATAATGGTCCTTCTAACCGGGCGGGGATAAACCCCGACCCTTCGAAAACCCTCAAAACGCCAGGGACCGGAGTGATTAGCGTAGGGCCGGCCTCTGCGCCGGCCGGGTATAAAATCCGATATCCTGCATAGAGGTTGTCTTATCATTATTCTTAATTCAGCGCTTATGGGGTTTATCCCTGCCCGCGAACTATTCACCGAGAATCACCGTTATCAGCCCAGCAATTCTGGTACATTTCCAAATAAGAGCTATCGGGCAGGCGAGCGAGCCCGAAGGGCGTAGCTCGCTAACTGAATGTCATTCACCCCAGCAGACGCAGGTTCAAGGATTTTCTAAAAATTATTTTTCGCGAGTCATACTGTTTCTCTCTATCTTTTCGATCCCGATCCCGATTTGCCGCGGCCTCGTAATTGGTGTCGGGATCGGGATCGGGATCGATTTCTTGTTCCTGAATACCGTTCAGTTAGAATTGCTGTTGTCAGCCTCACACTATTGACATTGATAAACGGCGTAGGTTATTGGTAAAAGTCATTTTTAAGATCAAAGGGGGTAACAACGGTCAATCTTGAACCTGGAAATCCCGGTCATCGGAATATTGCGTGGCATCAAGGCAGATTTCTTCGGCCCGCTCATGGACGCCGCTTTCAGAGCCGGATTGCAAGCCATCGAAAGGATTTCATAAAGCGGATCCAGATTACGAAAGCCGGCTCAAATTCATGAACAGGAGAAGAACATGTTTCGTCCTCAGATTAAAGTCGTGGATTGCACCGTGCGCGACGGCGGATTGATGAACAAGTGGCAGTTTGAAGATGATTTTGTAGAGCAGGTCTATCTGGCCGACACCAAAGCCGGTATCGACTATATGGAAATCGGTTACCTGAGTTCCGAATCGGCATTTTCGCGGGATGAATTCGGCCCATGGAAGTTCTGTACCGAAGAGGACATCCAACGCGTCATCGGCCACAATGGTGAGAAGAAAATCAAGCTGTCCGCCATGGCCGATATCGGGCGTATCGACTATGACGACATCCCCCCCTGCGAAGAGAGCTCCCTGGATATGGTGCGCGTGGCCTGTTACGTGCACCAGATAGACGCCGCCATCGCCCTGGCCCACCATTGCATGGACAAAGGCTATGAGGCCACCATCAACCTGATGGCCGTCTCCACCGTGGGCCCCCGGGACCTGGAAGAGGCATTGGACGATCTGTCCAAATGCCGGGTGCCTGTCATTTACCTGGTGGACAGCTTCGGCGCCTTTTACTCGGAAGACATCGACACCTTGACCCAAAAATATATGGCGGCCCTGCCGGAGAAAACCATCGGTATCCATGCCCACAACAATCAGCAGCTGGCTTTTGCCAACACCATCGCCGCCATCATCAACGGGGCCAACTATCTGGACGGCTCCCTGTACGGTATCGGCCGCGGTGCCGGCAATTGCCCCCTGGAACTGTTGATCTCTTTTTTGAAAAATCCCAAATTCAAGGTCAAACCGCTCATTGAAGCCATCGAGCACCACATCTTCCCGTGGCGGGAAAAAATCGACTGGGGATATTATATTCCTTATATGGTCACCGGTGTACTGAACCAGCATCCCCGCAGCGCCATGGCCCACATGGAGTCGGAGCATAAAGACAAGGTCACCGATTTCTTCAACCAGATCACCAATGCAACGGATTTGGTCTAACCCATATGAAACGTTAAAAGCCGATGCCCTTTTCCATGGAACAATTTGAGCGCACCTATGACACCGAGATCTTCCCGGTTCAGATCGGAAAGGTTTCGTTGCGCTTTCACAAACCCAAAAGCCTCGACCGCTTCATCAACCCCGATGATCCGATGAAGGGGTTTCCATTGTGGGCGAAAATATGGGATGCCTCGGCCGTGCTGACCCAATACATAGCTGAGCTTGAGGTGGATGCCCGTCGGCGGATTTTAGAGTTGGGATCGGGTCTTGGAGTGGCCGGCATTGCCGCCGCTTCCCTGGGACACCATATCACTTTGACGGAGTATGACACTAACGCGTTGGAATTCCTCAAGGCCAACGCTGAATTGAATCAATGTCAACACATACCGATTCACTACCTGGATTGGTTCCAACCCCAATTAGAGGGCAGCTTTGATCTGATCGTCGGTTCTGAAATCGTCTATCAAAAGGCAACCGTTGCCGCCTTGGGCGACCTGTTCCGGAAATACATGGCCCCCGCCGGCCAAGTTGTTCTGGTGGAGCGGGTGCGATCGACGGGTGCCGTATTTTTTGAAAAGATGGCAGACATATTTCATATTCGGGCTCAAAAACGAACCCTGCAATCAAACACAAAGTCCGAAACAGTCGTTCTGTTTGAGCTGAGGTTAAAGTAATGCGCTTCCCCAAAAAGCTCCGGCTAACCTCTGATAACGCATTTAATCTCGATAGCACCAAACGAGTATATTATGGCCCGCGGTGACCAACTCAGTCGTCAATGGAAAATTATTCAGTCCTTGATGGCCGCGCGCATGGGAAGGTCGGCCACCCAGCTATCCGAAGAGCTCGATGTGCATTCACGAACGGTCTACCGGGATCTGGAAGCTTTGCAGATGGCGGGCTTTCCCCTCTACTCAGAGAAAAGCGACGGACGCACCCTCTGGTCAATCCTGGACAGCGGCCGCCATCAAATGCCCATTCCCCTCAATTTGACCGAATTGATGGCCCTCTACTTCAGCCGCAATATGCTGAAAATTCTGGAAGGCTCGGCCATTTATGATTCCCTGGATTCGCTGTTTGAAAAAGTGAAAGCCACATTGCCGGACGAATACCTGGGCTATTTAAAGAAGATTGAGAACAGTCTGGTGGTGGGTGTCAAAGCGCGCAAGACCTACCAACGCTTTCAGGAAACATTGGCGGCGGTGCAAGACGCGGTCCAGCGTCAATGCTATATTGATATCGACTATTTCACCATGAGCCGCCAGGCATCCACTGCCAGGCGTGTCGCTCCCTATAAAGTCTGGTTTTATGATGAGTCCTTTTATCTTATCGGGCATTGTACCCTGCGAAAAGATATCCGCCTCTTTGCCATTGACCGCATCGAGCGTATTACCCTGGTGGATGATACTTTTAAGATCCCCGATGGATTTGACGCTGAAGCGTTCATGCAATCCTCTTTCGGTGTTTTCCAAGGCGACCCGATCCACGTCCAAATCCGGTTTTCGCCCAAGACGGCCGGCTATGTTCAAGAGAAGATGTGGCACCCCACCCAGCGCATCGTACCGGAGCCGGACGGCGGCATCATCTTCTCCGCAGAGGTGGCCGGCACCGAAGAGATCAAGCTGTGGATTTTAAAATGGGGCGCCGGCGCCCAGGTATTGGCACCCGAATCGCTGCGAAGGGAAATTGAAAAAGAAGCTCGAAATATGTTGGATTTCTATAGACCAATCAAATAAATTCCAAGGTTGAATTATAGCGTGCTTCATGGCAGTTCACTACACTCTGACAAGTACATGCCATCAACCATGTGCCCAAAAAAATACATGGCGCCGCAAAAACGATGAACCATGAACTTCGAACCATGAACCATGAACTTCGAACCATGAACCATGAACCATGACCGGCAGGACAACAAGGTGCTCAGATTCTGCTTTGCCAAAAAAGACCGAACCCTGGAACAGGCCGCGGAGATACTATGCAGGATTTAACCATCACCATCATGCAGGCCGAGTTGGCCTGGGAGGACATCGACAGCAATCTGAGCCAATTCGATGACCGGATCAATACCTTGGAGAGCCCCACCGACCTGATCATCCTTCCGGAGATGTTCTCCACTGGTTTCAGCATGCAGGCCGAAGGTCTGGCGGAAACCATGGATGGCAAAGCCGTATCCTGGATGCGGCAAAAAGCCGCCGAAATAAAAACGGTGATCACCGGCAGCGTCATGGTACGGGACCAAGACCGGTTCTACAACCGCCTGGTATGGGCCTCGCCCGTCGGCCCTATGGTCACCTACGACAAAAAGCACCTCTTCCGATATGCCGGTGAAGAAAAAGTCTACACCGCAGGAGAAAAACGGGTGACAGTGGAATTGAAAGGATGGCGCATTCGACCCTTCATCTGCTACGATCTGCGCTTTCCCATCTGGACCCGCAACTTGAACCAAGCCTATGATCTGGCCATCTTCGTAGCCAACTGGCCGGCAAAGCGGGCGCCCCACTGGCGCGCCCTGTTAAAATCCCGGGCCATCGAAAATCAGGCCTATGTGGCCGCCGTCAACCGGGTGGGCAAAGACGGCAACGGTTTTGAATACAGCGGCCACTCCGCTGTCATCGACCCCCTTGGGGAAGTATTGTTTGAAAAAGCACATGAAGCCTGCAACAGAACAATTGGCTTGGAATATAACGTGTTGAGCAGATACCGGAAACAGTTCCCCGCCTGGATGGATGCCGACAACGATATGCTCAAAAGTTCATCTGAATAATCTGCATTCTGACTAATTTGGAGTGGCTATTATATTTGGCACTGTCAAGTTCGCCGCAATTTGACATGCTCTGTGATACCGGTATCTGCGCTTCCCAGGCATAACGTCTATCAACTCGGTACTACATCTCTGACGCACTGCTCAGGGACGGCGCGGGTTTATGCGCCGTCCCTTGCAGCAGTATGTTAAACATATTCATATTGTTAGCAGCTTTTCTTCGCTTGCTAGAATCTCTGTGAGCGGGGCCCCCCAATATTTCACTTCAATTTTAAGTTTTTCTAAAGCTTCGGTTACTCCTAATTGATCCGCACATGCCTTGCATGCCGTTATGTGAACACCCGCATCCAATGCTTCCTGAACTTTTTTTTGTATGTTGACGTCTTCACTTACCAATTTAGCAGGCGCACCCCAAATAATAAGGGTCACCTTTTCCCACCAACCATGAATTAGAGAATTTATAGTATACATAAATACCATTTTTTCGGCTGTAATCCGGTTATCATTGGTCCATAATAGGTAAAGGTGTGTTTTCTTACTCATCAATTTCACCTCTTTCAATTTGAGGTTTAACGCCCTTTTTCACTGACGCGGCAAAGCCGCGTCGGATGTGAAAACAGATGTTATGTTCTCGACGTATTTATTGGAACAGTTTCCTCACCATTCAAATAAAATGCGGACTTCCCTTTTTTATCAGGTTCCCAGCCAATTTTTAATGCGCTTAAAATTAATTGCCTAATGGCATCTTTAGAAAAATCGATTTAATTGTTTTTAGTCTTAATCATCGCTGTTTTCAATAAAAAAACATTCTCTTTTATATCAGGGGGTTAATTATAAACTAACCCGGTTATCCATAAAGCTCAAGTTGCAGGTATCGGATTTTATGCCAGGCCGGCGCAGAGGCCGGCCCTACGCGAGTCACTCCGATCCCTGGCGTTTTGGGGGTTCCCGGGTAGGGTCGGGCTCTGTCCCGACCGGTGGGGATAAATCCCACCCGCTTAATCTTTTAAGATAACCGCGTAAACTAAATTCGGCCATCATATTAACATTCACTAATATGTGCTAATTAGCTACTAATTCTAGCGTTTCTAGACAAAATACAATTAATTTCAGTCCGATTTAGCAGACACGGTTATCACGCAATTGTGATTCGCTTTGGCTATCTCAAAAAATAGCTGTGCACCTTTCCCACCGGGAACATCAAACTGCCGATGCGGTAATATTCTTCGTATGGATCGATGGCGTAATTTCGATGATACCTGGTCTTATCGGTGTTTGCGAACCCATCATCAATATCCCTTGCCTTTTTCATCCACCATGGGAACAAAACGGACGTCGAAGATTTTCTCTTTCTGGATGTGTCCTATGATCTTTCTCAACTGAAAGAGCTGTTGGTGGCTGTAAACCGATCCGACAGGGATCACCATGCGGCCATTCTCAGCCAGTTGGTCCTGGAGGGGTTGGGGAATCTGTGATGGCGCACAGGTTACAATGATGCCGTCAAAAGGGGCTTGCTGCGGCCATCCCTTGTAACCGTCTCCTATTTTGGTTTGAATGTTGCGGTACCCCATGGATTGCAGGAGAGCCTTGGCCTGATGTCCCAACGGTGCGACAATCTCGATGGTGAAAACCTCAACGCCCATCTCCGCTAAAACAGCCGCTTGATATCCCGAACCCGTGCCGATCTCCAAGACCCGCTCACCCGGCTGAAGATAGAGGAACTCTGACATAACCGCAACGATATAAGGTTGGGAAATGGTTTGCCCGAAACCGATAGGCTGCGGGCCGTCGAGATATGCCCGCCCATGCAGACGCAGGGGCACAAAACCGTGCCGCGGAACGACCCTCATGGCATTGATGACGGATGGATTGCTCACCCCCCGGGCGACAATTTGCTCATCCACCATTCTATTTCGTTGTTTCTCAAAACGCTCCATGTCGCACTCTGCCATCACATTCACCGGCATAAACAACGGCGCAACCAACATCAGGCATCGGACAGCACGCACTGCGCATCCAGCTTCAGGCAGCAGATCGTTGAGATTCATAAAGCGCCAAATTCTTCTTCAGCATGGTGCCGGCCATCAAATCCTCCATGGCCCGGCGGTAGTGACGGCTCTCAATTTGGGGAATCAGGCCTTCACGGTCTATTCCGGCCAACAGCGCTACATTTTGCATCCGGGCTTCTTCCAGGTCCGGGTGGTATATTTCGATGATACGCACAGAGAGCTTTTGGCATAAGGATTGAATGTCTTCAGTGCTCACCTGTGAGGCACGACCCAAACGAACATCCAAAGGTTGCCATACAGTGTTATAATAAATCAAAGTGCTCTCTTCTTTGGCAAATCGAGCCGTTGCACGCAAGGCTTCGTGTTTTTCCAATGAAACCACCAGGTCGGCTTGGTGCATGGGGATCAAAGGCGAATGGACGGCGCCGCCCATGCGGATCTGGGAGACAACGATGCCGCCCCTTTGGGCCAAACCATGGGTGTCGACGGCTTTTACCGTATGCCCGGCATGGTCTGCAGCCCGGAGGATGGTTTCACTGAGCAGGCCGATACCTTGCCCGCCCACGCCGGATAAGTGGATGTTAAATGTTTTCATGGCCCTCCTCTTCCCTAAACTTAAACCTTTTGCCATCTTTTTTATGCAACTTTAGGGTCGGAGCCGTTATGGCCTTGCTCGGGCAAGTCTGAACACAAGAGCCGTCTCCAATGCAAAGATCGGTATTGACCTCTATATGGCCATCTTCAGCCCGTGTGAATGTGGGGCATCCGAATTGGGCCACACAATTATGCAGACGCTCGCAAATCTGTTGATCGATATCTACCTGGCGCAACTGATAATTCGGCTTTTTCCTGGCTTCACGCGTAAATTTGAGCATGCATGGATGCCGCGCGATCACCACGCTGAATCCGTCAATGGCCACAGCCGCTTTCACCAACCCGGCCAGACGTTCCTGTTGATAGGTGTCAATCTCGAAGATGGAATCGATGCCGAAACCTTCCAGTACGCTGCGAATGGGAATCTTTTCGGTCACGTCATTGAAGTTGCGCCCGCTGGCAGGATGATCCTGATGACCGGTCATGGCCGTTGTGCCGTTTTCCATGACGATCATGGTGACGTTGTGACGATTGAAAATCGCATTGATCAGGCCGGGCAGTCCGGCGTGGAAAAAGGTGGAGTCGCCCATAAAGACCACCACTTTGCGGGTGGTGTTGAACAGGGATAGTCCCGAGCCGATTCCCGTAGAGGCCCCCATACACATGAGCAGTTGACCGACCTCGTAAGGCGGCAGGAATCCCAAGGTGTGGCAGCCGATATCGGCCACGGTGATATCGGATTGGGACAGGGCCTGCTTGACGGCATGAAATGCACTGCGATGACCGCATCCCGGGCACATCTGGGCCGGTCGCGCCGGCACTTGCGCAGCCGCTGCCGCGGCTGTTTTTCGTTCGGGCAGCAAATCGGGCCATGTCTTTTTTAGTGCTTCATAAACCTTGTCCGGGGTGTATTCGCCTATCCAATCTTGTCGATCACGTTTGCCGATGATTTTAGTGGTCAGCCCCGCATCATAGGCCATGCTCTTGATCTCTTTGCCCAGCTCATCGTCCAACTCCTCGAGCACTTTGACCTCTTTATGGGCGCCGAGAAAAGAGAGAATCAACTCCCGCGGCAAGGGATAGACGATACCCAGTTTGAGAATATTCGGTTTTTGATCCGCATCGATCAACACATCCATAAGGGATAAGAACGGCAGGCCCATGGTGATGATGCCGCGCTCTTTATGGCCGTTGGCAAGCACTTTGTTCAGCTCGGTCTTTTCAGCATAAGCTTCGACCGCCGCCAGGTTTTCCAGCGCTCTCTCCTTCATGGGGGCCACCAGATGGGCGATGGGGATGTACGGCCCATGGCTGACATCGAAACGGGGCGTGTCGTCCGGCGGCCGGGGCGTCCATCCATCAAAGGCCACCTTTTGCTTGGCGTGGCACACATGGGTGGTGAGCCGCAGTATGACCGGCATGTGCTTTTCCCGGCTCAATCGGGCGGTTGCTTTGTAGAACGAATAGACCTCGGCAGGATCGGCCGGTTCA
>JASFER010000163.1:0-13356 GCA_050124755.1 Desulfobacteraceae bacterium
CACCTGGAAAAAGGCTCCCGTTTCTACAACCTTCTTTCATTTCTGGCAGAAAAAGGGGGATGGAAAACGCCAACACCCAAAGGCCGGGCAAGAGGCGTTGCCCTAACGTCCTGTTTTGGGTCATTTGCCGCCCACATGGCAGAAGTGTCGGTGGGGAAAAAGGGCGGCATCAGCGTTCACAAGATGGTCTGCGCTCTGGACTGCGGCACCGCCGTTTACCCGGATGCCATCCGGGCCCAGGCCGAAGCCGGTGTTATCATGGGACTGAGCGTGGCGCTGCATGAAAAGGTCAGCTTCGAAAACGGCGGCGTGAAAACGGCCAATTATGACGATTACCCTGTCCTTTCCATGTCCGAAGTGCCGGAAATAGAGGTGCACATCGCCAGGAACAACCTCAAGCCCGGGGGAATCGGCGAACCGGTTCTCCCATCGGTCGCCCCAGCCGTGGCCAATGCCGTATTCAGCGCTACGGGTGTCCGGCTGAGAGAGCTGCCCTTTAAAAGGGAACTGCTGGTCAAGGGGTAGAAGATATGGGAAGTAAAACATAGGGGCTGTGTTTCACGAAATCCATCAAGCCCTCCTCGACGGGCAGGCATTAGCCGTTGCGACCATCATCGGCGACAGGGGTTCCCCGCCCCTGACGTCGGGCTCGAAGATGATGGTCTACCGCAACGGCGGTATTTCGGGAACTATAGGCGGCGGAGCCGTTGAAGGCGATGTCATTCAACGCGCTAAGCCGTCTCTTCAAATCTTTTCAGATTCCCGAAAAAATCTCCGTCATAGTCTGCAGAGCCATTGCCGCCAGCTGCCATGATTCGGTGATATCCGGCTTTGCCTTCCTTTCGCGTACTTGTACCTGCGTCGTAGCACCTTGCAATATCCCACCAACCGTTCCACTTCCAGCCATTGTGATTGTGACCGAAAAGAAGAATATCAACGTTTCTTCCGCTAAGGACTTTTTTTAAGCCCTCAGCATCATGGAGCTCCATGTTGGGCTGTGGATCGAATGGATGATGATGCAGATATACCACCTGTGCAGATGCATTTTTCACTTCCTCGGAATCCAGCATTTCGCTTAGTCGTTTCAGTTGGGGGTTGCCTATTTTACCCTGGGCTCCAAAATAATAGTCTCGAGAAATTGCCGCTTCCATGGAATCAAGCCCGATAAATGCCACACCATCGATGAGCCCCTGTGCATCAGCACGTCCAAGGATGGGAAACGTTCCTTGATGGTTGAAGAGCAACTTTTCGCGAAAAAGCCGGCCGTACTTCTTTTTAGAAGGTTCAGGACTCATTGATCCCCCAAAAGCTGTGAAATGAGTAAGCCCAGTAACGATTGATCATCTGATCAACAATATTATAATCCAAAAATAAGATGGTCAACTTGAGTTGACTGGTAAAAAATAGTTTCTATACTGTAATACTGAGCACTTCGGTTTTTAATACATGCTTGAGGAGTTACATTATTAAATTTCAGCATGTTTATTTATAAACACATTAAATGGAGAACTACCATGAAAGATAAAGATAAGAAGAAAAAAAGCAGCAATTCTGCTGTTAAGTCATACTGTTACCATGTAATAGACGCTTGTGGTTGTAAGGTCGGATCATATTGCTGTGAAGGATCCGACATGTCGAAATGCAGCTTCTATAAATGCTGCTGAGAAAATTTTTTATTGAAATTTGATTCAGTGACCGGAGACTGATTTCAGGTCTTTCTTGGAGGCCAATTGCTCTAAAGGTTCTGAAACCACTTCTATAGTCTTGTCCCGTTGAATGCATTTCTTGGAAAGATGATGACTGAACAGGACTTATACCGAATGTCCTGTTTGCGGTTCGCCAAAAAGAAGTTTAAGCCCATCAAATACTGATTCGAATAGAGATCGCAAGTTGTAAAGAAATCTTTCCCCGGTCCATACTTGACATCATTCAGGATCATCCCAACCCTTTGCCTGCATATTGCCCAACAGGTGCTGAAAGGGCGGGCCATGTCCGGCCGGTTGCCGGCGATCCGATAATATATATGCAATCACAGGAGGTTGTGCCATGAAGCATACTTTGCCTGAACTCGGCTATGCCTATGATGCATTGGAGCCGTACATCGATACACGTACCATGGAGATCCATCACACCAAACATCATCAAACCTACGTCGACAAGCTCAATGGCGCCCTTGAGGGCCATGACCAGCTGAAAAAGCTCAGCGTCGACCAGCTTGTCAGAAATTTATCCGAGGTGCCGGAAAGCATCCGCGGCGCCGTACGCAACCATGGCGGCGGTCACTATAACCATAGCTTGTTCTGGCCGCTGCTGAAAAAAAACGTGGCGCCAAAAGGAGCCGCTATTGATGCCATTGCGCGCAAATTCGGTTCATTTGACAAGTTCAAGGCGGACTTTTCCAAAGCCGCGACCTTGCTGTTCGGAAGCGGCTGGGCCTGGCTGACAGTCCATAAGGGAGAACTGGAAATCGTGACCACACCCAACCAGGACAATCCTGTCAGCCAGGGCAGTACCCCGATCCTGGGAGTTGATGTGTGGGAGCATGCCTACTACCTGAAGTATCAGAACCGCAGACCGGATTACGTGGCAGCCTTTTTTGAAATCATCAATTGGGAGCAGGTCGATGAACTCTACCGTAAGGTCAATTGATGAGAGCCTTTTTGCAGATCGACCCTCCAACCTTACTATTGCTTTTGACACCAGACTTGAAAGCTACGAGAGAGACCCACAACTGTCTCAGTGTCGCAAGTGATCGCGGAGACTCGGTTGGCTAACCGCTCAACCTTCTCACGAGCTGTCAGTCCGCTGGCAATCGCCTTCTCTGCACCCTCAATGAAAGTGTATTCCCAGAATCGTTTCTTCTCCCCTTGCATGTAGGTTGGCTGTTGCACATGGATTTGCAGGCGCTCGAATCCGAGCGCCCGAAACAGACCAGGAAGCTTTGGGCCCAAGTCATAGTCCACATTGATTGCGAGGCCTATCTGAACCATGGCCTGGAGCATCATCTGGTATTCAGGGCAGTGGGGCTCCGTGAAGCCACTCGATAACTCGCACTCTTCGGCGACGAGCCACCCACCAGGTTTGAGCAACCTAGCCATCTCACGCAGACAGTCGAGTGGTCGCTGCAGATGTACCAAGAGGAATCTGCAGAACACCAGGTCGAACTCCCTTGGCGATAGCGGCGTAGCGAGCACATCCGAGTTAGTGAACTGCACTCCGTTCCGTTTGAGGCTCGCCGCCTGGGAACGCGCGTAAGCAATAAACTCCGCGCTTGAATCGACACCGACAACATACCCTTCCGGACCCATCTGCTCAGCGACCCAATTCGTGAGCAGGCCAGGCCCGCACCCGAAATCTGCAACTCGCATCCCTGGTTCGATAAGATGAGACAGCAATCTCCGTGAGGCTGGACCATACGTTGAATCGAGCATTCTCAGGCGCTGGGCAGCCAGGCTATCGTCGTCTAGTACGTAGGATCTTTCATTTTTCATCGCATCTCCTTCGTGGGCAGTCTAGAAGCCATCTCAAAAAAGTCTTTTGGCCCAATCTGGGTGTTGGAACCGGATTTCAAATCCTCAACATACTGCAGTATGCCTGCGGTTTGAAATCCGCTTCCGCCTACATCTTGGGCCAAAATCCGTTTTTTGAGATGGCTTCTAATGTGATACTCTCCGGCGCGGCGAAGCTGCGTCCGGAGGAGCGCTTGATTCGCCCAAGTATTTTCCGATTGCGGCGATACCCATGGCAGGCAAAGCAGAAATTCAGTTATCCGGCCACCGAAATTTGCCGGCATAGATTAATTCCCTCAAGCTACTTTTAAAGGTCTTATATCCTGTAGGTTGTTAAATTTGATTGTTTCGCATATGAAATCGATATTATCCCGCGTGGCCATCTTTCGGTGCGAACCCATGGGATGGCCTTTGCCGACAGCTTTAACCATAACCGCCAAAAGCTTAACGCGTTGAAAGAAGATGTGGTCAAAATCCATGCCGCCGCATGAAGGTGTGAAGTTGGGATGATCTGTATTCAGCCCGCCGAGATCGATGGCCTCAGATTCAACGTGCCGGGCGTTTTCCACCATGGCTTTGCAGCGGTACACGCCGAGCGGGGCATCCTTGAGAAATGCGTTTCCCATGATGATGAGCAGTTTTAAGCGTGAAATAAAAATATCGTCCAGGTCCATCTCACGGGAGTGAGCCGACTCGGAGCCGAGTTGCATCATAGAAATACCTTTCTGCCTTTTGAGCCAGGGTCTTGGTTAGATATGGGGAAAAATCCAACGATCTTAGTCTAATCAAAGCCCTTTTGGATTTCTAAACGGCCGCAATTGATTGTTGCGTTAGAATGCGTTTCAATATTTGGAGTCCAGGTGAGTGACTGACTTTTAGCCTTTTGGATCTGATAAGTCAAGCAGGCGACCTACACTTTATTTCTCGGCTTTTTTTGACAATTTCACATCTTTTTATGCATGCCTTTAAAATTCGGCCTCTTGAGAACCGCTTTATCGCCTTTTTTCGCATGTTCTATGACATGCTCTTTTGCCCTTTGCTTGTTCTTCGGCCTTGAAGGTCGATATTTATAACTTAGAGCAATGATTTTGTCCCTAAAACTGGTGCTCTTAGGCGCTTTTCGCCGGGGTTTTGGTCCAAATATAAATTAATTTCAACTTTTTAATTTGGTCCGACCCCTTATTCCAACCCCTTATTCCCAAAATGAGCGCGAACTCCTCTCCGCCGTAGCGCGCCGCAAGGTCCTCTTTTCTCACCGCATCTTTAAGTATCCGGGCCACGGCTTTCAACAGCTTGTCGCCCACAGGATGTCCGTAGGTGTCGTTGATGGTTTTAAAATGATCCAGATCACAAAGGATCAAACTTAACGGTCGTTGCTGCCTCTTAGCCCGGTGAAGCATCATATCAAATGCATGTTGAAAGGTACGATGATTGGCAAGTTCGGTGAGCCCGTCGGTGGTGGCCATTTTACTGATCTTGTCGTGGGCATGAGCCAGATCAATCTTAATGGCCACTTGATCGGCAATTAGGCCCAAGATCTCCTGATTCTGACGCGTTAATAATTCATCGTGTTCCGACGCCACCGTCAGGGCCCCCATGGGCTCACCCTTTTCCGTGGTCAGAGGTAAAATGCACAAGGAGTTGAATCCCTTCATCGGATGTGAATTTGAAAAAATCGGCGCCGGACCGTTGTAAACCCCATTTGGCGGCAGGGGCAAATTATACTTCATCACATTGCCCACCAGACCTTCATGGCGCTCAAATTGCATTCCGCGTAACCTCTCCGAATCACGGCCGTAAACGTGGGCCACATAATGGACCTCTTTCTTTAAAAGACTGACCGCAATAAAATCCGCTTTCATAAAGGCAAAGATCGCTTTTTTGGTGGCTTGAAACACCGAACGCTTTCCAAGGCCCTGATTGAGCTCCCTGAAGCCGACACAGAGCTTGTGGATGACGCTTCTTTCGGTTTCAATATTTCGCATGGTCCGAATCATTTGAATATCAATGGCAAGTTTGTCGGCTGTATTGCGTATAATCTTCTTTTCTTCTTTATCCCACGCTGCCGTGCTAGACCGGTCAACGCACAAGATGCCGGTATCGTATCTGTTTGGCAATTGATGCCGCAGTTTTACGGCCATGAAGCTGCCGACCCCGCCCATGCTCTGATAGTATGGAATTCCGGGACGATCGTTGATTACCGGAGACAGACAGACTTCGTTTCTATCCTTGAGCAAGGCCGCCAAGATACCGCTGCCCGGAGGATACGGTCCCGGCCGGATATCCGAACGACTACTGGCGATGCCTAGCAGATGGAGTGCTTTACTTTCCGACTCGGGCCAAAGAAAGGCCGCCGTGGTTAACTGCATGGCCCTTCTGACTATTTTCAGTTGCAGCGCCAGCGATTTTGGAACGATCTCTTGAAACAGCCGGGTGGAATAGGGATGGTTTTCTAGAAAATTTGGCGAGGAAAGAAACAGATCGGCAGCGGCGCCTCTGATGGCATTTTTGAGCCGGGACGGAACCTCCGCCGGCGTGGTTTTAATTGTACGAGCCGAATGGCATGTGCGAGCGGGCCAGTATGATTTTAGGAGCTTGATCACTACTTGGGGAAGGTACCGCTCTATCTGATTCATACGGTAGGATGCATACTTGGGCTGAAGTCGTCAACACTTTACACCGGCACAGAACCAGACACCTGCATCACCGGTATTATGCCATAGCCGATTGCACTCAATGAATTATCATCTACTGCAGCATAGGCGTAAGTCAAGCTTTTTTAGTTGCCAAGGACGTACAGGTGGCTGTGGAAAATTACGCGGTTTTGGACATAACCCCCTTCTTATACTAGGCTTTGGCCAGTGCCACCGACTCTTTGGATGAGGGTGACGGATTTTTATTCCACCAAAGATGAGATAAAATGTTGCAACGCATCATTTGGTTTGTTGACAAAACTATATTAGATAGTGATAATGAGCATTGGAATAATTCTAAAGTCATATTGCATTGCAACAATCTTACATGTTTTCAAAGGGGAAATGATGGAAACTTACCAAATACAAAACAAGCCACACAATGAGCGCTTAACAAATAAGGATAGATGAGTATGGATCATAAACAATTGTTAAAGCAAATGATCGAATTTAACCAAACAACCTTTAACAATTCTTTTCAGGCTTTGGCATTGCTCCAGGACCAGTTCGAGCGTATCGCTAACACCGCCATTGACCAGGCCAGTTGGCTACCGGCTGAAGGTCGCAAAGCCATTGAAAATTGGGCCGAAGCCTACAAGACCGGTCGCGATAATTTTAAAAGTCATGTCGAGGACAGCTATAAACAGGTTGAAAAGTTTTTCGCCGACTGATTGATACGCGGCAATATCAATTGAGGCCCGGTGATAAAGAAGAAAGCGCCCAGCAGAGTGTGCTTTGCAGCGCTGTTCCGTTAGGTTTCCGGCTCTACTGGAAATGCCCATCATATAGGTTATCTGTCTAAGTATCGCGTTCCTGCCAATCTTTGGTGCAAGCAATACAAATACAAAAATTGGAGATGATTGGCATCATCTCAAGGAGGTAGCATTATGGCAAATTTCCCAAGTGATTTTGATACCATTATAGATTCGGGCGGCCTTGGCGAAGGCCATGAGATCGGCGGGTTTGGTGGTAATCCGGACGGGACCCGGGGCCACCATCGAGAATTTATCAGGTCCAGCGGCAAAGCGCCAATTGTATTGGTTCACGGCAATAGCGGCACGGCGACACATCCCAATTGGGGTTGGTTGAAGGTGGCTAACATTCTTAAAAGCCAATTCAACTACTCTGACGAACATTTGTGGGCGTTATCCTATCTCGGCCCGGGGAACATTCACGAAATAAACGATCCTTACTCTAAGAATATCGACGACCTGAGACACTTTGCGGACAACGTAAGGACCTATCTGGATGTGGATTGCATCGATATTGTGGGACATTCCATGGGGTGCCACCTGATCTTGTGCTATCTGGCGGGGCTTAAAAAGCAAAGTGATCCCATCAAGTGGGATCAAGGCGAGCGCTATGCCAATGTGGGTTCGGTTATCCTGATCGATGGCGCCATGCAAGGTCTGTCGCAATTTACCCTTCCCGGTTTTCAACCCGAATATGATGAATGGCTGGTGGGTCATGATGTTTATCAGTGCATCAGACCGGACCATACGCCTCACGGTAAAGGGGATCCGCCCACTCCTGATCCGGCGCACAACATCAAATACTGGTGTTGCATGGTTCCGGGCGGATTTGTGGACGGTATGGACAACAATCGGCACGTTACCGGCCATTTGGATGGCGCTGATGAAAATCTATATTATGATGCCGGCTGGGGCAGAGAGGGCCATGAAAGGGTCAAGGACAATCCCGCGTTCATTCAGGATTGGGCTGTCCATCTCAATACCCGGCCGCCCACCGATCCGGTAACGATAACCATTGATCAACCCAGCGGGAGCTATTCAGGAGAGCTGATGATTACCGTTTCAGTCGATCCGGAGGCCACAACAGTCCATTATGAAGCCAAGCGGGTGACCAAAACCATAACGCTGGGCACGATTGAGACCCAGATTGGGGAGACACCCCTCATCGATTCCCTAAGCAATGGCCAAACGCTAACGCTTGCGACTGAGGGCATGTGGGAGGTTGTCTTCACAGCCGACGGGGCCCAGGATATCACCAGAACATACTGGATCGATGTTGTCCCGCCGCAGGTAGAGATCATAACCGACGATACGGTGCCGTTTGAAAATACTTTGGAAGTACAGGCAGAAACCAACATCGGTACGCTTTTTATGAATAATAGCGGCGTCGACGGCGATGGGTGGCAGCGCATATCGAAGATCACTATCACGGAAGATTCCGTTATCAAAGCCATCGCCATCACTTCAGCTGGGATTGCATCCGACATCGTTACTAAAAAATTCAAGCAAGTCGTCCACGAGCAGGCGGTGGGAACCGTCACGGAGCATTTTGTGGCCGGCCGGCTGGATATCGACGACTATCTCCGTTACGGATCTAAATACGGATATATGCAGGCATTTGCGTTATACAAAATTAATGGGGAGTGGACCGACAATCCGCGCACCTATACCCTGGATGAAGTCCCGCCGGAGGTGATCTGTTCACATGAATCAGGCACTTTTAAAGAGCCGATCACCGTAAAGCTGTCCGCCACCGATGGGGCCGATCCAGCGCCGCGAATTTACTATACCATCGACGGTTCAACGCCGACCACCAGTGATACGTATTTCGTTAATCAAGGCAGCATCGAGATCAATACTGGAGGCATGAAAACGCTGAAGTATTTCTCGATGGATAGGTCGGGGAATATCACATCCATTGAAACCAGAAGCTATGGCATGGAAATGAGGGACGCCCAACCGGTTATTGTTGCAGACAGAGAGCAGAAGAAATATAACCAACCCATCGACGTGCGCATCAGCGCCAGTGACGATGTCGATGACCGCGTAACGGTGCATTATACGCGGGACGGCTCCGTTCCCAACGAAAACAGCCCCTCTTTCGTCGATTCAAAAGAATTCGAACTTAATGAAAACGGAAACTATGCCATCAGCTGTATGGCCATAGACAGCGCTAACAATAGGACACTCCAAATATTCCATTATGTTGTTCAGATGGCACCGGTTACACATATATTTCCCAATGGCGGCGTCTTTAACCGTTATGTGGAAGTATCTTTGAGCACAATGGAACCGGTGGAATGGATTAAGTACACGATGGACGGCAGCGATCCTGACGAATCCCATGGTATGATGTATAAACAGGCGTTTACCCTCACTGAGACAACCACCGTTAAATTCAGAAGTATGGACACCCTGGGGAATCTTGAAGACGTCAAATCGGCAGCGTTTATCCGACAGGAAGAGCCGACTCAGGCCGTGTTTGAAAATATGGCCGGCGCGGACGGCTTCATCATGGCGACCGTGGATGGAGAATACCGGACCGTGGCTGACGATATCAATCTTGCCGTGGGAGCCGGCTGGGACGGCAGGATCAGTCGAGCCATCGTATCGTTCGACACCTCGAGCCTGCCACAAGGAGCGACCATTACGCGTGCCTATATACAAGTAAAACAACGTTATGGATTCGGCCGGCCATGGGATGGCTCGGAATTGAAAATCGATGTGAAGACCGGAAAGTTCGGCTCGGAAAGCAGATGTCAAACCGGCGATTGGGATGAGCCTGCCACCGCCACCGGTGTTGCCACCATCGATCCATTTCGGATTGGAAGCATGGACTCTTCTGATTTTACCAGGGAAGGTCGGGAGGCGATTTCCAAAACAGGCCGAACTCAAATGCGATTGTATTTCGATCCCCATTCAGAGATGGGCCGATTTAACTATGTATTTTTTGCCAAAGGTGCGGAGGTCAAACTGTTCGTGGAATATATTGATTAATTGGGTGAGTAGCCCGATTGAAGTGTCTTACAACACCTGCTCATAATACTCCGGCTTAATCCATCTGGCCCAATTTTTATTATCCTGTGACATTTTAAGTTTCGCTTAAAAGTGGCGATGATGTTGTTTATATGCGATTTTTTATTTAGCGGCTTATTAATCCCCGCCGAAAATGTAAGGAGGAACCATGAAACCATTCAGACTGCCCGTTTTATTTATTGTAACGTTGTTTACGTTCGGCTGTGCTGGTCACATGCCGCAGACGGCCGATGAATTCCGTCAAGCGGCCCCCAGTGCCTTTATGGGAAAGCTTGAGACCTATGATGTCAACCGTTCGGTTGAAGACATCGGCAAAACTCTCAAAAAATATGCTCCAAAATGCCTCGACATACGTATTCAAACGACATCACAGACCCACAGGAGCTACCAGGTTATCGTATCCAAATATACCCCGACAGTGATCGTCGACAAGGGCAGGGCCGAACTGCATCTCCAGGAAAAACACGAAAAGGGTGTTTTGGCGGTCTATAAAGAGCCTGAAGCCGGCCATTACATAATGGTGGTGGATGCCACGGCGATCGGCAAGAACAAGTCGCGGATCGATTTTTATCGCCCTGCCATAGGTAACGATACCGTTGTTCAGGCGATCAAGAACTGGATCAAGGGGGATAACCTCGGATGCCCGGACATGACCAAGTAACCGGAGTGAACACAACATGCAGAAAACAAATCATCTGTTCATTGCCATTCTGGCGCTCTGCCTGATCCTGCTGAACGCATGTTCGGGCCTCCACGCATACAAGAACACCATGGAGAAAAATCTGCTGGTGAAAACGAAGACCGACTCGGGGTCGTTTTTCACCAGCGTCAAAGCGCGGGTCGACATTTATGCTGTGGATGATACCTGTAAATTGACCTACCTGGGCACGATCAACCTGAAAAACAAGGAGGTTCCGATCGGCCTGCCGAATAGCAGTCCGACATATCTCGATTTTGTCTTCTCAAGCTCCAATTTTCTGGCCAACGCCAGGGGATCGACCGCCTTCGATGTTTATTTGACACCACGCAGCGGTTACGAATACCTGGCCGAAGCGAGCTATCTCGACGGCATCTATAATGTTGTCATCAAAGAGAGGAAAACAGGCAGCAACCAAACAAAAGAACTGGAGCATAAAGATTGCCGTCCCCAGCAGCAATAATGACAATCAGCTGAGGCATCTTTACGAGAGATTGAATTACAAGATTCCATAACAATATTTCTAAGGTAAACGTAGACCTGACTCAATTTTTACATCCAATGATTTTGCCGCCCACCGCTGTTTTGCATTCAACAACAATTACAAACTGAAAACGCAACCCGTAACCGAGTTACGGGGCGTATTTTGGTGAAAGCACCATTGAATGTGCACGAATGTTTACACAACCTGTATTCTTTTGTGTCATTATCTCAGTTGATCAAAAACCTTATATCCCCTTTATTAGCTGATATTACAATCAATAAATAATGTAGCACAGTTTATGCATGTCATTCGGTGAAGATAAATTAGGCTTAAATTCGACACCAATTAAGATTTTTCACACAATAGTTATTCCGGCATGGAAAACCCGGTCATCAGGGCCAGGTCCGGGCTGATAGGCTCTGCCATATAATTAGACAGAATTCATTTTCCCAGACCCAAACACTAAACTGGAAGGGAACCATTTAATTCGGTTTTTTGCTACAAACGGATGCCCGACGACCGAAACTGATGATGAATGGGTCGATGAAGAACCGGTTACTGAAGATCCAGTTGATAGAATCTCCGATCCGCCAAACGTCTCCGTTCCCCATGATGAAGTTCCCAATTAAGAACGGACAACAAACACAGCACCATGAAAACCCTTGCAGCCCATACCATTGCGAGGGCTTTTGTCTTTACTCACCAAATCCGGCTTGGTGCCAAGCCAATCCATATCAAGCCGGTTTGACACTGATCGAGCTGATCATCGTTATCGCAATCATAGCTACCCTTGCCGGGATTGCGCTTCCGAGCTATTCCACTTATGTCGATCGAGCTTATGTGGCCAGAGCAATCCAGGATATTCAGGTGATTCAAAATGAAATCATTGCTTATAATATTGATAACGGAAATCTGCCCGCGGATCTGAGCGACATCAACATGGATTCTCGACTGGACCCTTGGGGAAATCCTTACCAGTACACGAATTTTGATTTGGTTCCAAAGGGAAAGTGGCGCAAGGATAAATTTCTGGTACCTATCAATTCGGCTTTTGATCTGTGGAGCATGGGCCCCGATGGCAAAAGTGTACCGCCACTTACAGCGAAATCAAGCCAAGACGATATTATCCGTGCAAATGACGGCAACTTCATTGGTAGGGCAAAACTGTATTGATCAATTTATGATAAGCTAATGGGCATACTTAAGAACAACATATTTTTGAGGAGCAAGGTTGCTAAAAAGACATTTTTTACTTTTGTTCTTTGCTCAATAATCCCTTTGCTGCTGATCTCTGTTATTTCGTTGCTTTTTGTTGGCAAACAACTTGAAAACGAAGCTAAACTGCGCGTACGCCAACAGTGTAAAAACAAGGGATTTTTCATATATGACCGATTGACTGCACTGGAACAGGATCTGAAAATTATTGGAGGCAGACATCTTACAGGCTATCTGGAGGAGCAGGAAAAAAATCCATATGACCCAATTGATCGCAAGGGTAGCGGATGGAGGCGGATTTTCTTCTGGACACCAGATGGCAGAATTATGAATTTGGTGGAACATTCCCAAGGTTTGCCCATGATAAAACTTGAGAACTTGATAACTCCAGAGAATGATCGGACAATCATCGATATTATCCATAGTGACGATATTTCTCCAACAATTCTTTTAACAAGGTATCTTGATCCTCAAAGGCCAATGATAGGGTTTATTTCGGGCGAGATCGATCCACTCTATCTTTGGGGTATCGGGACTAGCGGTTCACTACCACCTGATATTGAGATGTCCGTCGTGTTGGATGGTAGCAAGATCCTGATTTCAAGTATTTCTGATTATTTGATTAATGCTGAATTCCTTGAGGCACACGGGCAGAATTTGTTCTCTGGCAATTTTGAAAGCACTCACGATGGCAAACCTTTCGTAAATAGCTACTGGTCCCTATTTCTCAATCATCGCTTTTCAAGCCCTGACTGGACAATCATATTCAGCCAGTCAAGATCGTCGATCATGGCCCCGGTCACTAATTTCAAATCAATTTTCTTTCTCTTGGTTCTACTGACTTTCTGGGCGATCCTGTTGCTATCAATCCGCTCAATTCGGCGGAGGTACATTCCAATAGATAAGCTGAAAGCCGGAGCAGTGAAAATCGCGAACGGGGAATTGGATTACCGGGTCGAGGTCACAAGCG
>JASFER010000164.1:0-13329 GCA_050124755.1 Desulfobacteraceae bacterium
GCCGTCGAGGACCGCGCTGAAGGTGGCCCCGCCGTCCAGGCTGCGCTGCACCTGGCGGCCATAGTGCCCTGTGGTGATATAGACCCGGTCGGTGTCCAGCGGGTCCACGGCGATGTCGTGTACAAAGACGTAGCCCAGGCTGTTGCTGTAGGACCATGTGGCGCCGTTGTTCGTTGTGCGCGACACGAACCCGTAACCGCCGCCCAAATAGGCGCTGCCGGAGGAAGGCAGGAATCCGGCTGCCCGGAAAACGCCGTTATGGCGCCTGACCCAGGGAGAAGCCGCGTCCATGCGTTCGTACAATCCTGAGCCGCTGGCGGCCAGCATATGGGCGGTATGGCTGCTCTCCACATCCACATCATAGACGATCACCGCATCCAGGCCTTGATTGATGGGCGTCCAGGTCTGTGCGTCATCCAGGCTGAGGAACGGCCCCAGGCTGTTATCCCCGCCGAAAACAATGCCCGCATCAGCGGGATGAACCGCCAGGCAGTTGAGGGCGGTGGCGTTCTGCGGATCAACCTCAAAGGTTTCCCAGGTCCAGGCACCGCCGTCGAACACGCCCCTGGAAATCTTGGGAAGCCCGTCTCCGCCCCATGATACCGGACACTGCCAGCTGGCATAGATGATATGGGCATCCGACGGGGCAAAGGCCGCGTCGGTGGACAGGCGGCTTTCGATTACCGGATAGGATGCCTGCCATTGGAAGCCGTCGAAGTTCAATTGGACAATACCATAGCCGCATGTGACAAAGGCGGTGCCGGTGTCGTCGGGTTTGGGCGCAACGCCCAGAATACCGCCGGTGGCAGGCTTGGGCTGGATGCCCTCAAAGTCCTGGCCGCCGTTGGTGCTGCGGTAGACGGTTCCGTCAAAGGCGCCGCCATATCCGTTGGAATTGGTCACGGCCCAGATGATATCCGGATCGACCGGGTCGATGGCCAGGTCCTCCACGCCATAGTCCAGATTAACGCCCTGATTGAGTTTGCTCCAGGTGGCGCCGCCATCGGTGGTAACGTACACGGCTCCGCCCGCATCCGAACCATAAGCGCCGCCGGTGCCCACATAGACCACGTCCGGGTTGCCGGGAAGAATGGCGACGGCCTTGCAGAAACGCCAGTCATCGCCGCTGCCGCCGCAGTCGGTGCAATCGCGCTGTATGCTGCTGTTGCGGATATGGGTCCAGGTCTCTCCTCCATCAATGCTCTTGGCCACCCAGTAGTTATGGGCCGCCCAGACGATGTCGGGATTGGAAGGCGCCACAGTTACGGCATAAACCGCCTGTTCGTGGAAGGTGTCTTCACCGATCAGGGTGTTGTCCATCTCCAGGGCCTGCCAGGTGGCGCCACCGTCCTGGCTGCGATAAAGGCCCCTGCCAAGGTAGGTTGAGGCATATATCCTGGCGGGATTTTCGGGATCGACGGCAAGGTCTTGGACATTGCCGCCGTAAATACCCAGGTTGGTCCACATGGTGTGGTCCTGGGCCGCAAGGTTGGTGAGGCGGCAAAGGAGCAGGCAGATCAACAGAAACAGAAACCGGGCGCACGTTCTCAAGAGCATGATGTCCCCATTCAACAAGAGCCGCCCGCAGCAGCAACGTGAGTTATGTCAATTGTCCGGAAAAGATCACACTGCCCAGGGAAGGATCACACCCGAGGGCGGTGTTCATTGCGTGATGCGGGGGACTTGAGGGTGAATTTGACACGTCCCCCTTCTGTTTGTCAAGAAAAAGGGCCGGATCCACTTATGATGTAACGTCCTGCAAAGACGCTTCTAATTTGCTTTTTTGCTTAGCACGCTTGCCGTAGGCCAGGGTAAGCAGGGCCGGCACCAGGAAGAAATCCGCAGCCAGCGCCAGAAGGACTGCGCTGCCGGCCAGCCATCCAAAGCGGATATTGCTGTTCAGAAAAGATCCCGTGTAGATAAAAAAGCCCCCGCACAGCACCATGCTGGTGATGACCAGGGCCCGTCCGGTGGTATGCAGGGTTTCACGCACCGCGGCCGCCATGTCCAAGGTTTCGTCATACGCTTTCCTGAAGTGGTGTAGAAAATGGATGGTGTCATCCACCACAAGGCCCAATACAATGCTGCCGATTAGAATGGTGGCCATGTCCAAGGGGATCCCGGCCATTCCCATGATGCCGAATACACATACCACGGGCGCGATGTTGGCCGCCATGCTCATCAGGCCGACGCCCAAACGTCCGATCATCAGGACCATCAGGATGGTGATCACCACCACAGCGATAACGTAGCTTCTGGCCATGCTGGTGATAAAGCGCTTGATCATCTGTACGAAGATCACCATGTGTCCGGTAAGGGTGACCCGTTCGTCCGGAAATTTCCGGTGGAGATACGCCTCCACCTGATCCACATAATCTTTGTACAGAATGGCATCGGCAAACGGGGCCAGAATGGACAGGCGGCTGATTTGATAATTGCTGTCGGTGATTTCTTCCAGGTCATCGCTGCCGCTGGATTCGAACAAAAGAAATTCCTGGGCGATCAGTTCCCGGGTGACCGGAACGGTGTAAGCTGAGTCCCGATCTTCATTCAATGCACGGTTGGTCTCTTTGATCACATCGGCCAGGGATGCGGCCTTGCCCGCCCGAATATGGTGGCTGTCCAGTGTGGGTATGAAGGCGGTGGCCTGATCGATGCGCTGAAGCAGGTCTGGATCATGCATGGCATTGGCCTTACCGGCGTCAATGGTGACCTCCAGCATTACGGTGCCGCCGTTGACGCGATCCAGAAATTCGGTGGATTTTCGAATGGGGGCTTCTTTTGGCAGCCACGTAAGGGAGTTGTGGGAGAACCTGATGGAAAGCGCACTATAAGTGGCCCCGGCTACGATGCATGCCGAAATCAAGGTCACCATGACGGGCCGTCCGGTGGTGGTGCGCGCGATGGCGTCGAACCACCGGTCCGGCAGCGTGTATCTGCGGCGCGCGGATTTGAGGCGTTTGACCGGAAATATGGCGATAAGGGCCGGAAGCAAAATGATGGTGTAGAAAAACGCCAGCATGACGCCCACCGGCGCCACATACCCCAGTTGGGCAATGATGGCCACATCGGCCCAGGCAAATGAGAGCAATCCGAAAGCGGTGGTGATGCTGGTCATCAACACCGGCAGACCGGCAAAGCCCACCGCTTCAATGATGGCCCGGCGCTTTTCTCCCATGGTTCGATAGTTACGGTAAAAAATGGTCAGAATGTGAACACTGTCTCCAATGCCCACCACAATGAGAAAGGTGGGCAGGATCTGGATGGCGTTGGAAATGGGAATCCCGGCCAGGGCCATGATGCCCAATGAAGAGACCAGGGACAGGGCCACCGTTACGACGGGGTATATCAATCCCGATAATCTGCGAAAGAGCAGCAACAGGAAAAGGGTAATGACCATAAAGGACAGGGGCACCATGAAACGGATATCTTTTATGATGCCTTTTTGAATTTCAGCCACAAAGGCTGGTGTGCCGGTAAAATAAAAGTCAATGTCCCGGTTTTGATATTTGGCCGCCACCTTGTGGATGGCTGTATTGATCTCCATGTTTTGGTCATTGCTGAGATAGGTGGCGGGGGCGGCTGCCGAAGGTTTATCCGTGTTAAAGCCGGCCATGGGGTCTTGGCCGGGAATGTCGATGACGGCCTGAGCTTTGATGAGAACGCAGGTGATGTCCCTTTCCTTTGAGATCAGCAGGTTTTCATAAAGGGGATAGCGGTCGATGAGCTTGAGAATGCGCTCAAGCTCAGCATCGGTCTCGGGCGGCGCCTTCATCAGGTCTTCAACGATGAGGGTGTCGCCGTCGGCGCGAACGATGCGGGCGTTGACCAGGCTGGTTACCTCGTCCAGATAAGGTACGGCGGACTCCAGCTCCCGGTGGAAGCGGAACAGGACCTCCAGAAAGTCCTGTGTCAAACCCTGCCTGGGTTTCATGGCGATAATAAAGGTGTCGTCCTGGCCGAAGGTGTCCCGGAACCGGTTGTAGGCCATCAGCGTGGGGTCGTCATCATGGAAAAAACTCTCATCCCGCGTATCGATGGTCAACTTGGTGGTCTGGGCGGCCAATGCCATGGTCAACAGCAGAACCATCGTCAGCGCCAGATATTTGCTGTCATAGACCCAACGGGTTACTTGTGAAAAGTGGTGCTCAAATTTTTTATGAATGGTTGCCATATGCTCGCGTTAGGGTTCAGGTAAGAAACAATTCCACCAGATTGCGCCGGATTTGAGTTCGTCTACAAGGCACATCCGCCGGTGCATATCAGGATGTGCCGGTGGATGTAACACTGTAGACGGGCGCAAAGACAAGCAAGGTGGTGGAATTGTTTCTTGCCTGCGCCCTTATATGACCCGGCCATGGTGGTCAAAATCCAGTGCCAAGGAAGCCTTCTCCTCATCATTGAGAAAATCAACAGACATGATCTCCACAGGATCCGGTTCTGAATGGGTGGGCACGATGGTGATGCTGACCCACGTGGCCGGGTCCTGGCCAAATGTCACGATGCAGAGCTGGTCGCAGCCGGCTGAAACATATTGATCGGATCGAATCCACTTAAAGATAAATTGGGTAAAACCATTATGTCGGGCGCCAAACCATTGGGCGGCTGAATCAATGGATCCCGGCAGGCTGCAGATCGCATAAAATGCTTTGTTCTTTATAATGGGCGTACAATGCTGTTCGCCGTCGGCTGCGGTCTTTTGAAGATTCTCATGGGCGGAGGAGGCGATGATATCCAGGATGTTGGAGGAAAAATAGGTGTTCACGTAGTCTTTATGATGGGGGCTCAAGCCGTAAATATGCAGGAGGTGATTTTGCAGGCAGGAAATAAGGCCCTGTTTGCTGTCAGCGCCGTCTAAATCCAATACAATGGTGGCTTCGGCTTCCGGATCCTCCAAAGCGGTCATCGAGAGCATGACGGTATCGCCGAAGGGTTTCTGGTTCGCAACGACGAAATTAAAGCGATATTGGGCAAAGGTGATGCAATCGCCGCTTTTAAGGCGCACGGGATCATTGGCTCCCAGACGGCGGTCGTTGAGCATGGTTCCGTTGGTGCTGCGCTGATCTTCCAGGTAGAAACACATGTTTCTGAATTCGATGGTGGCATGGAATCCGGAAATGGCCGGTTCGTCAATGATCAGGTCATTGCGTTGGCTGCGTCCGATATTGATCCTTTCCTGGTCCAATTTAACGGGCTGCGAATCTTCACCCAGTACTTGATCCAGATCTTCGAGGTGGGCCTCCGGTATATTCAGATCTTTTCGGGCCTGGAGCGGTGCTTCCTCTTTGCGTCGGGTATTTTGATAAAAGAAAAAGATCAATGCGGCAATCAGAGCGATAATCACCAAGGCGATGATGATCGATATCATCCAAACACCTTTTTCAGTGACCACCACAGTATCTTGGTCGGTCGGTTGATCCTGCTGGGGCGGCACTTCAGCGGTTTGGGCTTTTTCCACCGGTTTGGGTTTGGGTTGGGGTTTTTCAACGGGCACCGGCAGCAATGGCAACGGTTTCAATTCGGGTTTGGGCTCAGGTTTTTTAGGGGTCATCAAGGCTTGGATCTGATGCAGTACACCGGAGATTTCACCGGCTTCAAAAGTGCGAAAGTATTCCCCGTTGGTCCGGGTGGCCAATAACTGGATAAGTGAGAAATCGGCCGATTCGGTAAACGCAATACCGAAAATGCGAACTTCCATCTGTTTGCTTTGATCGGTGATATCTTCCTTGAGCCATCGGGTCAGTTCCTGATCTCTCTGTTTATTGCCGGTGTCTACGATGCCGTCGGTTACAAAAATAATGCCCTTTTGCGCTTCGCTGCGGCCGCTGTTTTTTAATTCATACAGGGCGCGTTCGATTCCGCTGGGTGTATTGGTGTATTGTCCGCGATAATCGATGTCTTTCAGGCTGTCGATAACGCCCTGCTGGGCTTGTGAATCATTGATCAGCGTAAGCGGTATCAACAGATGTGCTTTTTGATCGAACAGAACGATACCCACTTGAGCGTTTTTTGGCAGTTGGCGAACGAAGGTGCTCACCACTTTGGGAGTGATGAATTTTGGATCATTTTTTTTCATGCTGCCTGAATTATCAATGACAAATACCAGGTCCAAAACCGTATCAGGGTTTTGGGCAGCTTGAGCGTCCCTGGCAAAGGAAAGGCCGCCGGGCGCCATAACCGCTGCGCAGCCCGCCATCAATAGAAACAAGTATTTAATTGTTTTCACGTAGTTACGTAAAGTCATCATGTTTGAAGCCTCTGAGGCGGAAACAGCATTGCCGAATGTTAGACCTGTTGAACTTCTTTATGTATATAAATGAATGTGTTATGTCAAAACAAAGCCGTCTTTTCGACGTTTTTTTCCGAAAAGGGTCTATCAGGCGCATAAACAGGTGCACAAAAAATAACATTTCGCGTCAAACTGCCGACATTCGTCCAATGAAATATAAAGTTCAGCCGGGATCACAACGCGTCCCCTTGTCCTTTACCTATCCATGGCATCCGTATTAATTAATAATAATAATATATTATAGGTATTTAGGATCTGCCACCAAAAAGGGCGGGCTTTTGACCGTCCCATACTATCCTTAGGCATAAAATTTGCTGTCTGATTTAGGGACTTGACTTCAACATCAAAGCTGATATCAGATGCCATCCAGATGGTGCACGGTAATCGGCTGATTTTTCGGAGGATTGATTTTGATCTGCAATCGGCGTGATTTTCTCAAATGGGGTGCAGGCGCCTTGACTGTCGGATTATTGCCACTGCCAACCCTGGCGGCGACGCTTAAAACCGTGGACACCGAACGGACTTTATCTTTTTATAACACCCACACCCGCGAAAGCATTGATATCCGCTTTTTTGATCGGGGTGGATATTGCCCGGAGGCTTTGAACCAGGCCAATTATATCCTCAGAGACCACCGCTCCCGGGAAGTTCATCCCATTGATGTGCGCCTGTTGGACACGCTATACGCCCTGAAACTCAAAATTCGTCCCAAGACGCCGTTTCACATCATCTCTGGATACCGCTCTGCGGTCACGAATGCCATGCTTCGCAAAACGACCAGCGGCGTGGCCCGTACCAGCTATCACACCAAAGGACGCGCCATTGATATTCGCCTGCCCGGGTACAGTTCACGCCGGCTTCGCGATGTTTGCATCGCACTCAAATCCGGAGGTGTTGGATATTATGGCAATTCCGATTTTGTGCATCTGGATACCGGACCTATCCGCACTTGGTAGCGTTCCGACAACTCACCTGCCGCTCCCATCAACCGCCTGAATTCGGTATGGTGTGTCCCACTGGCGCAACCTTTTTTGTATCATCTTTAAAACCTGGTGCCAAGCGATAGGTCAGAGGCATTGGCTTTTCCATCAAATCAGAGTAAAAAGGATGCAAAAGTATTTGAACGTTGAACATGGAACATCGAACGTTGAACATCGAATGATGAAGTCGCTTCGCTCCGCCATTGTATAGATTGGCAGAATACCTAATTCAACGTTGGACGTTCGCTCAAGCGATAAGCTATCCCCGTCCAAGGATAGATCCAAAGCCGGGGCCCCTGGATTCGGGCTTTACTGATGCCATCACCTTTTCATGCTATCCTTTTTTAGACTCAGGTGACCACCTTTCTCCGTTGGAGTCTGTATGCAAATGGCAGTTTTTCACTACCATGAATCAGCCATTTCGTTCCCATTGCACCGGAACCGATTTGAACTACCTTTTGGATAAATCAAATACGAATCATTTAAACGGAGGTGACAAAATGGCTTACAACAGTGTTCAAGACTACTGGGATGATGATGACAGGGGACACGTAGATACCCGTGAGAATAACTTTAAATGTGAAAGTCCCGACGAACGTTTGGGGTGTGATTTAGGTATTGATGTTCAAGGCTAAACATAAGGAAGGTGATATATGATCGGTATTCTCATTACCATGCTGGCCATTGCATACTTCATCAACAGATGCGTCGGCGGCTATTCTGCCGAATGTAAGATCTAAACAAGGCAAGGTTTCGTATATCAGGCTAAAGATGGGCTCAAAAACGGGCAGGTGACGCAAATAACGGCAGGACCTCCAACGAGGCTCTGCCGTATGTTTGGAGCCTGCCTGGTTCGATCTATTGGTCCGGCGAAATATAACGGCTTGCCCATGCCGCGATCATTAAGCCGGCATACTCGGAATCTTTGGCGTTGCTGATCATGTGGTCGGCGCCGTCCAGGGATACGAAGCTCTTGGGGTGCCGGGCAGCTTTGAACAAATGCCCTGCGTTATCGATGCCCACCACCTCATCCGTGGGCGAATGCAAGATCAGCAGCGCACGTTTTAAGGTGGGCAGTAGGTCGGCAATTTTGACGTTTTGAATATCTTCAATAAATTGTTGTTTGATTTTAAACGGCCTGCCGCTCAGCATCAACTCGGCCTCTCCCCTTTGCCTGATCTGATCCCGGGCCGGAGCCAGGTGTTGCTCCACATGTCTGGGCTCTGCGGGAGAGCCGATGGTGACGACGGCCGCCGCACTGGGAATGTCCAAGGCTGCCTGCAAGCAGGCCGTACCTCCAAAGGAGTGGCCGATCAACAGCTTGGGCGCTTGATAATGCTTCTCAAGGAATCCGGATGCCGCGATCAGGTCGGAAACATTTGAAGAAAAGTTGGTATCCGCAAAATCTCCCTCGCTTTCCCCCAGTCCGGTAAAATCGAAGCGCATCACGGAAATGCCTTTTCGTGTCAGTGCCCGGCTAATATTGGCGACGGCTTTGAAGTTTTTGGTGCAGGTAAAACAGTGCGCAAAAATGGCATAGGCTGAAGCCGGTTTTATCTCGCTGGCGTCCAGGCGTCCCACCAGCTTTTCACCCCCGGCGTTCACAAATTCAATTCTTTCAAACATCAAGCAACTCCGTCCATATAAAAGGCCTTCTCATTCAGCCCCATACCTATAACCGGCCTCGAGGCGACATCAGGGGGGGCAGGGCATAAGGGTTGCGATGGCTAAGGGCGTAGTCGAGCCGGCGGTCACGCCGGTATATGTCCTCCCGGAATTGCAGATGCCCCTTTTCATCCACCCATGCGGTCATGTAATTCAAATGTATGGTAATGGGTTTGGATACATAAACCACCCGACGACTGCCCGTTTCAAGCGCTTCCAGAAGCCGCTCCCGACTCCAGCCCGGATTGTCGGAGAGCAAATATGCGGCCAGGGACCTGGCATCCTCCACTCGAATACACCCGGAGCTTAAATCCCTCTGGAATTCGTCGAATAAGGACCTTTGGGGCGTATCATGCAGGTAGACGGCAAACTTGTTGGGGAACATGAATTTGATTTGTCCCAGGGCATTTTTTTTCCCCGGCTCCTGACGCAACCGCAGTGGAAAATTCCGCCCGGTATAGCTGCTCCAATTGATTTCCAACGGATCCAGTTCCCGGGCATCTTCACCCCAACCGCTGAACACTTTGATGTCTTGGTCGATGAGATAGTCGACGCCATGGGCCAGTTTGGGTAAAATATCCTCCACGGCGATGGTGCGGGGAACATTCCAATAGGGATTGAACACCATATAGGTCATGGTGGCGCTGAAGGCCGGCGATTGTCGGGCCGGTCTTCCCACCACCACCTTCATCTCCATTACCTTTTTATTATTCTCCATCACCCTCAAGAAAAATGCGGCGGTATTGACGATGATATACCGATCGCCCAGGTACCGGGGCAACCAGCGCCATCGCTCCAAGTTGAGTTCGATTTGTCGGATGCGTTGCGTTGCCGTCACGTTCATGGCTTGGCGGGTTTTTCGCCCGACCACGCCGTCAGGCGCCAGTCCGTGCCTGCTCTGAAATGCTTTTACCGCCGATACCAAATCCTGATCATATAAATCAGGCTGCTCCGGCGGCCCTGAATTTTTGAGATCGTTGGAAACGGTCATACGCCGGCGAAGGGTGAACACGCGTGGGTCCACATCCCCTGGCCGCAAGGTGCGTTTTCCCTCAAATCGGGGCCACCCACCCTGGGCTTTCAACAACCGCATGGGGTGCAATGCCGCCAGCAATTTGGTGTAGCCTGCATGGACGGGTCGAAGTCGATAAAGGGTGTTGATCATCTGCCCGGTTCCAGCGGTGGCGTTCAGTACTGCCAGCATGTCATAGGAGCGCGGACTGATGAGCCAGTCGGCATGCAGGTTTTGGGGATTTATGCGGCCTCCTGACAGGTGGGACCCCAGCAGCAAGTAGGCATCCGTTAGAATGAGATCCAGATCGCCCCACTTTTCAGCCTTGGATTCATCGGGCGGAAACCGTCCCACCGGCAATTCCGCCATCAGCTTTTCAATGGCTTTCAGATGGTAGTCACTAGGAATCAGCCCTTCCTGTTCTACTTCGCGAATGGTTTGCACCAAAACCCTGGCGGCAGGATGCAAGCCTTCGATGCCGAACCACACCGGTGCATAGTTGCGCTCCTGGTAAAAGGTTGGGATGATCTTCAATCCACAGATGATTTCTCCGCGGCAGGTATATTCCTGCTGTTGAATTTCGGCAGCGACCTGCTGTTTGATACGGTCTCGCACCTGTGGAAAAAAGCAGCGGTGCGCAGCGGCAGGCCCGGGGGACGACCAGATCCAAATGGAAATGGTGGCGGCTACCAGCCCTGCCAAAAATGCGCTTTTGAAACTTGGGCGGCGATTTGTACGGTTCATTGTTAAGACCATATATAAAGTCCTGAGGCCAATATAGGCGATCCCGGTGATAGGGACTGTTGATGGGCGCCCGGCTGTGGCCGTCGGACTACCATACTTCCGGATAGCCGATATCCACGAAAGCGGTCTCCATTTTGGCCTTGTGGCCGCGTTCCATGGCCGCCAATTCCAGAAAAAGTTTTTTACGATCCGCGTCGGTGCAGGCGTCGGCCATTTCAGTATATTGGCGCATGGCCGCTTCCTCTTTTTTCATGGCCAAGGCAATGGCATGGGCGGGTTTCATATCCATGGACAAGGCGGGCTCCTCCACGGTTTCGGATACATGAAAGTCGGGCACTTTTTCAAAGCTGACCGCAGCGGAGGCGTCATCTCGAAAACCTTCCAATATCCGGCGGTGTTTTTTTTCCTCTTCTGAAAAGGACTGAAACATATCCTTGATGTAGGCGTTTTCGGTTTTTTCGGCCACATCTGCATAAAATTGCGCCGCTTCTATCTCACCTTGGATGGATCGGTTCAATATATCTTCGTACACATTTGGTTCCATGGTATCTCCTCGTTTATTGATTGATGGATTGGCAGATCTTTTCAGATGGACACATCCATGTCTCAGGGCCATGTGATGTGAAAAACCGTAGGCGTCCTGCAGGGGATGTCCTCATTATAAATAACAATATTTGCCTGTCAAGCTGCCGCCTTGTCCGACTGCCATTCTCGCTGAAGCGAACGCGGGGCGGGGTTTATCCCCATAAGCGCTCAAATAAAGATATTTCGCAGATTTTTTGGTTTCGCGAATACCACCTTCTGGACCGGCCGGGACAGAGCCCGACCCTACCCGGGAACCCTCAAAACGCCGGAGACCGGAGTGATTAGCGTAGGGCCGGCCTCTGCGCCGGCCGGGTATAAAATCCGATATCCTGTATAGAGATTGTCTTATTATGCCTAATTAAGCGTTTATGGGGTTTATCCCCGCCCGCTGTACTTCCTTCGGCCGGTGTGACATTGATATTGGTAGAAAATAAGGCTATATAGAGCCTGAACGAAAATTCCCCTTCCCAGGCGGGAGGGATTGGGGGGAGGGAGTTAAAGGTTTTCCCTCAGCCATTTATAGGCCTCAACCCCTAACCCATTCCAAGTTAGGAGCCGCAATGGACCGTGATGTGATTCACAAATCGTTCGTGTTGATCCTGGTGGTCTTCATTTCAGCCATATTTGTCTTCATGATTCGGCCGTTTCTGATGGCCGTCCTTTTGGCGGGGATTTTTTCAGCCCTGGCCCACCCCCTCTACCGCCGGTTCACCCGCTGGCTGGGCGGACGCCCTCAATTGGCATCGGCCATAACGCTGGTTATCATCATCATGGTGATCGTGCTGCCCCTGGCCGGTCTTTTGGGAGTGGTGACCGCCCAGGCCATCAAAGTAGGGCAATCGGTGACACCCTGGGTACAGAAACAATTGGCCTCCCCGGACGCCGTCACCCAATGGTTGAGCGAACTGCCCTTTTATGATGACATCGCACCTTACCGGGACACCATCATCCAGAAAGCGGGAGAGCTTGTTGCAACCTTGACCCGCATCCTTGTCAACGGGGTGCAGGCCGCGACCATGGGAACGGTCCATTTCATTTTCATGCTGTTTGTTCTACTCTATGCCATGTTCTTTTTTCTAGTGGACGGGCACAAGTTGCTGGAGAAGATGCTCTATTATATCCCCTTGGAGGACGAAGATGAAAAGCGCATGCTCAACCGGTTTACTTCAGTCAGCCGGGCCACCCTGAAGGGGACCGCCGTGATCGGCGTCCTGCAGGGCGGCTTGTCCGGCATTGCCTTTGCTGTCGTCGGCATTCCCAGTGCGGTCTTTTGGGGCACAGTGATGGCGGTGCTCTCCATCATTCCCGGCATCGGCACCGCCTTGGTGTGGGGACCGGCGGCCATTGTGCTGGCCGCCCAGGGCCATTGGGGCGGGGCCATCGGATTGGCGGTCTTTTGCGGCCTGGTGGTGGGAAGCATCGACAACTTCCTGCGGCCGAAACTGGTGGGCAAGGACACCGAGATGCACGACTTGCTGATTCTCTTCTCCACCCTGGGCGGCATCGCCCTGTTCGGTTTCATCGGCGTCATATTAGGCCCGATTATCGCAGCCCTCTTCGTGACCGTGTGGGAGATCTACGGCGTGGTGTTCAAAGATGTGCTGCCGGAAGTCAAATCGCTGCTTCGTAAATCTAAACGGGATGAAGTGGCTGTGGAAGATCCGTCCGCCGATTCGCCTTCAAAATCGGAACCGGACAGCCCGTAATCATCAGGGAATAAAGGTCTGCTTGCTGCATGGTATTGGTATCATACTTTTTTATTCCATAAAGGACATAATCTTCATTGGCTACATTGAAGATATGCCAAAGAAGATGCAGTTATAGGCTTTCATCGTCCGCCATGACGATATCCCAAAACAGGGCCCTTGCATGCGGTTTTTGATTGATGATCGCTTGTAATATTTTCGTTAAGGATGCATCCAAAACTTTTGAAAAATGACGCTCCTTAAAAAACACCTCAAATGCAACGCCGCCACACATAGGCATAACGAATGCCGCTTGCTGAATTTCGTCAATTGTCTTCCGTTCATACGCTTCAATCTCATAGCGCGACC
>JASFER010000165.1:0-13279 GCA_050124755.1 Desulfobacteraceae bacterium
GCTTGGAGCAAGAAATGCGGCACGCCCAAATCAAGCAGGCGCATGATTGAAGTCGGTGCATCGTTGGTGTGCAGCGTCGACAATACCAGATGCCCTGTTAATGAAGCCTGGATGGCATTCTCGGCCGTTTCGAAATCCCGCATTTCACCAATCATGATAACGTCGGGGTCCTGCCTTAGAATATTGCGCAGGATAGATCCGAACGTAATCCCGATCTGCTGCTGAACAGCGATTTGGTTAAAGTTTTCATGCACCATTTCAATGGGTTCTTCAACTGTGGTGATGTTAATGGTCGGCTTGTAAATGCGGTTCAACGTTGAATAGAGCGTCGTCGACTTACCGCTGCCGGTGGGTCCGCAAACCAAGATGATACCGTGGGGCATCTCGATTATTTTTTGGAAGCGCTCGAGATCTAAGGGCTCAAATCCGAGTTTATCAAGATTTTGAAACAAAATATCCGGATCCATAATCCGCATTACCACCTTTTCACCAAAGGCCACCGGCACAGTCGAAACGCGGATTTCCACCTCTTTGTCCCCTTTATCCGTTTTGATGCGTCCGTCTTGAGGGCGCCTTTTCTCGGCCATGTCCATTCTCGACAGGTTTTTGATCCGGCTGGTAATGGCCGAGTGCACAGCCTTGGGAAGCTTATAGACGGTATGTAATACGCCATCGATGCGCATACGGACCAAAGTATGCTCGCGCTTAGGTTCGATATGAATGTCACTGGATTTCTGATCAAAAGCATAAATAAGCAGGTGATCAACCGCATTGACGATGTGCTTATCATTGGACGGCAGTTCATCCGCAGACCTCAAACGGACGTATTGCTCCAAGTTTCCGAGGTCCACACTCGGCCCCCCAAATTGATCTTGAGCTGCCGCAATAGAAGTTTTGAATCCAAAAAATTCATTAATCAACTTGATAACATCAGATTTGGGGCTGATCGCCATTTGAACACGTAATTTACTAGCCGAAGAAATGTCGTCTAACACCTCCAAATTAAATGGATGCGGGGTGGCCACTGTCAAAATCCCATCTTTGATTTCAACCGGAAGCACCAAATGCTTCATGGCAAAAGATTGGCTGATGGAGCTGGTGACAATATTTAGGTCGAGTTTAAGTGGATCTAATTTATAAAAAGGCACGTTCCATTCGCGCGCCAAGGCTTGGTAAATGGTTTCTTCATCCAATGGGATTTCAGGCTTATCAAGCCGGCTTAAATTTAAAGACGTAATCACATCGACAATATTGAGCGGATTGTGTATGCGTTCCTCTGCGGGCGTATTTTGATATCTTTTTTCTCTGACTTTCTCCAGTTTCCTTAGAAGCCCATCTTTATGCCTTAAAATTTCTTTGGCTCGATTGGCAGCCAACAGTTTGTTTTTAATTAGAATTTTACAAACAACGTCGGGTTTAAATCGCTTTTCGACATTTTCCATTTTCATCCCTCAAACATTATCAATCGGGGTAATAAAATCGTTTCCTCGCTCTTATTCGGCTGGCTAAGGTGTGAAATAAGTGATGCGAATATGATCAATTATTTATGTATGTATTGTTTTGATGGCTTTGGGAATCCACTTCATCACTTGTTTGACTCTGAGCGTATTGGCCGGATGTGGATTAAGGTTGCACAACGCTTTTTCTTGCTTGCTTAAGGCTTTCAAAAGCTCAATATCTTCTATATTGCCTGCCCGCCCCAGTGCTCGAATTAAGATTTGAAGTTGGGCCATAGCATCGGAAAGATCCTTGATTGCCGCTTCTCGTTGGTAAAACGCGGAATCTGTCCTGCCATAGCTGTTAAATGCCTCTCGCAGAAAAATTCTAGCTGTGTGCCCACCAACAATTGCCAAAAAAATCAAAGCCTCCCTTTCCAATGCCCACAAAAAAGCAGCTTCAAAAGCCCCATCCGTTTCATTGGGTACCAGCAAAGTCTGTTGAAGACGCTGATGAATCGTTCTGAGCTTGGATAGCATTCTGACTTTGTCCGCCTCGAGTCGCCAAACCAAATATCGTTTCACTTCTGTGTTGATTCGACGGTCCAAATTCAGAACATCTTCCGGGGTTCGGTTGATATCAACATATAGTTCCTTGTTCTCTTGATGCAGCAAAATATTTGTCAGGCTAAACGCATTGCGGTCGGTAAATCGCACATCCGAAGGCAATTGACAAATATCCGCAAGCAAAAATTGAGTTGCGCGTTTGGGACTATTCAATCTTTCCATCAGCAATTGAAGTGCATTTAAAAAATTCAGTCGATCTTGTCTGCGAGGGGTCTGTTTGAGAAAACACCAGAGCATTTCAAATATGGCATTCTCAAATTGAGCCATTTGGCCGATCCGTCCTTCGAATGTGGGACGTACGAAACGGCCGCTGGCACTAAAACAATCCTTTAAAACCTCCAAAATCAGATGAGCATCTTTAGTGGAAATGCCGAAACCATCCGCTAAAAGAGGGATGTGGCAAGGGTCAAAATTGAAGGCCATCTCTTCAATGATCGCCATACGGCGCTGAGCGGCAACATGCTCCGAAACCAGCGTAATCAGGTCAAATAATCTCGGGTGAACCATTCCCACCATTACCGAACGCCTATCGCCGACAATTTTAAGCCCCTGCCGCTGAACAATGATGTTGGAAAGAACGGAATCTGGAACCGTCTTCAAACGGTGGTGAAAAAAAGCAATGATACGCTCAAAAACGGTCTGGTCCTGGCAGCATTTATCCAATACATAGAGCAACTGGGTTATCGATACAAACCGCTTTCCAATGGTAAAGGGCTCCAATTCACCATAATCACCGGCAAGTAAAGCCTCTATCGCCGAATGGTTCTGATGGTCATCCTTATCGATATATTGGGTAAGCAGCTGACGGATCGATTCCGGTGAATATGCTTTGTTCGAATCCGAGGATGCCGTCACAGCCGTTGGGATACCCTTTGGTTCCATCGCGGGGGTTGGTTCTGCAGCAGGCTTCTCCCCAATTTCTCTTCCGCAGGGCTGACCGTTGGTTTTTTTTAGGGGCGAAGATTCAATCTGCATCCAGGGGATATTATTTATTTCGATAGGGGGTTTTACCAGTTGGGAACGTAAACTTCTGACACTGAATATCTGATTATAACTACTGACACGCATGGATGATTCAGATTCATGGTCCTGCCCATTGTTGAGCTTGTGAAACGCTTCCGCCTGTTTAATCAGTTCCCGGGCATTCACGGGGGAAAGACCGTTCAACGCTGCCGTTAATGTCAGATTCGGGTCGGGATGACCGCGGGTGTCATTTATCAGCGGAAAAGTCAACGCTCTCCCATAACAACGAAATCGAATAGATGAACCCTCATTGACGGATGCCTGAAAACGGGCTGCGATATTAAGTGCCAACCTAAATTGATCAATCCTTTTTTCCGTATTTTCCGGAATTTTCAGGTATAGTGAATGAATTCCCATGTCCAATAAACTCTGAAATGCTTGGATCAACGCGCTCTCAAGGTGGGCGAAACGTTTGGCTGCCTGACTTGACTTTGAACCGGATTCACCCTTAGCCGAAATCATCAGTTTACCGCACATGGCTAAATAATCCGTTTCGTCTTGAGGCAAGGGAGCCTTGGAATAACTCTTTCGAATAAGGATGCCGCCATCATTATCCGGCATTTTATTGATTATTCCCAGATGCCGCATCAGTTGATCAAAAAGCACTTCGGTGGTTCGAACGCCCCGGGCATGCTTTGAATGTACAAAAAACAGTCCAAGCAGATGGATGAGCTCCCCCAAGAGAATTTCCCAATAGTCTCGCGGTCCGGGGCCGCTTTCCACTTTAGATTGATTGGCCGGGTCAGTTATTGGCAAAGATGTCGAAACACCCGCTTTGGTGCCAAGCTGATTGCCGTTATCCCCAACAGAGAAAGAATCTTCGTTCATATCATTGGCGACCTGATTTTGGGTGGATGATATTGGACTTCATTACGAGTATTGTTCCGCACTGCGGTCATTTTCGTAGCTGGCGGCCGCACACAAGCTAACCAATTGATAAAAAGAAGGTTTTTAATACCAGCACTATAATGGAAAGGAAAAGATGTGTCAATTAACAATCCATCGAGCCAATAGAAACGGAAAGATCATGAAAACGTGCCTAAAGTGTCGAAGGAACATCCCTCAGCAACGTCCGCAGCACATCTTCCTTCCCGACAATACCGATCAATTGCTTCTCGTCCACCACCGGCAGGGTATGCAAGTTGCTGTCGACCATGAGCGCTGCAATGGTGTCGATCGTTGTATCCGGCCTTACGGTTACCGGATCTGCTGTCATGGCTTCACCCACGGTGAGGGCCGCTATTTTGCGGGCCTGTTTTTCAAGCTGCTTGGAAGGTGTAAGCCGCACAAAGCTGTCCAGCAGGGTCAGCAAGGTTGGCACCGGAAGCTTTTTCTGTTGGGCCACCAGATCGCTTTGGCAAAGGATACCTACCAGTCTGCCGTTCTCGTCTACGACGGGCGCACCGTTAAAATGATTATCTAATAGGGTTTTAGCAGCAGAAATAAAATCCATATCCGGTGTAAGGGTTGTGAGTTGGGTGCTCATGATATCGCGTGCAGTGATCATCTCATCCTCCCTTCTTACAACCGGTCTTGGAACGGTAGAGCGGAGCCGACTTTTAGAACGCCGTCAACGACAAATGCGGGTGGTTTGATTCCATATCCCCTGCTTTCCAGAATATCACGCCTTATTGGAAATAATCCACCGCATTTTTGAAGATCTGTACACCAGGGGTCAATCCATCCGAGGCCTCGATCATCCCCCGTTTCACCATCTCTTTGGTTTGGGTCCAGTGAGGGTGGTTGGTCCAATGGTTATATGCCTCAGGGTGGGGCATGAGACCGAAGATGCGTCCGGTTGGATCACAAATACCGGCGATATCCATGACAGATCCGTTGGGATTTGCTGGAAATGCGCCTTGGGAAAGCCGGCCATCCGGCAAAGCATATTGAAGGACAATCTGGCGGTTTTGAACCAATGGGGTGAGGACGTCATCTGTGGTGAAAAATTTACCCTCGCCATGGCGTATGGGCAGCTCCATGCGATCCAGCCCTTTGGTGAAAATACAGGGCGATGCGTCATTTATTGTGAGATGCACCCATTCATTGCGGAAATTCCCGCAATCATTGTAGGTCAGGGCCACCGAGCGCCGGGTATAATCTCCGTCGATGCCGGGCAGCAGTCCCAAATTGACCAGACATTGAAAACCGTTGCAGATGCCGATGACCAATTTGCCCTGTTCAACAAACTTGAGCAGGCTACTGCCAATCCTGGTTTTCATGCGAACGGCCTGCACAACCCCGCCGCCGTGGTCATCTCCCCAACCGAATCCACCAATAAAAGCCATGATCTGAAAATCGTCCAAAGAAATCGACCCGTCGATGAGGGCATTGATGTGCACCCGCTGCGCACTGGCGCCGGCAAGTTCAAAAGCGTACACCGTTTCATAATCACAATTGAGACCGAATCCGGTCAGAACGAGGGCTTTGACGCTGTTCATATTAGATCCCCAAAGGGTTTCTGCCAAGCTTCTTTGAGCTTCAGCACCGTTAATTCTATGATCCTGTCCCCTTGAATACCGCGAACGAGAAGTCTGGGTTCCTGGGTGACGTGACCGATCATGGCAAGGTGTAATTCCTTGAAAAGGTCTTCAATGACCTCCTGGTTTTTGGGATCAACCGTTACGATGAAACGGCCGGCTGATTCGGAATAAAGCAATTGATCATCGGAAAGCGGATTGGGGGTTGGTACGGCTGCCAGATCGACATTCAGCCCCAATCCCCCGGCCATCGCTTTCATGGCCAGATGGATGCCCAGACCGCCGCGATAGATGCCATGCGCAGAGGCAACGTATCCAGCTTTTATGGCTTTGGCCAAGGCCCGGTAAAGGACGAGGTTTGAATCCATATCCACCTGGGGTACATTGCACCCCACATAGCCCATCATATCGTAATATTCAGAGGCCCCCAGCTCGTTTTGGGTCGATCCGAGGACATAAACCAGGTCTCCGGCCATCTTGGGATCTAATGTGACGCATCGCTCTACATCACCAACCACACTGGATGCTGAAAACTGTAAACTTTCCAGGGCGGACACCTTGTGTGTCTCTCCATAACGACCGGGCAAATGACCATCCACATACATGCTGTCCTTACCGGAAAGCAGGGGAATCTCAAAAGCCAGGCACATATCCCGCAACGCCCGACAGGATCGCACCAGCTGGGCGGCCTTGAAGCGACCGTCGGGGTTGGCCTGCGCATCATATTCAATGGTGGGCCAACAAAAGTTGTCCACGCCCCCTATGTGATCCGGGTCTCCCCCCACGGCGATGAGCCGCCGAACCGCCTCGTCTATGGTACATGTGGTCATATGATAGGCATCAATCTGAGAATAAAAGGGCAGCATGGCCTGGGAAAAGGCCAGACCTTTCTCAGCGTCGAGTACCGGCCGAATCACCGCTGCATCAGAATTGATGTCATTTCCCACGCCGACCAAAGGTTTAATCACACTGGTCCCCTGAACTTCATGGTCGTATTGCCGATTTATCCAGGTCTTGGCGCAGATGTTAGGTCTGGAGAGCAAATCCAACAACAGTTGGCTGTGGTCTTCCACAATCCCCAAGACGGGTTCATAAAGACCTCTGTTCGCCGGAGATCGCCACTGCGCATCAAACTCCCACTGGGGAAATCCGGCTGTCAGCAAATCCAGGTCCACGTATGCGCATGTCTTGCCCTTGTACTTGATATGCAGCTTGCCAGAGTCGGTGTAGCGCCCAATGACGGTGCTCTCCACCGCATGTTTGGCTGAAAGCTCAAAAAAGCGCTGTTCATTTTCAGGTGCAATGGCAATGGTCATGCGTTCCTGGGATTCTGACACCCAGATCTCCCATTGGTCCAAACCTGCATATTTCAGCGGCACTTGCTCCAAGTCAATTTCACACCCGTTTGAAAAACGGGCGGACTCCCCTACCGAAGACGACAGACCGCCACCGCCATTGTCCGTGATAAACCGGATGAGCCCCTCGTCTCTGGCTTCCATTAGAAAATCATGCATCTTCTTCTGGGTATACGGATCTCCGATTTGTACATGGCCGGCAGGCGTATTCTCCGAAAAAGTTTCCGAAGATGCCGTAACACCATGGATGCCGTCTTTTCCAACACGCCCACCACTCATGATCACCAGGTCACCGGGTAAAATCGTCTTTTCTTCGGCCGGTTCGTTGTTGATGGTGGCCGGCATAAGGCCCAATGCAGTGACGTAAACCAGACATTTGCCCAAGTACCCGGGGTGAAACAGTACCTGACCGAATGGCGTGGGGATGCCGCTCTTGTTACCGCCGTCACGCACTCCTTCGATGATACCGTCCAGCAGTCTCCGCGGATGGAGACGGGGCTTTAAATCGCCTTGATAATCATGCGGTCCGACACAATATCCATAGCTGCCCATGATGAGCTTGGAACCTTTGCCGGTGCCCATGGGATCCCGATAGATGCCGACGATTCCGGTTATCGCACCGCCATAGGCTTCCATATTGGACGGTGAATTGTGCGTCTCGCCGGTAATCACATAGTAATGGTGGTCGTCAAAACGCCCCACACCGGCATTATCCCATAGTACTGACATGACCCAATCTTTTTTCTCTTTCAACGCCAGTGTGGGGGACTGAATGCAGGTTTTAAACAGGCTATCTATATGTTCCTTCTCCCCTGTACTCTCATCCACGTACCGGAATAAACCTTGAAAGGTATTGTGATTGCAATGATCGCTGCGCCCTTGTGAGATATATTCCAACTCGACATCGGTGGGGTCCGAGAGGCCAACGGCTTCCCTGGCCCTTTTTATTTCCGGCTTGAGAAAGTAGTTGCGAATGGTGGGAATATCATTGGGATTGAGGGCTAAATTACGCTCATCACTGACGGCCTTAAGCGTCTCATCGCTGTCAATGGGAATTGTGGTAACCGTTGGCGTATGGTCCAGGCTTACCTTGGGAATGATATACCCTATCCCCTGATCAGGATTCCAACTTTCCAGATTAAATACTTTCCATTGCTGGATGATATCGTTGGCCAGTAACTCACTGGCTATCTTTTCGACTGATTCTTGGGTAAGGCTTGACCCTTTGAGGCAATAGCGCTTGGATGTGTAAACGGACGCGTCCTCGCCAAAGGTGATGTCCAATAGATCTTCCATGGCCTCCACGGCTGTTGCGCCGGCATTGTCCCGTACACCGGGACGGAAACCCACCCAAATGATCCAGTCAAACGCAATGGGAAGAGGATTCAGGGAAGATATTTGAGTTACGGGATTGGTGAAAATTTCGTGTTGAGCCCGCTGGACTTGATGGTTGTGCAAATCAGCGTCGATGGTAACGATCTGAACAGTGCGAATGTCGTCAATCTGGATATCAAAATAGTCGCGGGCTTTGCTGCGCAGCCCCTGCCCCTCGGCATCAACGCATTCCGGCTTAAGCGTAATTTCAATTCGACTTGGCATGGCAATCTTCAATCATTTTTGATGTTCCTATGGCTGTTTCAACCCTAATGTTAACCCTAATGTTGCAACGTTAGGGTCAATTGAACCAGGTAAACTCGATGTCATTATACAAGACGAAAACCATCAATAGGAGTAAAAGAAATAGCCCGATCTGCTGAGCTGTCTCTCTGGCGCGGGTGCTCAACGGCCCCCGTTTTACTGCTTCTATGCCGTAAAAAAGCAAATGGCCGCCGTCCAGTACAGGTATGGGCAGCAAATTTAAAATGGCCAATTGCAAGCTGATCGCCGCGACAAATGAGAATAATTCCACCAATCCCATCTCTGCGGATTGCTGGGCCATCTGAGCGATTCTGATCGGTCCGCCGACTAATTCCCTGGATACTTTACCTTGGAAGGCTTTCTTGATAAAATCAAAAAAACTTTGGGTGACCTGAACGATTATCTTAAAACTGTGAGACACCGACTGGATTAAATTCAATTCGATGGTAATTTTATCCTCATCAGGGACGAGGTCCGGCGGCCTGATGCCAATGCGATAGTTTTTAGAGCTGATGCCGCTTAAACTTCGATCTTTAACGAGATGAGGCGTAATTTCAAGCTCAAGGGTCTCATTTTGTCGCCTGACGCCGAAACGAAGCATTTTACCTTTCGATCCGGCTACGATCTTTTGCATCTCCTTCCAATTATGAATGGGCAGACCGTCGATGGAGATGATCTGATCCCCTTCTTTGAGCCCGGCCATGTCAGCCGGCATCTTTTCAATCACTTCTCCGACAAATGCCAGCGGTTCGGCCACACCGGAAATGCCGAATTCGAAATATGGAACCTCATCTCCATAAACATTGGTGTAAACGGCTTTTTGGGGCACCAGTTCGAGGGTAAGCGTTTCCCCCTGTCTTTGGATTTGAAACTTGGCGGTTTCTCCTCTGTTTTCATCCAATATATCGTTGATATCACGCCAGGAATTCACAGGTTTTGCGTCTATGGCAACGATTTGGTCATTCAATCTCACACCGGCCTGCTCAGCTGGACCGTTATCATCAATATCCCTTATCACAGGTCGAATACTTGCAATACCTGCAAAATAGAGAATGAAAATGAAAATGAGCAGGGCCAGCAATGCATTGGCAAAAGGACCGGCAAACACGATCAGGCTTCTTTTAGCCACATGTTTGTGGGTAAATGAAAATGGGATATCCTCGGGTGGCAACTCTGCACTGGGTTCATCTCCGACCATTTTTACATAGCCACCCAAAGGAATCAGTGAAATCCGGTAGTCTGTGCGTCCGATCTTTTTCCCGAAAATGCGAGGGCCAAACCCTAATGAGAATTTTTCAACGCCCACGCCAAAAAGTCGAGCCACTAAAAAGTGCCCCAATTCATGAAAAAAAATCAAGGGACCCAATACAAGGACAAAAAGCAAAGCGGTATTCATATCAATCTTCTAAAATTTTCTTTTTATAAGGTGTGCTTACCTTATTAAATCATTGCAAAATCTGCAACCAAACTTTGGGCTTTTTTCCTTGCCCAAGCATCCGCATCCAGAATCGATTGCAGGTCTGGTACCTGAATCAATCTATGCATGTTCATGGTGCCGTCAATGACTCGGGGAATACCGGTAAAAGGTATTTTTCGTGAGAGAAATGCATCAACCGCCACTTCATTGGCAGCATTCATAACAGCCGGCATGGTCCCGCCTTCCTGGCAAGCGTCAAAGGCGATCTGCAAACAAGGGAATTTATTCACGTCAGGATATTGAAAAGTGAGGCCGCCCAACCCCACCAAATCAGGCAGCGGCTGTTTAAGCGGAATCCGTTCGGGATAAGACAGCGCGTATCCAATGGCCTCCTGCATATCCGGAATCCCCATCTGCGCCAAAATTGAGCCATCGCAATATGCCACCATAGAGTGGATGATGCTTTGTGGATGTACAATCACTTCAATGCGTTCTGTACTCACATCAAATAGCCATTTAGCCTCGATAACCTCCAAGCCTTTGTTCATTAAAGTGGCTGAGTCGATGGTGATCTTGGCCCCCATCTCCCAATTGGGGTGTTTAAGCGCATCCTCCGGTGTAATTCGATGGAATGCCTCGGCCGGCGTATTCAGGAAGGGCCCCCCCGAAGCCGTTAGTATAATTTTCTCCAGGTCCTGACGCCGATACCCTTGCAAGCATTGAAAAATGGCACTGTGCTCGCTGTCGATGGGCAACAGACGCACGCCACGCTGTCCTACGGCTGCCGTCACCAAAGCGCCGGCCATCACAAGGGTCTCTTTGTTGGCAATGGCGATATCCTTGCCGGCAACAACAGCGGCAAGCGTGGGTTCCAGTCCTGCAGCACCCACCATGGCGCTTACGGTCATATGCACACCATGCCATGCTGCCGCCGCTCGATACCCCTCGGCGCCATACATAATTTCGACGCTGTTGGAAGACGGCAGCAACGATTCGAGTTTCTTTGCCGTCGGCCCATCATAGACAGCGACAAGATCAGGATGAAACCGGTTGATTTGATCAGCCAACAATTCAACGTTGTATTTCGCCGACAATGTCTTGATTTTAAATTTATCTGGAAACTTGGCCACGATTTTAAGCGTATTGCGCCCAATCGAACCAGTTGCCCCCAGAAGCGCCAACGTTTTCATGGTAATAGATATTCCTTGAGCAAAAATGCAACTGGTGAAGCCAGCAGAAGGGCATCCAGGCGGTCTAAAAATCCGCCGTGACCTGGAAGCAGCGCGCTTGAATCTTTCACCCCGGCCGCCCGTTTGAATTCAGATTCGAACAGATCGCCGATTTGTCCCACCGTCCCCACAACCAAGGCAAAAATGGTACATGTCAACCCGCTCATCGTATTCAGAAAAAGGAATTTAAAGATCCAAGCAAAGGTCAAGTTGGCCGCCAATCCGCCCACTGCCCCTTCTATGGTCTTTTTGGGGCTGACGGCAGGACACAGTTTATGTCTGCCCATCATGGATCCTACATAGAGTGCACCTGTGTCACCCCATGCAATCACCCACAACAAAAAAAAGACCCAAAGGGGTCCATTTGAGGTTGCCCGGAGCATGACGATAAATGAGATAAACAGCGGTATATAGAGAACTCCGAAAATTTGCTTGATGGCTACCTGGGGAGCATCCTCATTTGCTTTGAATCGAAAAATGGATATGACCGCCATTCCGGTTAGGTTCAAGGCCAATACCGCCACCATGGCAAGGTAATTCTGATAAAAAGCTGAACCGATGACCAGTGCGCCAAAAAAATATCCCCATCCATGAAAAATCACCGGCACCGGGGGATCATGGCCGACAAATGCGATACGAAAATATTCCCAAAGGCAGACGGACGCAGTGATAATAATGACAATGGAGAAGAGCAGTTGGCTGCCTTTGAAGATCAGCAGTATGAGCGGCGGTAGAATAATCAGGGCTGTAATCCAGCGTTTCCAATACATAAGATCCTTATGTAGCCACCTTGCCGAATCTCCGTTCACGTTTTTGAAAGCCGATCAGAATGTCGATAAACTCTTCGCGTGAAAAATCCGGCCATAGGGTATCCGTTATAAAAATCTCAGCGTAGGCCAATTGCCAGAGTAAAAAATTGCTTATGCGCATTTCACCGCTGGTTCGGATCATTAGATCCGGATCCGGTATTCCCCGGGTGTAGAGATGATCTGCGACAACCACTTGATCGATTTCGTCAGGCCTCAATTCTCCTTTAGCGACCTTTTGCGATATGGCATACACCATATCGGTTATTTCAGCGCGGCCGCCATAGCTGAGCGCTAAATTAAGGAGCATTTTATTATTGGATGAGGTATCAGCGACAACATCATCCAATGATTTGCGAACGTCGTCGGGAAGACGATGCAGTTGGCCGATCCCTCTAAGACGAATCTCCTGCTTCTGCAACTCGGGGAGTTCTTTCTTCAGAAACGTTTTTAAAAGCGCCATCAAAGCTTTGATTTCATTTTTGGGGCGTTGCCAGTTTTCGGTTGAGAATGCATATAATGTCAGGTTGGGGATATTGAATTCGCGGCATGCGCGCACAACTGTGCGGACAGTATCGACACCTTTTTCATGCCCTTTTATTCGATTAAGGAGACGCTTTTTGGCCCACCGGCCGTTGCCGTCCATAATGAAGGCAATATGCCGTGGAAGTTTCTGCGCATCCAATTTGTCTTCAAGCAATTTAGAACTCAAGAATCTCTTTCTCTTTTTCTTGGTATACCTCGTCTATTTCTGCAATAAATTCATCCGTTATTTTCTGGACCTTATCCTGAGCCTTAAATGCATCGTCTTCTGAAATGTCGCCGTCCTTCTTGAATCCTTTTAAAAGCTCGTTGGCGTCACGCCGTATATTTCGTATGGCGACTTTGTGCTCTTCACAGTTTTTGTGGACCTGTTTTACCAGCTCTTTGCGTCGTTCCTCAGACAATGGCGGTATGGCGATGCGAATCAACCTCCCGTCATTTGAAGGGGTCAGTCCCAAGTCCGACTTTAGAATGGCTTTTTCAATATCCTTGATGATGGTCGCATCCCAGGGTTGGATGGTGATTAACCGGCTCTCGGGCACGGCAACTGTGGCGGTCTGGTTCAGCGGTGTTGGTGTACCGTAATAGTCGAGTTTGATGCCATCCAGCAATGAAGTGGAAGCCCGACCCGTACGTATGCGTTTTAGCTCGTTCCTAAGGGCTGTGATGGTTTTCCCCATTCGTTCGCGGGTTTCTTGCATAGTTACTTCAATCATAGGAATTCA
>JASFER010000166.1:0-13265 GCA_050124755.1 Desulfobacteraceae bacterium
GATGCCGATGAGAAACGGGATGTAATTGGCTTGGTGGGCCACTTCACCGCAAACGCAGACGGGTTTGCCATGCCGATGAGCCGTACGGGCAATAGATGCCATGGCCCTCAATACCGCCGGATGGTAAGGCCGGTAATAGGCGGCCACATTTTGGTTGGTTCGGTCGACCGCCAGCATATATTGGATGAAATCATTGGTACCGATAGAAAAAAAATCCGCCTGGCGAGCCAATTCGTCCATCATATGCACCAATGCCGGGGTTTCAATCATGGCACCCAGATCAGGGTGCCGGTGATATTCCAAGCCTTCTTCCGCCAACGCTGCCTGCGCCTCATGAACGGCTTGGCGTGCGGCCTGAAATTCATCAATGGATGATATCATGGGGAACATGATGCCCAGCTTCTCAGTCTGCGCGCCGGCTCGTAATATGGCCCGAATCTGCTGGTCAAAGATGTCGCGACGCTGCAGTGAAAACCGGATGGAGCGCAGACCCAACTCGGGATTGTCCTCTTTAGGCGTATTCAAGTAGGGAAGCACCTTATCGCCGCCCACATCCAGCGTGCGGATATAAACCGGTTTTCCCCGCATGGGTTCGATCAATCGGGAATAGACGGTCCTTTGCTCTTCTTCCGATGGAAATGCGGATCTTACGATGAAGGGGAACTCGGACCGGTAGAGCCCCACGCCTTCCGCCTTGAGTTCATTAGCCAGTTGCAGTTCGCTGAGCAGGTTGATGTTGGCCAACAGCTCGATGGGTTGCCCGTCCTTTGTACGGGTCCGGGGCAGCATGGCGTCAGATTTGAATCCTGCGTCGATGCGCGCCTGGTTGCGGCGGCGGAATTGCTCACGCACATCTTCGGTTGGATTCACATAGATGGTGCCGATCTCAGCATCCATTAAAACAGGGGTGTCTTCCGGCAGCTGCAATAGATCCGTTTTATTGGTCATGATCATGGGAATTTTCAATGAGCGGGCGATGATGGCCACATGGGAGGTGACTGCGCCTCCCACGAAAATGATGCCGGCCACGGTTTCCGATGCCAGTTTCAGGATGTCGGAAGGGTAAAGATGGGTAGCGATGACAATGCGGTCTTGTAGATGGCTTTCGTTATCTGTGTGCTCTTTCTGCATATTAAAGAGCAGTCTCCGGGCCAGGTCTTCAATATCTTGTGCCTTTTCAGAAATGTAGGGATTGGGATTATTTTGAAACAGATCCATGAAAAAGTGAGCCGCCTTCCTGATGGCCTCCGGCGCAGGCATCCCTGATTTAATGTGATCCGATATCTGGCTGACGAAGCGGGGATCTTTTAAAATCATGTGGTGGGCTTCAAAAATCAGCGCAGCGCTTTCCGGCAATCGGCGGACCAGTTGATCTTGAAGTCTTTTCAGTTGCGACTGCGTTTTATGCACGGCCTGCCGAAAGTCCGACAAGGCCGTCTTAAAAGCCTCATCCGGAAGATCTTCTTTCAGCGGATCAACCGGGCGAAGAATGGCCGCCGGTGCCAGTGCAAAGCCGCTGACCGTGGCATTTCCCTTGATGAACGTTAGTTCATGGAAACCTTTGTTTTTGGAGGCGGGCGGTTCCGGATGTTGCGCGGCCATCATCAGACGCGCGTTGGCCACGGTCCCGGCCAGTTGAGAGGCAATGGCCCTCAGCACCATCACATCCGATCGATGAAAATAGTTGTCGATTTCATGCTGGACCACCAATACGCCTATTTTTTCATTCCCCAGAGAAATCGGAACCGACAAAAAGGAATTGAAACGCTCTTCCCGGGAAGACGCAAAGTACTTAAACCGGGGATGCAGGCTGGCGCAACCTTCGCAGATGGGTTCCATTTGGGCCAGAGTGTATCCCACCAAACCCTCGTCGGTCTTCATACGGATCTTTCCAACCGCATCGGGGTTGAGACCTACGGTGGCTGTCAGCACCAGTTCTTCCTTGGTTTCATTGTAAAGGTAGATCGAACCGACATGGGCCTTGAGATGGTTAGCCACCAGTTGAACCACCTGTTGTAAAAGGGTGTCAAAGTCCTTGCTTTGGGACACCAGATTGATCAGTTCGCCGATATCGCATATCAGGCTCAAATGTTCATTTCTATTTTCCATCATGGCGAGAGGCCGTCCCTATACCCATTGAAACATCAGAGGTGGATGTTGTCGGAAATTGTCTTGTTTAATTAATGGATTGGCGGTGTGATTTCAAATGATTTATCGCTTATAAGCATAAACGGCTTTTAAGATGATAAAGCGGTCGTATGGAGGCTATGTAATAAATTACATACCTTTAGGCTGGTTGTATACTTAGGTACCTAATAAGCTAGAGGTTTTTTTCCAAATTCAGCATAAAAAACCAATGAGCTTTACCCATTGCCACATAACATGCTGATTATACATATGTTATTAATTTGGTACGAAATGTGCTTACTACGAGCTGACGGAAGTTGAATCACTTGTACTATTATGCTGATATACTCAATGATGAAAGGGACCACCAAATGAGATTGTTATCAAAGACACTTGCCATTGTATGCCCCCTCTTGCTGCTCCTTAGCACCAACTGTTTTGCCTACGCGATCATCGGAAACGCGACCTCGGTGACCATGGGTTCCAGCGCCAACAGGCTTTCTGATTTTGCGGGCGGAGAGTTTACGCTTAAGACCAATTTGGGCGAAGAATATGCTGCCTTCTGCGTCGAGTGGGAGGAGCATATTGGTTTTGGAACATCTTACACCATAGACAGCGTAGAGGATTACGCCAACAGGGGTGGCGGAGACGACAACGGCGCTATACTGGAAGACAATGAGTACCGAGACTATCTCTCCACTGAGACCAAGTGGTTGATGAATGAGTACGTCAATGGTGGTTTAAAAAACTCTTATGCATCAATTGACGGAGAGATTTTTGGGGCTGTTATGCAAGTCGCTATTTGGAAGTTGGAGGACGAAAATTATTATAGCGACTATGAAAAGCTATATGGTGAGTTAGCCGATGATTTAATCGAAATCGCTAGCGCCAATGTTCAAGGTCTTGATGACAGCATGTTTGCCAACGTTAAGGTTGTCAATTTAGCCAATGCACAAAGCCAAATCATCGCAGCCCCGGTTCCCGAACCGCCCACCATGTTGCTTTTAGGCACCGGTCTATTCGGTATCGCCGGATTGGGGCGCAAAAAGCTCGTCAAATGAATAGACAGCACCCACAATCAACGAACAGGCAGGGATCTATGAGCCCTGCCTGTTTTGTTCTATCCTTTCAATTCTATACGGTGATGATGGTATCGTTCAGCGATTGGGTCCGTGTTCGCAATTGATCCATAATAATGCGCATGGGATCCGTGCTGGTATTGCTATTCACGGTTTCAAAACAGGACATGAGCAATCGTTCATTACCCGTCCAAAGGTGAAAGTCGTGCTGCAGATGGGGAACCAGTTGGTTGCACAGACGGTCAAATTCCTGGTCGTTCATTTCACTCAATGCGGACATCTGTTGGGTGGTCATGTCTGAAATTAGGACATCCACCGCTTCATCTACTGTTGCGGGGAGATCGTATCTTCGAAATCGATCAATCATCGTCAATTCGCTCCTTTTAGTACACTCTTCAACTTGAATTTCAGCAAGTCGCATCAGCAAGCCGCGCTCAATATTGACTATCGGAATACAAGTCACTTGGCTGAAGCATTTTTTTCGGATTTACACCCAAATAAAGGAGAGGCATTCCGCATATTTTTTGCTTGGCCCATTTTAAATTTCAGGTTTTAGGCTAATGAATTCTATCATATTTTTTATGACGATCCTCCCACATGCGGGTGATTGTTGACTGATTTTATCAGCCACACTATACATAGCTAAGCACCCGGTGTTGGCCACCAGCTGTTTAATTATCTCCAAGAAAGGATCACCATGCCGTTCATGCGAAACTTGTGTTTCTGGTTGGTCGGGATCTTCTGGCTATGGGGACCATCGGTTTCCTATGTGCAGGCGGACGCGTTTCAGGTAAACAAAGATGGGCAGCAGCTCCTGGTTCAAGCCACCCAGGCGTATGACAGCGATATGCGTGACCGCCCTGTGGTCATGGATGCCGCCATCGGTGCCTATGTTCAACAAATCGCCCAGCGTCTATTGTCCCAAGGCAATCCCCTTGCGTCCGGCATACAATTGAGCATCACCGTCATCGACACCCCCAAACCGGAGGTTTACACATATGTAGATGGCCATCTGGTGGTCAGTTCGGGACTGGTGTTCGGCCTGGAAAATGAAGCCCAACTTGCCGGCGTGTTGGCACCCCAGACGGCTCATTTGAGCGAAGGCTATTACCTGGCCCTCTACCAGCAGATCAAGGCCGGCCAGCGACGCAAGCAACGAACGGCTGTAGCCGGTGCCATTTTCGGGGTACTGCTGGACGCCGCCGTGGATTACACGGTGGAGGCTCAAGGGATCGAAATTACGGAAGAGATCATGAGCGGTGACGCCACCTACGGTGAAACCATGAAGCGGCTGGCAGCCATCCACACGGCCCAGGATGCATACTACGGCATTAAAGATGTGATTCAAAACATGCCATCCAAGGATGCCAATGGACGGCCCATTGATCCGCGTCTGCAGTTTGAACCGGTGGCCGATGCCCAGGGTATGATTCTTTGCGCAAAAGCCGGTTACGATCCAAAAGCATGCGCCCGGGGCTGGCGGAACATACAGCGCATCAATCGTCAAATCCAAAAACAGGAGCAGCAGACCATGGGCGCTTTTGCCGAGCAGATGCGCGCCCATCGAGTCCTGATGGAGAGCACGCTGCTGCGCCTGCGGCAACAGATGGGGGATTCCGGACTTGTCCAGACGCCCAGCCACGCCAAAGCCTCACGGGCGCAATTTGTGGCCGGCCTGATCAACATGCAGGAGGTCAAGGCGGCGGCCGCTGCTCCCGGCCATAAAGGTGAGCAGCCATATCTGACGTTCATTCAGGGGTTTTTGCTGCCCCGGGCCCGCTCTGCGCTGGAAGAAGAGCGCTATGAGGAGGCCTATAAGGATTTCAAGATGCTTTATGACCGTGGTATTCATACGGCGCAGGTCGCCTACGGAATGGCCAAAAGCCAACTGGGTGATTTTGCCTTCGGCGCCAGCCCGGCGGAACTCAAAGCTGCTGAAAAGGCCTATCGCGAAGCGGCCCGTCTGGATCCCGCCTTTGCCGAGCCCTATCGTGGATTGGCTGAACTCTACAGCGATTCGGATGACTACGAAGCGGCTGTCACGGCGTGGCGCAACTATCTCAAACGTGCCCCCATGGCCAGGGACCGTAAAAAAATTGAACGCAAAATTAAGACATTGGAAAGAAAGGCCCGGCGATGAAAAAATTTGCAACCCTCTTTATCAGCCTGGTGGTGATGGCGATGATGCCCGCTGCGGGTATCTCCGGCAGCGTCCAACTGCGCTATGGACTGTCACCGGGCCAGCAATGGGAGTGTACCCGCATGACCCATATGGAGTTCATGGTCATGGGGAAAAAGCAGGTACAACGTCAAAAGCATACAATTTTATATAAGGTATCCAAAGGAAAAAAGAAGGGGTGGGTGCGTTTGACCGCCCAATATATCAATCCACCGGCGAAAACTGCGGAAAACAAATATGCCATGGGCCAATACGATCTGATATTCTCAGCAGATTTTCATTGGAGCGGCGATATCCGTAACATCCAGGTGCAGGGGGCGGACAAGCCCATGGATGATTCGAGCTATACACCCCATGAGAAAATGACCATGGTGCAAACCAATAAAATGTTGGCCAAATCTCTTCAACCAGCGGTTTTCTGGTTTCCGGAGCTCACCGAAGACCCTCTGGCTCCCGGGGATGAGTTTGAAGAAAAGCGGACCCATGGCGTCAAAGATCCCAATATGACGACCCTATCCAAACGTCGGACCATTTTTGTTCTCGAAGAGGTCAGCCAGGGATTGGCGTATTTCAGCACCAAAGAACGGCTGACCAGCAAAACCACCACCATGGGTGGTGCCATGGACACCAAAAGCGCTGGTAAGGGAGAGACCATATTTGATCTGAAGGCCGGCATGTGGATCGAATATGTGTCTAAAACCAAAATGAATTTTTCCGGCGCCATGATGGGCGGCCAGGGCGGGCAGGACATGTACATGACTGAAAAGCTCGTCATGCAGCAACGATAGTTCCATTTTGGATGTATTTTTTGCCGAGTATTCCAATTTGGAACATCTGCCTGTTAAGAACTTGAAAATATAAATTATATATATGAATCTATCCCATTTTGGTACAGTTTTAGTGTTCAGTCGTTACACTCTTCCCGCCATGTCATGTGGCTCCGGCCATTATCCAGGTATTTGTTATTATATCCTATTTTTACATTCTTGCGTTTTGTCCCATTATGGCATATAGATTGCTTTTCGTAATCCGTTGGGACGGGTGCGCTCAGCATCTCCCAGTGCAGCGAAATAGAGTCAGGCTTATCCATAAATCAATCTTCATAATTTAGGGGTTTATTCCATGGCAACAGAAAAGAAAAAGAGTGATGTGGTCGGTTCCGTAATGGTGGTCGGCGGCGGTATTGCCGGCATTCAGGCCTCTTTGGATCTGGCGGACTCCGGCTATCTGGTGAAAATGGTGGAGGGCCAGTCGGCCATCGGCGGCGTCATGGCCCAGCTGGACAAGACCTTCCCCACCAACGACTGCGCCATGTGCGTGATCTCACCCAAACTGGTGGAGGCCGGACGCCATCTCAACATCGACCTGTTCACCACCACCGAAGTGGAGAAGATCGAAGGCGAGGCCGGCAACTTCAAGGTCACCCTGCTGGAGCACCCCCGGTACATCGAAATGGACAAATGTACGGCCTGCGGCGAGTGCGCCAAAGCCTGCCCCATCGACGTGCCCAACCAGTTCGACATGAACCTGCGCGACCGCAAAGCCGCCTTCAAGCTTTACCCCCAGGGCATGCCCAGCGCCTTTGCCATTGACAAGCGCGGCACGGCACCCTGCAAGGCCACCTGCCCGGCTCATGTGAGCATTCAGGGGTACATCGCCCTGATCAACGACGGCCGCTACAAAGAAGCCCTCAAGCTGTTCAAGCAGGATCACCCCTTTCCCGCTGTGTGCGGACGGGTCTGCCACCACCCCTGTGAAGGCGAATGTACCCGCAACGATGTGGATCAGCCCCTGGCCATCCGCGAGTTGCACCGCTTCCTGGCGGACTACGAAAAGCAGAGCGGCGAGCGCTACATCCCCGAGATCGAGGCTGAAAAGCGGGACGAGAAAGTGGCCGTCATTGGCTGCGGCCCTGCCGGCCTTACCGCCGCCTACTACCTGCTGCAGCAGGGATACGGCGTCACCATATTTGAAAAACTGCCCGAGCCCGGCGGCATGATGCGGGTGGGTATCCCCGAATACCGCCTACCCCGGGACATCCTGGCCGACGAGATCGGCGTGATCGAAAAAATGGGCGCCGAGATCAAGTGCGGCGTCACCTTCGGAAAGGATGTCACCCTGGAAAGCCTCAAATCCGACGGCTATGCGGCCTGCTTCATGGCCATCGGACTGCACGGCGGGCGCAAACTGGGCGTTGAAAACGAAGACGCCGCCGGCGTTCTGCAGGGCGTTGATTTTCTGCGCGACGCCGCCATGGGCAAGGACGTGGAGGTCGGCGAGGAGGTCATCGTGGTGGGCGGCGGCAACGTGGCCATCGACGTGGCCCTGACCGCCAAACGCAAGGGCGCCAAGAAGGTCACCCTGATCTGTTTGGAAAAACGCGAAGAGATGCCCGCCTGGGAGCATGAAATCGAGGAGGCTATGGAAGGAGATATCGAGATCGTCAACTCCTTCGGCCCCAAGTCCTTTTTCATAGATAAGAGCAACAAGGTGTCGGGCATCGAGTTCAAGACCTGTACGGCGGTTTTCGACGACGGGGGACGCTTCAATCCCCAATACGACGAAAACGTCTGTCAGCCCTATTTCGGCGACATGGTGATCGTGTCCATCGGTCAGAGCACCAACCTGGAGGGCATTAAAGAGCAGGGCGTCGCCATCTCCGGTCCCGGCGGCCTGGAGGCCGATCCGGTGACCCTGCAGACCCCCATCGACTGGGTTTTTGCCGGCGGCGACGCCTTCTACGGTCCCAAGTCTGTAGTGGACGCTGTTGCCTGCGGCAAGGAAGCGGCCGAATCCATTCACCGATTCATCAACGGCCTGGATCTGGCTGAAGGGCGTGAGAAAAAATGGGAGTTCGTCAAGCCGGACGTCGCCAACGAACCGCTCAAGACGCGCACCCCGGTGCGCTGCCTGGATCCGGAGGCCAGGGAGTGCAACTTCCTGGAGGTTTCCTTCGGTTTCAACGAAGATGAAGCCAAAAGCGAAGCCGACCGCTGCCTTAAATGCGGCATCTGTTCCGAGTGTTACCAGTGCGTGGAGGCCTGTCTGGCCAAAGCCGTCAATCACGATCAGCAGCCCAAACGCACGGAAGTGGAAGTCGGATCCGTGATTCTCGCTCCGGGTTTTACCCCCTATGATCCCAGCAAGCATGCCTACTACTCTTACGCCAACCATCCCAATGTGGTCACCGCCCTTGAGATGGAGCGTATTCTGTCCGCTTCGGGCCCTTATGAGGGGCATCTCGTCCGGCCGTCGGACCACAAGGAGCCTGAAAAAGTCGCCTGGCTGCAGTGCATCGGCTCCCGTGACATCAACCAGTGCGATCATGCATACTGCTCGGGGGTCTGCTGCATGTACGCCGCCAAGCAGACTGTTATCGCCAAAGAGCACAGCGATAAGGATCTGGATACAGCGGTCTTCTTCATGGACATGCGGACCTACGGAAAGGATTTCGAGCGCTACTACAACCGCTGCAAGGATGAACACGGCGTGCGCTTCGTGCGCTCGCGGGTGCACACCATCGATCCTGTAGCGGATGACGACTTGAGCCTGCGCTATGTGAGCGAAGACGGCGAGATCGTGGAAGAGGTTTTCGACATGGTGGTGCTCTCCGTGGGACTGGCCCCCAACGATCAGGCCGTGCAACTGGCCAAAACCATGGGAGTGGGGCTCAACAGACACCTGTTCGCCCAAACCAGCGACCTGGCCCCTGTGGCCACCAACCGCGAAGGCATCTATGTCTGCGGCGTTTTCCAGGGTCCCAAAGACATTCCCCAATCGGTCATGGAAGCTTCGGCCGCCTCAACGGCGGCGGCCAGGAACCTGGCTTCGGCCCGGGGCACCCTCACCCGCACCAAGGAACTGCCGCCCGAGCAGGATGTGTCCGAGCAGGAACCCCGGGTGGGCGTCTTTGTCTGCAACTGCGGTATCAATATCGGCGGCGTGGCCGACGTGCCCGCAGTAAGGGAATACGCCCGCACCCTGCCCGGTGTGGTGCACGTGGAGGACAATCTGTTCACCTGTTCCCAGGACACCCAGGACAAGATGAAGGAAGTCATCGCCGAGAACAACATCAATCGCGTGGTGGTGGCCTCATGCTCGCCGCGCACCCACGAGCCCTTGTTCCAGGAGACCATTCGCGAAGCCGGTCTCAACAAGTACCTCTTTGAAATGGCCAATATCCGCGACCAGAACACCTGGGTGCATATGAACAACCCGGAAAAGGCCACCGAAAAGGCCAAAGACCTGGTGCGCATGGCCGTGGCCAAGGCCGCCTACATCGAGCCCCTGCACCAGGTGAGCCTGGACGTGAACCAGTCCGCTCTGGTCATCGGCGGCGGCGTGGCCGGCTTGGAGGCCGCCCTGGGTATCGCCGACCAGGGATTTCAGGCCTATCTGGTGGAACGCTCGGATCATCTGGGCGGCAACGCATTGTGGTTGCGCCGGACCTGGCAGGGCGAAGCGGTACGGCCCTATGTCGAGGCGCTTATCGAAAAGGTGACGAACCACGAGAACATCCGCACCTTCATGGAAACCGAGGTGATTGAAACCGGCGGCATCCTGGGAAACTTCACCACCACCCTGGCCACCGCGGGAGCGGCCATGACCACCGTGGCTGTGGAGCACGGCGTCACCATCATCGCCACCGGCGGCCAGGAGTACGAGGCCGACGAGTATCTCCACGGCGAACACCCCAACGTGCTGAGCCATAAGGAGTTGGACGAAGCCATGACCGCCGGCGATCCCCGCATCGCCGACGCCGACAGCATGGTATTTATTCAATGTGTGGGGTCGCGCAACGAGGCGTTCCCCTCATGCAGCCGCGTCTGCTGCACCCACAGCGTCAAATCGGCCATCGCCTTGAAGAAACAGAAGCCGGAGATGGACGTTTACATTCTCTACCGCGACATCCGGACCTACGGTTTCCGTGAGGATCTCTACCGCAAGGCCAGAGAACTGGGGGTCATCTTCATCCGTTTTGACAAGGAAGCGGCGCCCCAGGTGACCAAGGTCGATGGCGACCAACTCAGCGTGACGGTCAAAGATCACGTTCTGGGCCGTCCCATCGAGATCAATCCCGATCTGCTGATCCTGGCCACGGGCGTACGGCCCAGCGAGAACAAGGACCTGTTCGAGCTGTTCAAGGTGCCTATCAATGCCGAGGGTTTCCTGGTGGAAGCCCACGCCAAGCTGCGGCCGGTGGATTTCGGCTCGGAAGGTATCTTCATGGCCGGTTTGGCCCACTACCCCAAATCCATTGATGAGACCATTGCCCAGGCCCAGGCGGCCGTTTCCCGTGCCGCCACCGTGCTGAGCAAAGAGGCCATCTGGGTGGGCGGCGTCACCGCCGAAGTGGACCCGGACAAGTGTGCGGTCTGCTGCACCTGCGTGCGCACCTGTCCGTACAATGTGCCCATCATCGGCCAGGATGGGCACGCCGTGATCGATGCGGCCGGCTGCCAGGGCTGCGGCTGTTGCGTGGCCGAATGCCCGGGCAAGGCCATCACCTTGAAACACTTTACCGACCAGCAGCTCATCGCCAAGACGGTGGCGCTGTTTACCGAGTGTGTAACGGCCTAAACCGATAGATATGACGAAAGGAAGATGAATACCATGAGTGCAACCTTTGAACCTCAAATCGTCGCCTTCTGCTGCAAGTACTGCGCCTATGCAGCCGGTGACCTGGCCGGGTCCATGCGGCTCAGCTACCCGCCCAATGTCAAGGTCGTGCAAGTGCCGTGCACCGGCCGGGTGGATATTCTGCACTTGCTGCGCGCCATCGAAGAGGGTGCCGACGCCGTCTATGTGGCCGGCTGACTGGAGGGTGAATGCCATTTCCTGGAAGGAAATATCAAAACCCGCCGCAAAGTCGAGTACGTGAAAAGAACTTTAGCCGATATCCACATGGAACCCGAGCGGGTCGAGATGTACAATCTCTCATCGGCCGAGGGACCGCGCTTTGCCGAAATCGCCACCGAAATGACTGAAAAGACGAAAAAACTCGGCCCGAGCCCATTGAATCCATGTGTGTAGCCAATTGTTTTTAAACCATTTTTACGAGGTGAATCATGATAATTGCTGACCGAAAGCCCCTGGAAGAGATTCAGGAGATGATCAAGGATTTCGACAATATCATGCTGGTCGGCTGCAAGGGATGCGTCACCGTCTGTAACGTGGGCGGATTGAAAGAGGTGGAGATTCTGGCCTCCACCCTGCGCATCGCCCGCAAGAAAGAGGGCCGTCCCCTGCAGATCGAAGAGCGCATGCTGGAACGCCAGTGCGATCCGGAATACGTGGAGCAGCTGCGCGACAGCTTTGACCAGTACGACGCCGTGTTGAGCATGGCCTGCGGCGTGGGCCCCCAATTCCTGTCCGAAGCCTATCCCGGCCAACGCTTCTTTCCCACCGTGAACACCAGGTTCATGGGCGGTGCCGTGACCCACGGGATCTGGGAAGAACGCTGCGCCGGCTGCGGCACCTGCGTCATCCACCTTTACGACGGCCTGTGTCCCATCGCCCGCTGCTCCAAAAGCCTGCAGCACGGCCCCTGCGGCGGCAGCGCCGACGGCAAATGCGAAGTCTCCAAGGAGATCGAGTGCATCTGGGACACCATCGTCAAAAAGAAGATGGAACAGGGACGGCTGGAAGATTTGCGCATTCAGCGCCCGAACAAGGACTGGCGAACGGCCCGTGACGGCGGTCCGCGCAAGAGCATAAGGGAGGAGTTGGTGCAATGAGTGACAACGGCTATGTATCCGGAAGCAATTTGGAAAAAGTGCTCAAGGCCGGCCATTTCGCCTTTACCGGCGAGTGCGGTCCCCCCAAGGGCGCCAATGTTGAGCATCTGAACGAAAAGATGGCGCCCCTGCGCGGGATGGTGGACGCCATTAACGTCACCGACAACCAGACCGCCGTGGTGCGCATGTCCAGCAAAGCGGCCAGCGCCCTGATGGTTCAGGCCGGGTTGGAGCCCAACTTCCAGATGGTGTGCCGCGACCGCAACCGCATCGCCATGCAGAGCGATATTCTGGGGTGCTATGCCCTGGGCATTCGCAACATGCTCTGCCTTTCCGGCGACCACCAGATTTTCGGCAACCATCCCCAGGCCAAGAATGTCTACGACATCGATTCCATGCAGCTCATCGCGCTGGTCAAGAAGATGCGCGACGAGGGTAAATTCGACAACGACGAGGACATCGATGTGCCGCCCAAGATTTTCATCGGTGCGGCGTCCAACCCGTTCGCCGACCCGGTGGATTACCGCATTTACCGGCTGGCCAACAAGATCGATGCCGGGGCCGACTTCATCCAGACCCAATGTATCTACAACATGCCCCGCTTTCGCGAGTTCATGAAAAAAGCGGTGGACATGGGGCTGACCGAAAAATGCTACATCCTGGCGGGTGTCACACCCATGAAGAGTGCACGGATGGCCAAATACATGGCCAAGTTTGTCCCCGGCATGGATGTGCCCGAGGAGCTGATCAAACGCATCGAGGACGCCGGCAAGGGCAAGATGGCCGAAGAGGGCATCAAGTTCGCCTGCGAACAGATCGAGGAGTTCAAAGCGATGGAAGGCGTGGCCGGCGTGCACCTGATGGCCATCGAATGGGAGCACAAAGTACCGGAGATCGCCGAGCGGGCGGGTGTATTGCCGCGCCCGGTGGTTGAATAAAGCACCTCCTGCTTTGCTTATTCTAGCGAGGAGGCCGGTGATTACCATCGGCCTCCTCGCCACAAGGCCGCTGAACCTGCAAACAAAGGAGAAAGCGCATGACGGAAAAGAAAAGAATCCTGGTCGTGGATGATGAGGCTGATTTCTGCTCCATTGTGCAGGGCAACCTGGAGAAAGAGGGCTTTGAAGTGGAGGTGGCCTATGA
>JASFER010000167.1:0-13250 GCA_050124755.1 Desulfobacteraceae bacterium
TCGTTTTGGTGACCTTTTCAATTCTCTGGGTCTGCGCATTTGGGGTGGGGCTCTTCGGATAATCCGAATTTCCGTCTACTATTGAAATCGCGCCGGGTGCCGCATTGTGCTGCGTACCAGCATTTGACGCTCCCTGGAGGAAAGGTGGCGCCCGGTCCCTTCAAGGGAGCCTCACCGGCTGGATATTGGCGATTCAGAAAAAAACAACTAAAATAAAACTGCCCAATACGGCGCCCGGAATCATCCAAAATGAGCGCTGGATATACGCCAACCCAAGAAATACGGCCAGGGCCACCAGAAAAGATGCTCCTGCCCAGCAGCATGCAAATACGGATAGACCCGACGCCAAAACGTTGATCAGAAATGAGGCCAGCGTCCAAATCCCGGCAGCCAAGATGGCGTTCCCGGTCTTATTCCAGACGCCGAATACGGCAACAATAAACAGTACTTTAAAAGGTAGCAGCAGCATCAAAAAATCCTTGGTATTTAAAAATTAGGGATGCGGTGTTACTCATTTTGTCTTCATTGTGTAAAAAATGCTTTAAAAATCGCGGGTAATTAAAATTGCTGAAGCTGTCAAGCTTTGCATTTATGTCTTTTGAATTGATTGTTCGTCAAGTTTGTTTATTCTCGGGTTATTTTACTTTGCATTTTACACATCTCAATAAATCTATCCATATCTTTTCTGGCTTGGGATAAGACCCAACTGCCGAAAGGAAGATCCGCATTTTTAAAATACGTATAAAGCTCTTTATTCTCCTTTTGCATCACATTATCGTCAATTATCTTTTCCATGTGCCTGCCATAATATGTCTGGGCAAAATGGGATCTATTGATGATAGACAGATATTTATCAGCAACCTCTTTCCAAGCCTTCATTTTTTTTCGGTCTTTTTCGCTTAATTTATTGTAATAATCGATAAAAACACCAAGGTATCTCTCATAAGCAAGGTACAGGATCAATTCTTTGCTGATGATTTCTTTTGCGTCTTGATCATATTTCTCCGCATTTTTTCTATCAAAAGTTATCATCATATTCAGCAAGATAGATCTTCTGCTGTTGCAAACGAAATCTTTGCCGAATCGCTCAACCAAATCGTCCAACCATTCGGAAGTGTATTGTATTTTATCTTGTTCCCGGTCTTTTTCATATTTTTCGTTAAGTGCGTTATAAGATCTGGCATAATCATGAGTTAATTGTTCAATAACATTTAAATGCTCGGTATTTGAATAACCCAGGACTTTTAGTATATACTCGTTCCAACCATCCAGAAGGTGCTGATTCTCTTTGGAGGCTGTTTCTATGAGATTTGAAAAGGACTTGCAAAAATCAGCGCTGTTTTGTTCTTTTGAAAATGCAACGTCCGGTATAAAAAAACAGATTGAAATCAAAAACAGTTGTAAAGTCAAAAGAACATTGTACTTTTTTAACTTACGCAAAAGCATCGGATACCTCCTTCCACAACTGTTGCAGCTTTCGATCCTTATGTTTAGCTAAAGCATGTCTTTCTGCTGCATCACTAACGCTTCTTCGCGTAGCGATATTGACCCCCTTGATCGCTTCCGCTAATAGTTTCCAGTCTTCGGTTGCAACGCTCATTGCCGATGACGCCATGCTCGCAACTTTTTCAGGATAAGGATAAAAAAAGGCTTTAAAAAAGGGCAAGGCAATTAAAATGGCTGAAGCGACCGCGCTGTTCGTTATATTTCGATTTATCCATAACGTTAAGTCGATACAACACTGCTCAAGCTTTACGCTCTTTATACCGTGATATTTTCGTATAATAAGGACCCATTCTTCACTATGGATTTTTTCGCAGAGATAATCCAGATCCTCCCTATCGCAATTGTCGATTGTTGTTTTGCATGGGTCGAGGCCGAAATTTCGGGCCACGGTGTTCAAGACGGTCCAGATTGTCGGATCTCTTTGCAGGTTCATCAGGTAAACTTTTAAGGATTCTTTGTGTTCAAAATGCATCACTTCATCGTCGCAATAATCCGTTTCGGCAAAATGCCTAATAGCGTACTCGTTGCCGCCATGAAAAAATTCACCAAAGATTCCGATTTTGTCCATGATAGTTATCCTTTTTGCGGCTGCCGGCTACACTTTTGAATTGGTTTGCCGATTCCAGCCCGCTAAGATATGGCCCATGGGACCGCCAGTGGTGCGGTTTATTGGGATATAGTCCCAGAACACTTTTCGGAAATCGATCCACACCAGATCCCAGTTTTGATATTGATTGCCCAAGGTTGACACCAGACGGATGATGCAATTGTGAAACCGGTATTGCATGAAGTTCATTTTGTCACCAGCGGCCCTGCAGATGTCCAGGACCACTTTGTCAATATGCCGGCCCTGAGCGCATGCCAGCGATAAAAGGGGGGTGGAAGCGTCGATCTCCTTTTTAAAAACCAGATTGAGAAAATCGGCCCTTCCGGCACAGGCTCCGCCGCAACTGCTAGGGGCCTTGATGATGCGCTGCCTTGCGCCCAACCCATACGCAAGAACTTCAATCCATCCCTTGTGACGGTCATCGTTGCTCTCCCCTTCAATAGAACTTATACTGATAAAGGCATCGAACGCCATGAGAGACTCCTTTGCACTTGGTTTTTCAAACGTGTCTTACAAGATATCGCTAAGGTGGGACTTTTGGAACGATGCGTAACTCAATAATGGAACCGCATTTGATTGTCAACCCTTATTGAATAACAATCAGCAATTGTTGCGGATCCATGTTTCCAAGGCTTTGCGCGGTATCAGGTCGAGGGCTTCGATTTTTTTATCGGGTATCCAGCGAATCAGCGCCCTGTAATTCTTTCCGATACGGATGCGGTAGCATTGATCGATTCTTTTGATCGGCCTGGTGCGGCGCCATGCGGTTTCGTCCGCGGCTGCGAATTCCGCTACGGATTTGAGGGCCTTGGCGGCCACCGGCGGGGGAACGGCTTCACAGGCCCGGCAAAAGTCGGTTGAATATTGGGGAATCAGAATCTTTCGGCCGGCCGGTTCGGCATCAGCCATCCTTTCACCGCCCACCGGTTCGGTCTCGGTTTGGTCGGCTTCCTTGCGCTTATGCGATATTTCTCTTTCCATGCGCAGCTCTTCCCGCAGGTCGCGGCGGATTTGCTGCTGTGCGCTGATTTCTCCTTTCAACCGATCGATGCGTTGGCGCAGCCGCTGTATGGTTTCCTTTTCAGCGGCCGTCGGTAATACGGGCGGTGTTGAATCCGGGGCGGGGGCGGGGGAGGGGGATGTGCGTTTGGATTGTTTTTCCAGATGGTCGGAAAGGCTGCGGAGTTCTACTTCTTTTTGTCGCAGCTCCTTTTCCTTGGCCCGGGTTTCGTCCCGGGCCGCTTCGGCATCCTTGATCAGCTTGCTGAGTTTCTCGGAGCGATCCGCTTCCCGGAACTCTTCCAGGTCCCTGGCGAACGACCACTCCACATAATCCTCGATGGGATCTTCCCAGGCTTCGATGCCGATTTCGGCCCGCGCTCTGCGAACCGTTTTGAGCAGGGTTTGAATGTCGAACATACGATCGGGATTGGCGGAAATATAGGCCCTGGCCAATACGATGCTCAAGGCGGGGAATGTTTTCTCAAATCCATAGCTCAAGGCCAAGAGGGGCGAATCCGGCAGGTCGGTATCGTCGCAGGTCATCTCCTGACACAGCAGGGATTCGAGTTCGTGCAAGTATTGCTTGTTCTCCAGCAGGTCGAATCGAAGCTGGGTCAGTTCGGGTTCCGCCATGATTTCGGATGGCACATGCGCCCGGATCTTTTTGGCCAGTTCGATATGGCCCGCCTCCATGGCGCTCTCCAGCAGGTCGACGAAATGCCCTTTGTCGAAATCATGGGCGTCGGGTCTTTGCTCCAGCTCCAGCAGCATGTCGAAGGCCAGCTCGCGCAGGCCGAAGAGTTCGGCCCGGCGGTAAGCGGCTAACAGCTGATCGGGATTCAAGCTGGCCGGGTCCAGCTTTTTAAGCTCATAGGCGCGCATGGACTCGATGAAATCTGCATCGTCCACCAGCTGCGGGCTGGAGCGAACCTGGCTCATGGTCAACCCGGCATATGGGGAGGCATCACGAAGCAGTTCCGGCTCCTTGTCCAGGCAGCATTTTTTATACTTCTTACCGCTGCCGCAAGGACAGGGTTCATTACGGCCGATTTTAGGAATCGGACGGCGCACGGTGTGGCCGTCGCCAATGACCACAGGCGGTCTCTGTTGGGGCAGGAGCTTCATGATATCGACCTGTGAAAGCAGGGTTTCAGGTTCCACATCCGCTCCACTGGTCTGCAGCAGGTCAAGTGCCCCGCCCAGCATCCCTTCCAGCATAGGATTCATGGAATAGTCGTGTTCCAGGATATGCAGTACGCGCTGTGCGGGCTGCGGATCCGCCTTGTGGAGCACGCTCATTTCAGCGGCGATCAAGGCAGCGTATACCTGGCGTTCGATGGATAGCTCTTCATCCTGGGCCGCTTTCAGCAGGGGGGCGATGGCCGCCTTGTTCTGAACCCGGAAAAGCGGACCGAAATCGGTGATGGGCTCGATGACGCGCAAAGCCTTGGCCGCAAGGTCCGGTTCAAGTCGCACCCCATTGACAGCGCACAGGTTGCACACAATCCCAAGCGCGGTATCCTCACCGGTGCGGATCAATTCCCGGACCAGCTCAGCATACTCCTCGGGGCGGAGGTGGGCCAACTTTGCAGCCGCTGCCCGGACCTCCGGTCTGCAGCGCCGCGTCCGGCGAATCAGGTCGAGTTGTTGATCGATGGTGTCAGGCATGGCCGTTCAAGCTTCAAGATCCGATATAAACCGTCATTATTCGATCGGGCACCAGCGTCAAGGTGCCAGGTTGTTGACCACAGAATGCGAACCGCACCTGCCCACGAGCCCGTGCAGCGTTCGGGACAATAGCGTAGCAGACAAACTCTATCGTTGCCTAAACAACAAATCAAGCTAAACCCTTTTTTTATGCAACGTTAGGGTAAAGAAAGCCCGCGGGCCCACAGCTTTGTTATTGGGCCTTATACGCCACGCTTATCATTTTTATCCGGTTGTCATTCACTCCAAAGGGCGCTAAGATAAACCCGCCTGATACCCATAGCATTTCAATGCACCCGTCTACTGCCCGAAAACGAGCGTTTCATGGCCGAAGAGCAAAAAAAGTACAAAGCGTTCATTTCTTACAAGCACAGTGTGAGCAGCCGGGTCGCGGTGGCCCTTGAGACCGCCTTGAGACGCTATGCCAAACCCATCTTCAAACCGCCCATCAGCATATTCAGGGATGAAGATCAGATGTCCGCAGGGGTTGATCTAAAGGCCTCCATCCGCAGCGCCTTGGAAAATTCGGACTACCTTGTTTACATCGCCACCCGCGAAGCCGCTGAATCACCATACGTGCGGGAAGAGTTGGAGACATGGTGCCGGGAGTTGGGCCGTCAGGACAAGCTGATCATTGTTTGGCAGAAGGACGGGCTGGCGGACAATCCGCAAGACAATACAATTTTGTGGGAAGCCTCCGACGCCCTGCCGTCCAACCTTGAGCCCCATCTGCGTGGCATTCCGATCTGGCTGGATCTGACCTGGGCCTCCACGGATGACGATCTGAACCTGCGCAACCCCGGTTACAGGGTGCTGGTCAACTCCATCATGGCGCGCTTTAGGGGGATTGCGCCGGAAGCGTTAACCGGTGTGGAGATTCGCACCCACAGAAGGAACATCCGCATCCGAAATTCGGCCATCGTTGTCCTGGCGGTGCTGATCATCTTTTCACTGATGGCGGTTACCAGGGCGCTTACCGAAAGGGAACAAGCCCGCATCAACCAGCTGACGTATCGGTCGTCTCAATTGATGACTGCCGACACCACCTTGGCACTGAGGTTTGCCTACGAAGCCTGGGCGCTTGCCCTGCCGGACCCATCTCCTCAGATCCGGCAACTGCTGCTCCAGGCGTTTTATCAGGATGATCCCGAATATGCCTGGCGCTATGTCACCAAGCTTTCTCCAGGCGGCGGATTAAAGGATGCACGTTTCTCTCTGGACGGTCAGCAGGTGGTGATATTGGGTCAGAACGGCTCTGTGCGGATCTGGACCGCCGATGGAGGCTTGGTGGAGCGCGCCATAACCATGGAAAATGGGATTGTGCGGGTGCGGTTTTCGGACGACGGACAACTTTTGCTGACAACGGGCTACATGGACAAGACGGTGATGGTGTGGCATACGGACGGCTCTCGCCATGACGCTCTCGAGGTTTTGCCCAGTGAATGGCCCTACGCCGAATTTCAACCAGGGGGACGCAAGGTGCTCATTCTCAGCGGCGTCGGTTTCGGCCGGCCGACTGTCACAGTATGGGACCCCAAAGGGAATAAGCTGTCGATTAAAGAAGAGAATATCCGTTGGGCCCGCTTCACCCCCGACGGCAAGCACATTCTAACATACCAACCTGACGGCATGCTCCGGCGCTGGACGACCTCAGGACAATACAAGGGCTATAAAACGATCAGCAGAAGATGTCACATGCTGGCGTTGTCTCCCGATGGCAGCTATTTACTGGCCATGCCGGATCGGTCCACCATCGAAATATGGGATTTGGACGGTCAGCGCGTCAACACCATCGATCTTAAGGGACCCGGGTTCCGTTCTATGGAAATAGCACCCAATGGGGATTATGTTGCCGCCGTTCTCGGGGACGGCGCCATACGGCTGTGGGACCGTTTTGGTGAGCCGGTATGGGATGGCCGGGACCATCCGATTGGGGTTGAATCCTGCAGCTTTGCTCCGGATTCAAAACGCCTATTAACGGTTTCCAAGGACAGCACCGTCCGGATATGGGATCTGTCGGGACGCATGGTCGGCCAATGCAACGGGAGGCTGCAACGGATCAAAACCGCCCGTTTTTCGCCGGACGGCACATCGGTCCTGACCGCCGCAACGGACGGCACGGCCAGGGTGTGGAAAGCCCCCCGGCCGGCCGTCATTACCATCGATACCCGCACGGATCGGATACAAAGCGTAGAATTTTTACCGGATGGAAAGCGACTTCTGACCTTGTCCGGGTACGGGAGAATCAGCGTCAGAAGCCTGGGCGGAGACCTTCTTTCCCTGCCGTTGACGGAGGAGAAGCGGGTTGATCGGGTATACATGTCTCCACAGGGGAAGTATATCCTGACCTCGGATGCACAACGGTATACGCTAAAACTGTGGCGCCAGGCTGACGGAGCACTGCACAGGACCCTGGAGGGGCACCAGGCCCCGGTGCGGCATGCAGCGTTCTCTTCCGACGGACGGTATCTGATCAGTGAATCCGACAGGCACAATGCCCTAGTCTGGGACACCGAAGGTCGCCTTTTCCCGATTTGCGCGCCTTTCGCCCATCGGCTTCAATCCGCACGTTTTTTACCCGAAAGCCGGACAATACTGGCATGGTGCAAAGACGGAAAGCTGCGGCTGTTGGATTTCGATGGCCGGATCATACCGTCCGGCTTCGAACAGCTGGCGGGGATCGAGTCCTATGACATATCCTGCAATGGCCGGTACATCACATGTTCATTCGAAGACGGCAGAAGCGCGGTGTTTAGCCGAGACGGCGTCAAGCTGGCGTGCCGGCAGAAAAACGATATGCATGTCGGCATCACATTCATACCCGACGGCAGCGGTTATGTGCGGGTGACGCCATCAGGATCGGGAAAGATTCTGGACGCAAAGGGAACTATCCGAGGCCAGTGGAACTACCCAATGGAATCCAAACCCCATAGCGCCCGTGTTTCGCCGGACTCCAAAACCGTCATCATTCCGATGAGCGGGGAAATACGCACCATGGAAGGGTATCTGTTGGGGGATATCCCGGATGCTTTCGAGGCCTTCTTTCCCCACGGCCAACTGGTGCTGACATCAACCCCCGAAAGGATGTCGACCCTCAATATCCGGGATTTAAGCGGCCGGGTTGTCGTCTCCTGCGGAACCGTCCGGAAGGAGGGACGCTATCCAACGTCACCGCCGGTCCGCTTTTCTTCCGATTCCAGTCGTTTTATTGTGACTTCCCACGACGGCACGCAAAAAATATACCTTACAGCTGACGGCATATTCAGCTACCTTCAAGCCGAAGGGCTTTATGCGTTTACTTCCGAAGACCGTAAGAAGTTCGGCATAACGTGGTTGGGTGGGAGGTGAACGTTACCCCTTCCGGAATGTTGAAGCGGTTTTATGCGGTGATCGCAAAAGTAAAATGGGTCTCCGATTGGCCTTTGCTGCCTTTTTTGATGTTCAATCATCAGGTTACATCTTCTGTACTATTCCGGACCCAGATCCGGAAACCATACCGGCAGCAGGTGGGTGCTGAATTGAAGATGCACCGGCCCCTTGGGGGTGTCGGAAGCAAGCAACCCTTCATCGATCAAGCGGGAGAGCAGGGTGCGGGCGGTTCTCTCCTTGAGGCCGGTGAGGCGCGCTGCCTGGCCGCGGGCGAATTTGCCGAACACAAAGGCCTCTTTGATCAGGTGCAACGCCTCGGGCCGGATGGGATCGACACCAGGAATCAAATGATCGGCTCTTAAGCGGATATATTGTTCGATGCGGGTCAGCAGCCCCTCCAGATCCAGCATTTTGTGCATAAAAGCGATTTGATCCAGGCAGATCGAAAAGAAGAACTCGCAAAAGCGATTCAGCCCTTTTTGAGATAGATTGCCTCGGCCGTCCAGATCGCCCTGGCGGTGAGCATCGGCATTGGCCAGGGCGGTCATATAATCGCTTTTATAACGCGCAAAGCCCCGGTTCACCGACCACAAGCCATAGCCGGCAACACCGGCAAGTTTCAAGCAGACCCCGGTAAAGAGGCGAGCCACGCGACCGTTGCCGTCTGCAAAGGGGTGGATCCACATCAGGCGGTGATGGGCCGCTGCAATGGCAAAAAGCTTTTCGATGCGTGAAAAGCGGTTCAGATGATACTGGCGGTCAAATTCCGCCATGAACAGTTCAATGGAGTGGGGGACCACAGGAACCAGTTGGCCGACTTTGACGTGATGATCACGGAACACGCCGGGCACAACCGCCACAGAGGATTTGCCTTTTATGTCCGCGAGGGTTTTTAACCGCTCCGGAAGTTTGGCGTAAAAGCGCCGGTGGATGGATTGGATGAAGTCAGGCGCGGTGGGGCTCACGTTGCCGGCAGCTATTTCTCGGTCTAAATCACGCTCCAGTTCTACGTGCACCCTGGCTTCAATTTGCAGATCGCGTTTGGCCGGATCTTTATCGTATTGTTGCGCCATGGCGCGCTCGATATCCACGGGGTGGGTGTTGTGCTCCTCGATCAGATTGGAATAGTAGGTGTTGGTAATGCGCAAAAAATCGATCAGGCTTTGCATGGTAACCGGGTGCAGACGGCTTGCCAGAGCGGCCGATTTTTCAGAAATATCCACAGCCCGGTCTTGCAGAGAGGGCTGTATTTCAGGCAGGTGGGGCGTCATATGGTGTATTTTGTCGTACATATTGCCGATCCTATTTGCCGATATAATATTTTGTAAATCAAATAAAATCAATTAATAAATAATTATAATTACATTTGTTTGTGTAATTATTTGCCGGTTATTTTAGGCAGGAGTTTAAATTGTATAGGTTGAATATAGCCATATATATCAATAGATTGTCCCTACTAGTACCCGTCCCACCTAATTTCAGGATAGTTGACATACAATCACACCTTTGACATACTTGTTTGTGTAAAAAGCCAGTTCCTATCCTTCAATAACAACGACATGCAGCTTGACTTCAGCAAAAATGAACTTCCATGGTCTATTGTAACATTTAAGGTTAGTTAGGAAAGTTTTTAGGGTTTTTTGAACCAAATCGATCATATCGTATTTATGCTTTTCTACATTGTTCTATGGAGTACTGTGGGGGAGGTAGGGCATGAAGATATTTGTGGGTTTTGGCTACAATGACCGGGATGAATGGATCGAAGAACAGGTCTTCCCTATTCTTATAGGAATGGGGTTCAATGTCGTGGACGGAAAAGATATGCACGGCTCGACCTTGCAATCCGGTGTCAAGACCCGGATTCAACAGTCGGACGCGGTGGTAGGCTTTTTTACGATTCGCGAAGACCAGGGCGACGCCGATTTTACATCGCATATCTGGGTGCGGGACGAAGTCGTACATGCCGAGGCCCTGAAGAAACCGATTATTCCGATAAGGGAGGAAGGGGTTCATCTGCCGGCGGGCCTTTTGGGTGATATACAATACATATCCCTCGATCAAAAAAATCGTCTAGCTTGTGTCGTGGAATTAGTCAAAGCGCTTGGCCGACGAAATATACGGCGACTGAAGCTTGATCCGGATGACGACGAATTGAGGAGAAAAATCATGATTTGGCAAAGGTCTGCGGACTTCAATATTCGATACCAGACCCAAGATGAGGCCGGCATTGAGTCCGATTACAAAGATGGACGTTTGGAGGTGGTGGATCAAGGCTTCTATCTCAACGTTTCGGACGTCCCTAAACGGGCATATGTTAATGTGGAGGGCTGCCTCAATCAACAGATACAGTTTGGCTCCGGCTGGGTCTCAGCCGACGCAGTCCAGGTGAAAGTATTCTAAGGGAGGTGACCATGGCGCCGACATTAGCCATTGCGCAGTGGGAAAAATACGAAGGTGACAATTGGTGGAAGTGGGCGGTCTGGATTGAAGGAGCGGACGACACACTGGACCTGATCGAATTTGTGGAATGGACCCTTCACCCGACCTTTCCAAATCCAATCCGGAAGACTCACGATAGAAAGAACAAGTTTCGTATTGATACCGGCGGTTGGGGTGTCTTTGAAATACGCGCGTGTGTAATGATGAAAGATGGCAGCAAGACCAAATTGCGGCATGATCTGAGACTCACCCGGGAAAGATCTGAGTAACCACGTAATGTCCTATCGCTTCAAAGAGGCTTCTTGAGCGAAAACCAGTTCTTCCGTATTGCGAAAGGGACGTCGTATCAATACAAGTATTTGATTTTAAATGAATAAGCAAAAATATCAGGACGATTTTTTGCCCCCAAACCTTAAAAACACCTAAATTTGGCAATTATTCTTTAGTCCAAAATACAGTCAAACCGAAACAGGGACTTATGAAAACTTCAAAAGTCCCTGTTATAATTTAGATGGTGCCGAAGGCGGGATTTGAACCCGCACACCCGTAGGGCACTACCCCCTCAAGATAGCGTGTCTACCAAGTTCCACCACTTCGGCACATATAAGCTTATTGTTGATCGGTTTTGGGTTTTTCCTCCTGCTGTGTCGCCGGGGTTGTTGTTTCGGCGGCCGGTGCTGATTCGGTCGTCGACTGCGTTGTGGTGGTGGCAGCCGGAGGTGCGGCTTCGGTGGCTGACTCAGGGGTGGTCTGCTCAACCGCCGGTTGGTCAACCAGTACGGATGTGCCGCGCCTGTTGGTGGCCATGTAGGCCAGGATCAAGGAGGTGAGCATGAAGACCACCGCCGCAACCGTGGTCATTTTGCTTAGAAAAGTCGATGCGCCGGTGGCCCCGAAGAGCGTGCTGCTGGAGCCTCCGCCGAATGCGGCGCCCATGTCCGCACCTTTCCCGGTTTGCAGCAATACGATCATAATCAAAGCGATGCAAACAATAACGTGGATGACAATAACGAAAAGTGACATTTTTATTCCAACTCAATCTTTAAAATGAACCAGCCGGCCGAAAGAGTCCGGTTCGAGGCTTGCGCCGCCAACCAGGGCCCCATCGATGTCCGCCATGGCCATCAGGTCCTTGACGTTCGACGGTTTCACACTTCCGCCGTATAAAATTCTCAATCCTTGGGCGAATTCCGGGTCGTATGTTTTGGCAAACCATTCTCTAATGAAGGCGTGTACTTCCTGGGCTTGCTCTTTTGTTGCTGTCTTTCCGGTGCCGATGGCCCACACCGGCTCATAGGCCACGACCAAGGATTTAAGATTTTCAGAAAACAATCCTTCTAAACCGTTTTTAAGCTGTTTGTCAAGGACAGAAAAGGTTTCGCCGGCTTCGCGCTGGGCTTCGGTTTCACCGATGCAAAATACCGGGATCAATCCGGCCTTGGCAGCCGAATCAACTTTACGGTTGATGTCCCGGTCTGTTTCGCCGAAGTACTGGCGCCTTTCGGAGTGGCCGATGATCACATATCGGCACCCCGCGGATTTGAGCATGCGGGCTGAGATTTCGCCGGTGAAGGCCCCCTCGCGCTCCCAATGCATGTTCTGGGCGCCCAGGCCGATGGGGGTGCCTTCTATGGCCTTTGAAACCAGGGGCAATGCCGTAAAGGGCGTCGCGATCATGATATCTACATCGGTAACACCGACCGCCGATGGTTTCAGTGATTGGACAAATTCCACCGCCTCTTCACCGGTCTTAAACATTTTCCAATTGCCCGATATCAGCGGGCGTCGATCGGCCATAATTTTTATCCTTTCACATCCAAAGGATAGGGCCCCGTTGGCTGAGCGTCAAAGGCATTGATGGCCTTCGACCTTCTTGGGACCGTATCGTCACTAAAGGCTGCTCCCGACCAAGGCGGCCAGATCAACCATGCGGTTTGAATAGCCGGCTTCATTATCGTACCAGGAGAGCACTTTCACCATTTGATCAACCACATAGGTTGTCTGGCCATCGACGATGGATGACAGCGTGCTGCCGTTAAAATCCGTTGAAACCAGGGGTATATCGCAAAATCCAAGAATTCCGGCCAGTTCGCCTTCGGCGGCGGCCCTCAGGGCATCATTCACTTCCGCCGCGGAAACGCCGGTCTTTTCAACCTGCACCACGATGTCCACGATGGATACGTTGGGCGTGGGTACGCGTATGGCCAGGCCGTTCAGCTTGCCGGCCAGCTCCGGCAATACCAGCGCCACGGCTTTGGCTGCGCCGGTGGTGGTGGGAATCATGGACAGGGCCGCAGCGCGGGCACGGCGCAGATCCTTGTGCGGAAAATCCAACAGGCGTTGGTCGCCGGTGTAGGAGTGGATGGTGGTCATCAATCCACTGCGGATACCGAAATGATCCATAAGGACCTTGGCAACCGGAGAGAGGCAATTGGTGGTACAAGAGGCATTTGAGATCACATGATGCTGTCTGGGATCGTAATGTGTATGATTCACGCCCATAACGATGGTGGTGTCGGGCTCTTTGGCCGGTGCTGAAATAATGACCTTGCGCGCGCCGGCGGTCAGATGTTTGCTGGCGTTTTCCTTGTCGCGAAACAGGCCGGTGCACTCCATGGCA
>JASFER010000168.1:0-13237 GCA_050124755.1 Desulfobacteraceae bacterium
AGGGCCGGCCTCTGTGCCGGCCTGAGATGAATCGTTGGTCAACATCGTTGATATCTATTATTGTTGACGGACGGCCTGATGCCCTTCTATAGAAAACAGATTGATAAGCGCTTTGAACCTGTTTAGAGACATTGATACGATTTGATGGGCATGAAAACATTGGGCAGTGGAACGTCAAAGGCCGTGTACTTATTTTTCATCACCCTGTTAGCTCTATTTCTGGTTATCGTAAGCCCCGTTCCCGCTCCCTGCGAGCGCCTGGTTTACAAGGTTGCCCTCTTCGATTTCGACCAGCGCGAGGTCACTCCCGATCCTTTGGCCCGCCATATTGAAGCGAAATTACGGGAACGATTGACCAGCATCGCAGTCGATCACTACTCCGGCCTGGGGGACGAGTCCCGATCGGTCGAACTGCTTCAAGCTATAGATGCCAAGGGCTATCACCTAGTCATCACGCGAACATCCGACGCACTGATTATCGCGCAGCATACGCTTTTTAAAACACCGACCTTGTACACCAATGCCAATAACCCTCTGCTGCTTGGATTCAAGACGCTTGGCCCTCCAGGCGGCAACATTTCCGGGGCTTCCTATTACATCCCCGTGGAGAAGCACCTGCGCGTCTACAAGGCCATTTGGCCATCACTAAAGAATCCGGGATTTCTGTTTGATAAGCACAACAAGTCGAGAAGGGTGGAGGTTCCAGAGACCCGCAGCGCCTGCACTTCATTGGGGCTGCGTTTTGAAATGGAATTCGTGGAAAGCCGGGATCAGTTGCGCAAGGCCGCCAATCGATTGATCGACCGGGGGGTGGATGCCATTGTAGCCGCTTCCAGCGGCACCATATACGAAAATATCCACACGTTCATTCAGGACGCCAACCGCCAAGGTGTGCCTGTTTTTTCGTTTTACAAGATGGGGGTTGCAAAAGGAGCTGTGGTAGCGTTGTCCAGCGACTACTTCCAAATAGCCGATGAACTCCTGCTGCCCATGGCTGAAAAAGTCCTCAAGGATAAGGTCAGCCCCGGGTCGATGCCTGCGGCCTTCCTGGAGAAAAATTCATTGTTCGTTAACCGATCGCAGGCCCAACGCTTCAAGTTACGCATTCCTCCAGGGCTTAAAAAAGAGCACGATGTGGTTTATTTTGACTGACAGATTGACTTGATGGACATTCAAATGCCGGAGATGAACGGCATTGGGGCGATAAAAATCAATATATCGCTACCGGTACCGGCGCAAAAATGAGATGGCGTTCATTGCATCACCGGCCCGGACATGGTCCGATCCTGCCTGATTTCATTGACAGAATTGGAAATTTTTGCTATAAGTAAGGGTGGTCCGCAGTGCGGCGAAGGCCAAATTGGATGGTTACGGGGATCGTTGCTCTTACAATGGATCTATCAAAGGAGCTGGCCATGAATAATACCAATGACATGAAGGATATTGTGTTCAAGCGGGTGGAGGGGGTCGATTACTCGATCATCAGAAACGACATCAAAAAGTTCAATATTTTTCTATCCGTTGATGGACAAAGATCGGTCAACGTCATTTCCAAGGAGGATGCCTACGATCCGGATTACCTGTTTTCAGCGATCGACGAGATGGAAAGGATGGGATTGCTGGTGCCCCTTGACGGCGCCGGCAAGCGGCAGATCGAAACGCCCGGTTCATCATTTGTCAATCTGCCCAAGGAGTTTCTGACGGGGATAGACGCGGTTGATCATCAGCATCAGCGGCTGGTGAATATGGTCACCGAACTGGATGATGTGCGCAAGACATCCTATCCGACGGGGGACCAGAAACATAACGCCGTCGGCGGTGTGGTATCCGAAATGATCGACTATACCATTTCCCATTTCGCCTTTGAGGAGTCCTTGATGGAGGATGCGAATTACCAATACTATCATGCCCATCAGCGCATCCACGCGCTGCTGATCAAGCGTGCAGGCGAATATAAGGAGCGTTGGCAGTCCGGAGAAGACATCTCCGATGAGTTATACGATGTGCTGAGCAGATGGTTGTTCAACCATATCCGCAATGACGATAAGGCCTTTGCGCCTGTGGTGAAGAAGAATATGGCACTGATGGGCAGGATCGACAGCGGCTGGGTCGCTAAAATGCTCAAACGGTTTTTTAAATAGTGTATCAATTACTTCCGCGTCAACATTTTCATTTCCTCCTCCTCCTGAAATTGTGTTGACAGAATAGACCCCCCATCGTATTTGAGATAAATCAAATCTGATATATCCGGTAAATAGCTTGCTGCGAGGTGAAGTTCATGAGATTAACCAGAGCTGGTGAGTATGCGGTCCGCTGCATGCTGTATCTTTCTAACATGGGTGTGGGCAAAATCGGCAGCCGCAAGGAAATTGCCCAAGAAATGGATATCCCGGCCCAATTTCTGGTCAAAATTGCCCAGCAATTAGCCAAGGCCGGCTACATTGAAATTGTTCAGGGACCCAAAGGCGGATTCCGGTTGGTCGTACCTCCGGAAAAAGTAACGTTGCTCGGGGTTATCGAAGCCGTCATCGGAGAGATTTATCTGAACGATTGCCTGATGCGCCCGGACAGCTGCGATCGCAGTCCCACATGCGCCGTATATCAAGTTTGGCAAAAGGCGCGGCGTCAGCTTCGGCAAACGCTGGAGGAGACCACCTTTGCATCCCTTCAGGCGGATCCCAGCTGTTTTGATTTTCTCGGAGATTCTAAAGATGCAGCTTCAGATGTTTAGAAAACGAAGCGCTGAACCTTGTTTTGGGGTATAGATCCGTAAATGTAAGATCATAGACCGCATACCCGGAGCCCGTGTCATTCCCTCCAAATAATATCTAGTTTTTATAAGCATTTTATGCACAATTTTCTAGTCTTTACATTTGCGCCCTTTCTGCCACAATCGTGCACCACAATTTGAGTCATGATGGTTTGCAGCCATCCTTTTGACACTACCGGGAAAATCAACGACCGGCCGCCCGGCGGATGACGTGCTTTCCCGGCCCCGGCTGGAGATGACGCGACCTATCGGTTGATCATGCAGATCAGTTGAATGTGGTTCGGATGGAGATTCTATTGATGATGAGAAAGAGGCGCAGATTGTTTGCTCGAGTGAGATTATATGTTCTGTTTGCAATGGTTCTGATCCTTCCTGTCGCAGGTATGGCGCAAGACGATATTAGAGGCTTGGAAAAGGAAGATGCTTCCCCGGTTCTGACCCGACCTGATGAAAGTGCGGCGGAAGATGATCATAAAGCCGAGGATAAAGCCGGTACTCCCTCGACCGTGTACCTGGATTCAATGGTGGTTACGGCAACACGGACCGAAAACAAACTAAAAGAGCTGCCGGCCAGTGTCAGCGTGATCGGCACCCAGGAGATGGAAACGGTCAAGTTTGTTGATTCCCGCAGGGAGCTGCTGAAGCGCATCCCCGGCTACAGCATGATCCGCAATCTGCGCATTCCAATCGGCGGCAAAAACTATACCGTTAACCTGGTTGACGGGCTGGCCATCAGTTCGGCCTTCGGCAGCGGCACAATCGGTTCGGCGGAAGACACCAATACCTTCGACATCGAGCGCATAGAAGTGGTGAAAGGACCGGCTTCCGCCCTGTACGGGAGCCATGCTCTGGGAGGCGTTATCAACGTTATCACCCGCAAGCCGCCGGAGGAAGCGGAGTTTCGCTTATGGGGCGAAGGCGGAAGGTATGATCGCCGGCGTGGAGGCGTTTCTGCGGCGGGCAGCACCGACCGGCTGGGTTATTTCCTGGACGCCAACAGGCTCGACTATCAGGGCTGGCAGGATCGCACCGTCAATGAAAGGACGCAAGTCAGCGGAAAATTGCTGTTCGATATCAATTCCGCTTCCATATTCACCGTCAGAGCGGAATACCTGGACAGTTATCAGGAAAATCCCGGCGATCTGACCCAGGCACAATACGATACGGATTGGCAGCAGGCGGAGGTTCAGGATGCCTATAACGACGAGCAGGCCAAATCCGTCAGTGTCAAGTACGAGCGGGACCTGAGCAATCAATCCGGCATGGAACTCTCCTACGGTATCCGCAATATCGAGAGCGAGGGGCCGCCATCCTACAGTGCCACCGGCGGGTTCGGCAGCAGTGATGTCACCAATCAGAATATAGTGGGGATCTACCACCACGGTTTCGATTTTTACCGTTCCAAGCTGATCCTGGGCATCGATCTGCAGCACAGCGCATCCGATTCGACCACCTATTCAGAACGTACGGTAGACAGCGATATCGCTCAACAGTGGGATATCGTCGCTGTGGTTAAATCGCCCTTCATGCAATATGAGATCTCCCCGCTGGAGAGCATACGGCTATCGCTGGGGGCGCGTTATGACAGCATCCGCTATTCCGCCGAAGGCTACACCATTGGTCGCTTTGGTGCGAGAACGGATTACGATGAAACCAAGGATTTTACCAATGTAAGCCCCAAGGCGGGGATCACCGTCGATCTTGGCAGTGACCATAGTCTGTGGCTGAGCTACGGGCAGGGATTCGTTGTGCCCAGCCGGACCTATCTTTTTACCGGCAGTCGCGGATATGATCCCAACCCCGATCTTGATCCGGAAAAAGCAGACAATTACGAGATCGGGTTGCGCGGACAGCTGATGGGTTCCTGGCTCAATTATGATATCACGGCTTACCGTACCGATATCAAGGACATGTTGGTCGCCGATGATGAGATCGACCTCTATGTGAATGCCGGCGAGGTCAGGGTTCAGGGGGTTGAGACCGCCATTGGCTGTGCCCTGGGCGACCGCTGGCGTTTCGATATCGCGCATACCTACGCGGTGAACGAATATATCGATTTTACCAGTGCCGGTGTCCCTTACAGCGGCAATACCCTGAGTGCATCACCCGAACACCATCTTGACGCACGGGTTACCTGGATGCCCATAGAGGGTTTGTCGGCCGAACTGGAGTGGAACCGCATCAGCAGTTATTACACCAGCGCCGGCAATGATGATCCGCAGGGAAAAGCGGAGCGTCCGGATCTGTTCAACTTGCGCCTGGCTTACGAAAAGGGTCCATGGAAAATATGGGGCCATGTATTGAATGTGCTGGATGAGAAGTATGCGGAGCGGGTCTCCTACAGTTCGGGACGGGAATATACGGTCGGTGAGCCGCTGAATTTTTATGCCGGTTTGTCCTGCACGTTTAAGTAGTGTCCATCCGGAGGTGTTTGAGGATCATGTTATGTCAATCAAAGTGTGTCGGCTGATTTTCGGCGCTCTCATTAGGAACGTGGCATTTGTTTTTACCACCTTCCTTATCTTCCAGTGCGCTTCGGTTGCAGCGGCTGAGACGTTGTGGTTCTGCGACGCCCCACCCTGCGGCCGTCATAAAGGCGCCCATTCCCACGGCGGTCCGGTTGAGATCCGCCGGGGCATTTACCATAAGCATTTGTGGTTGCGGCTTGGAAACAGTTTCCAAGACGATGACTATGTTTCCCCGGGCGGCCGCTTCTCGCCGGTGATGCTGCTTGATACCAAAGGCCGGGTCGGCGAACGGAAAATCGGTCTCGATAAAGAGCATGATCTGCTGGATATCAATTTTGCCATGCCGGAAGAGGGGTTCTACAACGTGTACGTCAGCCGCCAGCAGGTGAATGGTGGAGAGCGCCGGGTCCAGATCGCCAAGGCCGAGGTTCTGAAACACAGCTGCCGTGAAGGCCACGACAATATCCAGGAAAAGATGCCGCCCAGGCACAATGCCGCCATCGCCCTGGAGATCGTGCGCGAGCGTCTACCGAAAGAAGACTTCCATACCCGCCTCGGTTTCGGCGATACGGTCGCGTTCCTCGTCCTGCGCAACGGCCGGCCGCAGCCGGACGCCCGGGTCACCCTCACCACAGCCCAGGGCTGGCGCAAGCATACAGTCAGCGATGACCAGGGGCGCGTCCGTTATACCATGATTCGCGATTACTTTCCGCCGTGGCGGATGTTCAACAAGCGCCACGCCCAGCCTTATCTGGTGAAGGCGGAATACAGCCTTCCGGAATCCGGCGAGCTGGACGGCCGACACTATGACCATACACGCTATTGCGCCAGTTTTGCCGGAACCTGTTTCCCCTCGAGGCGCGCCTACGCATCCTACGCTTACGGTTTGATGATCGGCCTGTTTGCGCTGGTCTTCAGCGGGCTGGCCGTCTATCTCTACCGGCGGCGACGGATCCGTCCCTATCGCGAGGTGTGCTTCGATGAGTAAAATACGCACCGCGGTAAACAACGTCGATATACGCCGTTTGCGCTTCTGGTTGCAGATCGGGTTTTTTGTCCTTTTTGTCTACGGCGGTTATTTTGCCGTTAACCTGGGCAACGATTTGCCGACCTTCGCCTGCGGTTTCAATCAGGAGGGGCGCGGTGGGGTCTGTTTCCTGCTGCCCATGCAGCACCTGCTGGCCATGAGATGGTCGGCGCTGTTCAGTTATGCGGGCATCCGTGTGCTCACCGCTTTTTTGTATTTCACGCTCTGGTTCATCGTACTGAACAAGGCGTGGTGCGGTTTCGCCTGCCCGCTGGGAACCCTTCAGGACTGGATGACGGCCTTGCGCATCCGTCTCGGCATCCGCTATGCACGTTACACCCAGGGACAGTTCAGGAAGCTTACCACCATCAAATATGTATTGCTGGCCCTGACCATTCTGCTTCCGCTGGGTATCGGCGGCGCGCTGCTGCCCCATACGCTGGGCACGCCGTTCTGCGATATCTGTCCGGCGCGCATGATCATTCCCCTGTTCAATGCAGACATTTCGCAGCTCACCATCGACTTTTCCACCAAAACCGCCATGGTCATGACCGCGCTGGGAATGCTCGTCACCGGCCTGTTCCTGGCCGGCGCCTTCGTGAAAAAACGCTTCTTTTGTTTCTTTTGTCCCATGAGCGCGCTGCAATACCTGGTCTCGAAACCGGCGCTGCTGAACCTGAAAAAGGACGGCGACAAGTGCACCCGCTGTGGCGATTGCTACCGGGTTTGCGACCTGGAGATCAAGGAGATCGCCGACGACGTGGAACAGTCGCGCATCATGCAGGACGACTGCATGATGTGCCTCAAGTGTGTGGCCGCCTGCCCGGAGGAGGGAGCGCTGAAGGCTACCTTTGCGGGTCTGACGATTTACGAATCCACCGAACAGGGTTTTATCAAGCGCATGAACCGCCATCAGGAAATGCATCATGAAAAAAACTGAACAGCAGCCTTTCAACCGCAGCCGCCAGGCGCGGGAGGCGGAAAACATTCTCCGGCATATCACCGACCGCTTTGACGACAACCCCCAGGGCATGGCCTATTTCTACGACCTGTTCCGCCGCGTCTACTGCCGGGGGGAGGCGCTGCCGCGGACAGGCGCGCTGGTGGGCACCACCTGCATCCACGTGCCCGAAGAGCTGATCTACGCCATGGGCGCCACGCCGGTACGCTTGTGCAACGGCGCCTACCACTACGATCAGGTGGGGGGCGACTTCATGCCCGCCAAGTCCTGTTCGCTGGTCAAGGCGCTCCTGGGCATGCTCTACTCGGAAGATCCCGTGCCCAGGGTCGGCAAGCTTGATCTGGTGGTCAACCTCACCACCTGCGATCAGAAAAAGAAGGCCGGCGCCATGATCGCCGACATGGGATATGAAGTCTACGACCTGGAGCTGCCGCCGTCCAAGGAGAGCGAGGCGGCCCGGCGCTACTGGCAGCGTTCGTTGCGCGACTTCGCCCTGTGCCTGCGCCGACTGACGGGCAAAAAGCTGAAACGTAAAAACCTCCGTGCGGCCATGGCGCAAACCGCCCGCGCACAGGCGGCCTTCCGCACCCTGCACAATCTGCGCAAGCGCAGCCCGGCGCTGTTCCTGGGCAAGGATGCCTTTCTGGTCACCAACGCCTATTTTTTCGACGACATCGCACGCTGGACCGGGGCGGTGGAAGCGTTGAACGCCGAGCTGCAGCGGCGCCGGGAGGACGGTTTCCAGGCGGCGCAGCGCAAAGCACCGCGGATTCTCTTCACCGGTTCGCCGCCCATCTTCCCCAATCTCAAAATGCCGCTGCTGATCGAAGAGGCGGGCGGCGTCGTGGTGGCCGATGAAACCTGCAGCGCCAACCGCATGCTCTACGACATGACGGCTGTGGACGAGTGGCTGGTGGGCGACATGGTGGACAGCCTGGCCGACAAATACCTCAAACCATGCACCTGCCCCATCTTTACCAACAACCTGGATCGCCACCGCCGCCTGTTGGAACTGGCCGCCGGTTTCGACGTCGACGGCGTGGTCTACCAGGCCTTTGCCGGGTGCCAGGTCTACGAAATGGAGCAGCGCAGCACCGCCGAGGCACTCAACGCCAGAAACATTCCCATGCTCTATGTGGAGACCGACTACAGCCCCGACGACATGGGCCAGCTTTGCACCCGCATCGAGGCGTTTCTCGAGTCCATCAAGACCAGAAAGCGAAAGGCCGCATGAACTATTTTGCCGGGATCGACATCGGCTCCACAGCGATCAAGGTCGCACTGGTGGATGAGCAGGGAAGGTTGGCCGGTGCCCACATTGCCCCTTCGGGAAGCCTGTTCCATAAAAATGCCCGGGAGGCGCTGGCGCGCCTGCTGGCGGAGAAGGGACTGACCGGCGACAACGTGCACTATACCATGGCCACCGGTTACGGCCGCAAACTGTTCAAGGAGGCGGACGACGCCATCAGCGAAATCACCGCCAACGCCATCGGCGTCCACCAAGCGGGCCGGCAGAACGGCGGCGCGCGCACCATCATCAACATCGGCGGCCAGGACTCCAAGGCCATTCAGCTCGACAGCGACGGCCATGTGGCCAACTTCGTGATGAACGACAAGTGCGCCGCCGGTACCGGGCGCTTTCTCGACGTGGCGGCGCGCAACCTGGAGATCGATCTGGAAGAGCTGGGCGACTACCACTTCAGCGCCAACGGCGCGCCCCTGACCATCAACAGCACCTGCACCGTTTTCGCCGAGTCGGAGATCATCGGCCTGCTGGCCAACGGCCACGGCAAGGGCGAGATCGTGGCCGGGATCCACTACTCCATCGCCAAGCGCACGGTGCGCCTGGCCAAGCGTATCGGTATCGGGGAGAGCGTTTATTTCGACGGCGGCCCGGCGCTGAACAAGGGCCTGGTCGCCGCCCTGGAAGATGAACTGCAACGGCCGGTTGTGGTGCCGGAACACCCGCAGACCACCACCGCCTTCGGCGCCGCACGCCTGGCCCGCAGCGAATACCTTGACAAAAGCGGATAGATTCCCATGGCACCCATTGAACAGACACTGCTGACGCTGCCCATGGCCATGCTGCTCGGCCTGGTTTTCGGCATGGGTTCCTGCACCATCGCCTGCCTGCCCTATCTCGGCCCGGTCTTCATTGCCGCGGAGGGTGGTGTGCGCCGGTCGTGGCGGATCATTCTGCCGTTCTCCCTAGGCCGGCTCGGCAGCTATGCCGCGCTGGCGACCATCGCCGGGTTGAGCGGGCAATTTCTCGGCGATGGCGCGGCAGGTCACAAATTGCGTTGGCTGATGGGGGCGGCGGCCATTCTGCTCGGCGTGGCCATACTGTTGCGCCGTCCAGGCGGGGAGCGTTGCACCCCATGCAACCAAGCCAGGCCATCGCTGCGCAATGTTCGGGCGCGGTCGGTGGGGACAATGATGCCGGGCGGGCTGTTCCTGCTCGGCGCGGGAATGGCCCTGTCGCCCTGCGCGCCGCTGGGCAGCGTGCTCTTCTCCGCCGCGGCCTGCGCCAGCGCCTGGCACGGGTTGTGGCTCGGTCTCGGATTCGGCCTGGGCGCCATCGTGATTCCGACGATCTTCTACGGCATCGGCTTTGCCTGGTTCGGCGGCCGCCTGCGCGAACGGCTGCATAACAGCCACCGCCACATCGTACGTCTCAGCGCCGCCCTGCTGATCCTTACCGGCACCGGAAACCTGCTCGCCTGATTAACTGAAGCGGGATTCCCGCCAAAGGCGATCCGGATTTCCCCGGTAGATATAAAATATGGAAAAGCAGCCGGCGGGGTGATAGAAAGGAACCCGGCTTCGGTATGCGCCGGTCGATTAAGTCAATGACATTAATGGAAACGCAAAGCATAAGGAGGTTCAGATGTCCAATTGTACCCGACGAGAGATTCTTTTGGCAGCGGCTGCAGGCACGATCTACGTAGCGTTTTCGCCGATCACGGTATTGGCTGGCGATCCGTGTTCGGTTCAACATCCCCTCATGCCGCCGCAGAAGGCGTTCACCGGCCAATGCCCCCATTGCGGCATGCTTCGTCCCATGTGGGCCCGGACATGGTTTACGTTTGAAAATTCCGAAGGCCAATCCCAGGCCTGCTCGTTTCATTGCCTTGCGGATGTCGCCCTGAAATCGGGTGAAGATCCCAAAAATGTCAGGGTTGCCCTCTACCTGGACCCCAAAAAAACGGTTCCGGCCGACCAGGCCTTTTTTGTCGTCGGCTCCCAGGCCAAAGGCACCATGACAATGAAGAGCAAGATCGCATTGTCATCCAAAGCCGAGGCCGAGAAATTCGCCGAATCCTGCGGCGGAGAAGTAGTTGGCTTCAAGCAGGCCCTGACAATGGCCAAGGCGGGGATTACCAAAGAGAATCCCATGCTGATGCAAAAACGCCTCAAAAAAGGGGTCATTGTGGAACCGGTGGACAACCGGGACCACTGCTCGGTTTGCAATATGTTTCCGGCCAGATATCCCCAGCATAAATGCCAGATCATCACCAAAGAGAAGAAGGTGCACCACTTCTGCTCCACCCAATGCCTTTTTGAATTCCTCAAGCATCCCCGCGAATATGCAAAGCAGGACGTGGTGCCGCTGCGTATCTGGGTGACCGATTTTCCGGCCGGGGTCTGGATCGGCGGCAAGACCGCCTATTATGTGGTTGGTTCCCGCCAACACGGTCCCATGGGCCCTGAAGGCATCGCCTTTGATAAAAAGAAGGCCGCCGGCGATTTCGCCCGCCAGGAGGGGGGCAAGGTGATGACCTTCTCCCGGGTCACCATCGATGCCATCAAGCCCAAGACAATTTAGGGAGAATCAAGATATTTAGCAGATTTTTCAGGTTTCGCGAATACCCCCTTCTGAACCGGTCGGGACAGAGCCCGACCCTACCCGGGAACCCTCAAAGCGCCAGGGACCGAAGTGATCAGCGTAGGGCCGGCCTCCGTGCCGGCCTGGGGCCTCCTGCCGGCCTGGTATAAAATCCGATATCCTGCATGCACACCTCCTTTAGAAACCTCATTTTGGGTTCATTTCGTATGTCTTAAAGCTTATGGAAACGCCGGCGCTGCTCGAATGATCGATGGTTGTCTGAAAATCCGGTCGGCTGAGAACATAATCGATGAATTCCTGTATCCCACTGCTCCATCCTGCCATGGACATGTTATGGGCGGTAAAGCAGCCCCCGACGCTCAGCTTCGGCGCGATTTCCTTGAAGTATTGGGTATACCACTCCTTGTCTGCGTCGCTGAAAACAAAGTCGAAAGGACCTTGCAATACTTTAACCAGATCATGGGCGTCGGCAAGCCGGGCATCTATATATTGGGAAAGGCCGGCTTGCTCGAAATTTTTCAGCGCTTGTTTATATCTTCGTTCATCAATTTCAATGGTGATGAGTTTGCCGCCGGTTTTGCTCAGCGCCCATGCGATCCAGATGGCTGAACGACCTGTGGATGTCCCTATTTCAAGCGCACTGCGGTATTGATGCTTTACAATGATGTCGTGCAGGAGCTTGCCGTCCAACATGGGCACGTTCATATCGTGCCAGCTCGACCGGTGGCTTTCCAAAAACGCTTGGACCCTGCTGTCCAGTTCAGGATTCCGCTTGATTTCACCGGCATCAACAAAACCGAGTTGGTTGGTCAGGGCCAATGGAACCAGCAGCCATGTCACTTTTAATATTTTCATAAAAATGGTCACCCCTCAGAACCTCCATAACCCGCCAATGGACATTCGACGCTGCGGCCCAGTCTGTTTGTCCAATCGCCGGCAAGATGCATGGCAGAACATGGTCAGCCGCCATACCATGCTCCCATGATGGTCATTGATCTGTTGGGAATCAAGAGGGAAAAAAGGTCAAGGCGCACGGCACTTGATATTTATGGAGCTCGTCTTAGCTTTTTTTCAGTATTCAAACCCAACTTAAGGAGGCGCGCATGGCAAAATTGACCGCAGGTGACAAGGCACCGGGATTCGAGGCAGGGGATCAGGACGGGGCCCTTAGACGATTGGCCGATTATAAGGGGAAGCGTTTGTTTGTCTTCTTTTACCCGAAGGCAAACACAACCGGGTGAACCGTTCAAGCCAAGGCGGTGCGGGACGCACTGCCCGAATTGGAAAAGCGCGGCGTTGCCGTTGTCGGCATCAGCCCGGACCCGGAAAAAGAGCAGAAGAAGTTCGATGATCGGCACAACCTGGGATTTCCTCTGCTTTGCGACACCGGGCATCAAATTGCAGAGGCTTATGGCGTCTGGGGCGAAAAAAAGATGTATGGCAAGACCTTTATGGGAATTGTGCGTTCATCATTTCTAATAGATGAGAAGGGCAGGATCACCGCTGCCTGGTACAAGATCAGTCCCAAGAATACGGTTCCGGAACTTATGAAAGTACTGTAGATAATAGAAGTGGTTTCAAAACCTTCAATGGGGCCCAAAATTAATGCGGGTTGCAGATGTAAATCAGCCGTGGCGGGAAACCAATCCTTCATTTCTGACCCCCTTAAAACACCAGCACCAGTGTCACCATACCATGACACGCCCCCTATTTTTCCAGCCCAAGGAACAGCGACATAGTGTAGATACTAAGGATGGCAACGCCACAAAAAATGGCAAAAATGATCGAGCTGTCATTGAGGGTGTTTTTAAGGGGTGATAGAAAGAAACAGAATACAATCCAGACTGCAAGGTAGGCAAAGGTTCCCTTCAGCAGACCGGTGACCGCGGACATCTTTTTGCACCCGGGGCACGTTATAATCCCCGGTTTGATAACAAAGAGGCTGATTTTTTTTATCCTACGGCCGCAATAGGGGCACGGTGCATTCAGGTACATCGGGTCATTCCTTTAATGCATAAGTGGGGGCAGCTATGAGTTTTGTACGCGGTTATCTTAAAACCTTTAATTAAGAATAATGATAAGCCAATCTCTATGCAAGATATGGGTTTTTATACCCGGCCGGCGCGGAGGCCGGCCCTACGCTAATTCCTCCAGTCGCCGGCGT
>JASFER010000169.1:0-13227 GCA_050124755.1 Desulfobacteraceae bacterium
TAACAGAAAACGATCTGTCATACTTTCATCAATAGTAGAAATAACGACATCATTTTCTTGCACCCATCTAATGAGATTTTTTAAAAGCTGCAACTGTGTTCGCATTGTAGAGGGGGAATACCCCAAATCGGCACTAACTGATAAAAATGTGTCGAGGTGAGTATGCAATATACCTTTTCTTGACTGACCAGAAACTATGTAATCTTTTTTAAATCGATTTGGCATTAGCGTCCTCCTTTCATGTTGGTGGTTTGTCATGAATAAGAGGACAGCTCAATTATGCCGAATGTACAAGGGTTATAGAAAAAAAAGATATTAAAATAACAGTTAGATGGGGAAAATCATCAAAAGGAGTCGGCATAATCCGGGAGTCGGCATGATGACGCAGCGTATGCACAGTTGCTTTTTTGTTGATGCCGGCGCTTTTCAAAGCACTGCGAAAAGCGCGCTGGACACCACTTTTGCCAATCGGTATTGTGGCAAAGGCCATGTGTTTAGCGCCATGGCGGGCTGACGGGAATATCCAGACCTTGTTTCTGTGGCTTTTCCACTGCTCGCGCAGCAGCTCTAAGGTATTTTGCGGTAGCGGTACGTTGCGGTCTTTGTTACCCTTGGATTGTCGGATGCTGAAAAAACCACGATGGCTGTCTATATCTTCGACTTTCAGGTGCACGGCTTCGGATAAACGCAATCCGCAACAATAGATCGTGGTCAGACAGGCCCGATAGCGCAGCAGCCGAATGTTGGGCAAAAGTTTGTGAACTTCATCACGGCTGAGCACGACCGGCAGTTTTTTTTCGCGCCCGGGGCGGATAAACAGCAGCGTTGGCCAAGGCCGCTTGAGGGTATTTTCATAGAAAAATTTGATGCCGCACAAGGCGACAGTGCTGGTGCTGCGGGTCCATTTTTTAACGTTTTTACCGTACAAAAAATATTGCCGCAGATCATCTTCGGTAATCTTGCCGGGCGGTTTATTGCAATGTTCGCACAACTGGCGAACAGCACTTACATACAGGCTTTGGGTGCTGTCGCTGTAGCCTTTGAGCTGCAGATCTTCAATCATCCGCTCTCTTAAGGGTGTCATGGTATACCTCCTTTTGTAAAATGTGGATATTGTCTATTGGAGGTATACCACACCCTTTTCAGTGTGTTCAAAAATATGTATTTTATCGGGATGTTGAGTTAAGGATGAACTGCGCGAAGCGCTTAGTTCAACATGGATTAGACGACCCAATAGTCGTATTATATTACGGCTGTTTAGCAGCCGAAATGGTGTTATTGTACTCATCAGTCCAATAATACCCCAAATTTCCGGTGTTATTGGACTGATGAGCACAATAAAAAACTGATGTTTATTAAATATTACCGCGTATATGAACAAGTGTTCATATGCCCTTTTTGTACAGGTTGTTTTTTGAAAATTGCGGTTGGTTTTATGGTGCGATCAGCTCATATTTATCGTCGGCATGGGAGTATGTCAATGAATTAATTGGGTTTTTAATTTTTTTAACATGGCGTTACGGGGCGGCATCCGGCAGAATGTTCATGGATTTGCACCACTTAAGGATGATTTGGATGGGGTGGGGCCTGATCCGGTTCCAATCCTCGAAATACTGGCGTATTCCTTTGCTTGGAACCTTGCGCCTGCCTTGGCCTTCAATCGGGCCCAAAATCAAGGCGGGCGGCAGATTTAAGCCGGAGGAATAGTCGTCTGTCTTGGAGGATTTAAATCTGCCGCCTAACACCGAGTTGGGATTGGAGGGGAGGTTTTGAAATCGTTACGATTATTTTCCGCGGCCAGTTTCGAATCTTGCGCTTCGAGTGTGCAATGGCGGTTATCTATAGACATAATGCCACCCTAGCCTCTTATGTATCCATAGCCCTTATATGCCTTTACCAATTCACCGAGATGATGCGAGGTGCATTTTTGTTTCATAGCTAAACCCTTACCAAATCCTACCTCCATCCATCCGGCACCTTTCCACAAAAGAAAAAAGGTTATCTTTCCAGCATCTAACAAACTGCGTACCATTGGTGTGGAAAGCAGCCACGGTACGGGTGGCATTTGAATTGCATCGGTATGATGTTATGGCGGCATCGACTCGGAATGGATTCTATTTGCATACACACGCTTTTCAAGCATGTTGTTGAAACCTGAAGCAGGAGGTGGAAGGATGCGCCGCATCAAAGCCAAGGGTCATGGCTATACGTTCTTTTGGATCGTATCGTTATGCACCATGTTGATCGCCTGTGGAGGCGGCGGGGCAGGCCCAGCCGACCCAAATGCAAATGATGGCGCCGGGCAAGGTTCCAATCCGAACACCCCTCAGGCATCGCCACCTTCGGCCTGCATTCCTGATCATCCGACAGGACCGGTGTTATATGTGGCCACCAACGGGAGCGACGATCCGAATAATGACGGCTCGGCCGCCGCTCCCTACGCGACCATCACCTACGCTTTGGACCGGGCCCGGGACGGCACGGTGATTCTGGTGAGGCCGGGAGCCTATTACGGCCGCATCAGAATCCGGGGAACGTTTCCCAACGGTGCAACCGTTCGCTCGGAAGAGCTCTATAAAGCCCGCCTGCGGAACAACGGCACCGTAATCACCGCCTATACCCACGCCAACGGTTGCCAAGGGATCACCATTGAAGGCTTTGATATCGCCCATGACGGTCCGGGGGCCGGCGCCCTGGTGTTTCACATCGACGCCGGCGGCACGGGAGCTGTCTCCAATATCACCGTGCGCAACAATATTCTGCACGACAGCTACAACAATGACATCTTGAAGATCAACCACGGCATCAGCAATGTGGTGGTGGAGCGCAACCTCTTCTACAACCAGCAGGGAAGCGACGAGCACATCGATATCAACAGTGCGGAAAACATCGTTGTCCAGGACAACATCTTCATGAACGATTTTGCCGGCAGCGGGCGGACCAACGGCAACGACACCAGCTCCTACATCGTGGTAAAGGACAGCAACGGATCGGCCGACCGCTTTTTAGGCAGCCGCAACATCTTTATCCGCCGCAATATCTTTCTGAGTTGGGAAGGTTCCACCGGAAGCAATTTTGTGCTTATCGGTGAAGATGGACAAAACTTCTACGAAGCCGAAGATGTCACCATTGAAAACAACCTCATGCTGGGCAACAGCGCCAATGTGATACGCACCCCCTTCGGCGTCAAAGGGGGGCGCAACATCACCTTCAACAACAACACCATCGCAGGTGATCTGCCCGCCCTGGCCTTTGCCATGCGCTTCAATTGCGAAGGGGCCAATCCCGTCAACACCCATATCGATATGTACAACAATATCTGGTCAGACCCCACCGGCACCATGGGGGCCAACTCGGGCGGCCCCAACGATTTTTCCGACACTCCCGCCGGGCATGTGCAACATTATATTCTGGACAACAACCTTTACTGGAACGGCCCCGACCCCATTCCCGAAGATGCCAACGAAACCATCAACCCGTCGGACGACGCCAACGCCGTCATCGCCGACCCCGATCTCGGCAGCCAGGCCGGCCTGGTTTTGCCTCGGTGGGACCCGGTGGGCGAAGTCTTTGAAGACGGATCGGCCACCATTTGCCAAGCATTCGACAGCCTGGTGCAACAATACGGCACCCCGGGCAGTTTCAGCACCGTCGATCAGGCCGACAGCGGCCATGCGCCCGGCGATGATATTCTGGGAAATGCCAGGAGCACCCATCCGGATATCGGCGCCGTAGAAATACAGTGACGGTTAGCAACGGGTTATGACTATGGAAAACTCAAACTTGCCCTCGCAGCGTTCGTCTCATTCGCCGATCTTAGATAAATAATCCTGATAAAGAAGCCTGTTTCCCGCAATTCGATCATCAATTCATAAAACGGATATATTGTACAACATATCTGTTTTATGAATGAGCGCGTTAAGGGTTTTCGTTCAGCTATTAATTATGATACATGCGTGTTAATCTCATTCTCAAACTGCGTAAACAAAAGGAGACTCTTATGCGTGAAGCCGTTATCGTCAGTGCCGTGCGAACTCCCCTGGGAAGCTTCAACGGAAGCTTTGCCAATATCGGCGCCACCGACCTGGGCGGTATGATCATTGCCGAGGCCGTCAAACGGACCGGCATCGATCCTGCGGAAGTGAACGAAGCCATCATGGGCCAGGTGCTGCCCTGCGGTTACGGCCAGAATCCGGCCAAACAGGCCGCGGTTAAAGCCGGCCTGCCCGACGAGGTGGAGTGTTTTACCGTTAACAAGGTCTGCGGTTCGGCGTTGAAGTCCGTCATGCTGGCTGCCCAGGCCGTTCAGGTGGGTGATGCCGATGTGGTGGTGGCCGGCGGCATGGAAAACATGACCATGGCGCCCTACTATCTTGAAAAAGCCCGTTTCGGCTACCGCATGGGGCCGGGCCAGCTCCAGGACAGCATGGTGCACGACGGCCTGTGGGACATCGTCAACGACTTCCACATGGGCATTTCCAACGAGCTCTGTTCCGAAAAATACAACATCTCCCGTGAAGAACAGGACCGTTATGCCGCCCAATCCTATGAGCGCACCCTCAGTTCCATTGAAAACGGCCTGTTCAAGGACGAAATCATGCCGGTGGAGATCCCCCAGCGCAAGGGCGATCCCATCATTTTCGACACCGACGAATGCCCCCGTGCCACCAGCCTGGAGGCCTTGGCCAAAATGCGGCCGGCTTTTAAAAAGGGCGGGGTGACCACAGCCGGCAATGCCTCCATCATCAGTGACGGCGCCGCCGCGGTGGTGGTCATGTCCCGTGAAAAAGCCGAGGCTCTGGGGTGCACCATTATGGCCGCCATCGGCGCGCAGGCCTCAGCCGGTATCGAAATGAAGTACGTGCTGGTGGCGCCCATCCTGGCGGTACCCAAATGCCTGGCCAAAGAGGGCATCGGTCTTGATGATGTGGATCTTATAGAGATCAACGAAGCTTTTTCCGGTTCAACCTGTGCCGTGGCCAACGAGCTCAAACTCGACCCGGCCAAAACCAACGTCGCCGGCGGCAGTGTGGCCATGGGCCATCCCATCGGCGCCAGCGGATGCCGCGTGCTGGTCACGCTGCTACACGCCATGATCCGCGAGGACAAAAAAACCGGCCTGGCCTCCCTCTGTCTGGGCGGCGGCGAAGCCGTGGCCATGATCGTAAAAAGATAACCCTAACGTTGCATAAAAAAGATGGCCAATAGAAATAAACCCATAAAGGAGATGAGGATGGAAATCAAAACATTCGGTGTTGTCGGATCGGGGCAGATGGGCAGCGGCATTGCCCAGGTGGCCGCCATGAGCGGATTGGACGTTGTTATGAACGATGTGGAGGATGCCTTTATAGAGCGCGGCATGGCCACCATCGACCGATTTCTGTCCAAAGGCGTGGAAAAGGGCAAACTCGCCGCCGAAGAAAAGACGGCCACGCTGTCCCGGATTCAAACCAGTACCGACTTAAACGATATGGCCCGGGCCGACTTCGTGGTGGAGGCGGCCTCGGAGAACGAAGCGATCAAGTTCGACATTTTTAAAACCCTGGACAGCGTATGTCAGCCCGGCGTGATTCTCAGCACCAATACCTCTTCCATTCCCATCGGCCGCATCGCCGCCGTAACCCAGCGGCCGGACAAGGTCATCGGCATGCACTTCATGAATCCGGTGCCCTTGATGAAGCTGGTGGAGGTGATTCGCGGCATCGCCACTTCGGAAGAGACATTTAAAATTACATGGGACCTTTCAAAAAAATTCGGCAAGGTGCCGGCCGAGGCCAACGATTTCCCGGGATTTATCTCCAACCGCATCCTCATGCCCATGATCAACGAAGCCGTCTTCGCCCTTTACCATGGTGTGGGGGCCAAGGAGGCCATCGACACGGTGATGAAACTGGGCATGAACCATCCCATGGGGCCGCTGGAACTGGCCGATCTGATCGGACTGGATACCTGCCTGGCCATCATGGAGACCCTCTACGACGGGTTTAAAGATCCCAAATACCGACCGTGCCCGCTGTTGCGTAAATATGTGGAGGCCGGTTGGCTGGGAAGAAAAACCAAAAAGGGATTTTACGACTATTAAGGCGGTGAACCGGCCGGATCATCCCCACGGGGATGATCCGGCTGCGCCGACCCCACCGCCAAATTCTCATCCCATACCAAGGAGGCCCCATGGCCAAGAAGAAATCCACAGTGCCAACTCCGGTCGGGAAGAAAATCAAAAAGGTCCGCACCCAGAAGAAGATGACCCTGGACCAGGTCGCCAACGATACCGGCTGCAGCATCGACTACCTCAAACAGGTGGAAAGCGGCAAAGAGATGCCGCCGGTGGGTACGCTGCTGCAAATTGCGCGTGCCCTTCAGGTCGACTCGGGTTTTCTGCTCAAAGAGCAGGAGGAGACCCGCAAAGCCCGTGCCAAAGCCTATGCCAAACGCACCGCCAATTATGCCTACCACACTCTGACGCCTGCTGCGGACAACAAACACCTCAAGGCATTCCGCATTCACATCGACGCCATGAAAGAGCATAAAGGCGTGGGGTACCAGCACGAAGGGGAGGAGTTCGTATATGTGCTCGACGGCCGGGTGGAAATCACTGTGGGGGACCACGTGAACAAACTGGGTCCTGCCGATTCACTCCATTTCAACTCCGGCATCCGCCACCACATGCGCAATGTGGGAAAGAAGGATGCGGAGCTGCTGGTGGTCATCTACAATCCATAGTGACGACAAAAACATGAGGCCATTTCAAAATGTTCAATCGGACTCAAGATCAAGGCGGGTCGAAACGGCCAACCGCAGACATACATTGAGTATTTCGAGAATTGGACGCTTCGGCCCAACGCGGATATTGAGTTCGAGGGGACGTTTTGAAATTGCCTCACATCCTTGAAAGCTTACGGTCAAAGTGCCGGGACTTTTTGGACGATTTTTTGGAGAATGCCCCATGACCATTCAACTCACCGATGAGCAATTGATGATTCAAACCATGGTGCGGGAGTTTGCCCGTGAAGTGGTGGCCCCGGAAGCATCTCAACGAGACCACGACAAAGAATTTCCGGCGGACATTCTACGACAGATGGGGGAGCTGGGGCTCATGGGCATGATGATTCCTCCTGAATACGGCGGCAGCGGCGCTGACACGGTCAGCTATGTCCTGGCCCTGAGTGAAATTGCAGGCGCCTGCGCCTCAACGGCTGTGGTCATGTCCGTCCAGAACTCCATTGTGTGCGAAAGCCTTTTGCGCTTCGGCACCGATGCGCAAAAGCAGCGGTTCTTGATTCCCCTGGCCAAAGGCGAGGTCATTGGCGCGTTTGCCCTGACCGAGCCGGATGCAGGCTCCGACCCGGTGAATCAGAAGACCAAAGCCGCGCGCGACGGCGACCATTACATTCTCAACGGCACCAAACGCTTCATCACCTCCGGGCGGAATGCCCAAATTGTTCTGGTGACGGCCAAAACCGATCCCGCATTGAAACATAAAGGTATCTCCACTTTTATCGTGACCAAAGACGATCCGGGTTTTAAAACCGGCCGCCAGGAAGACAAATTGGGATTGAGAGCGTCGGACACCACCGACCTGATTTTTGACGACTGCCGTATCTCGGCCGATCAACGTTTAGGTGATGAGGGGCAGGGCTTCACACTGGCCATGAAGGGGCTCGACGGGGGCCGCATCGGTATCGCCGCCCAATCCATCGGCGTGGCCCGGGCTGCCATAGAGGCCGCCGTAAACTATACCAAGGAACGGGAACAGTTCGGCCGTAAGATTTCCAAATTTCAAGGACTGCGCTGGATGATTGCCGACATGACCACCGAACTGGAGGCGGCCCGTCAGTTGACCTATTCCGCCGCAGCCATGAAGGACAGGGGGGAAAACTACACACAGCAAGCCTCCATGGCCAAACTCTTTGCTTCCGAAATGGTCAACCGCGTTACCGCCAAGGCCCTCCAGCTGCATGGCGGATACGGATTCACCAAAGAGTATCCGGTGGAGCGCTACTACAGAGACGCCCGGGTGTTCACCATCTATGAAGGGACCTCGGAGATTCAACGCGTCGTCATCAGCAATCACATATTTCAAGATAAAAGAAAACCTTGAATCCTCGCTAAAAGGAGAAAACCCATGAGCCAAAAAGTGATTATCTATGGAAAAGCGGGCTGACCTTACACGGAACGGGCCAGGACGGCCTACAAGGGTCATGAGTATGTGAATGTAAAAGCATCCCGGGAAAACATGGATGCCATGCTGAAATCCTCCAAGGGCCAACGCAAAGTACCGGTGATCGTTGAGGGAGACAAGGTGACCATCGGTTATGGCGGGTCATGAGGCGTTTAACCTTAGGACTGGTCAAGTCCGATAGGCAGTAATATTGAAGAAGCTTGAAAAAGAAATGGCGCAGATCACGGCCTCACACGGCTGTACGCTTTACGGCTTTGCCGATATAGAAGGCCTCACTCCGGAAGAGCTGGCCGGGTTTCACCGCGGCATCTCCTTTGTTTTCCAGATGGAGCCCTGGATAATGGACCAGCTTGCCCAGGGCCCCACAGATGCCTATGCGGTCCTTTACGGGCAGGTGAATTTGCGCATTGACGCCTTGGCGGCCGAAATTGTGCGGGCACTGGAAAGGGCCGGATATCAGGCTTGGGCCCTGCCGTCTTCGACGCGCACCGATCCCGTGAATATCCGTGGCGATTTTCAGCACAAGACGGCCGCCACGCGGGCCGGGCTGGGCTGGGTGGGGAAAAACTGTCAGGTTTTAACGAAGCCCTGGGGACCTTGGGTGCGTCTGGGCACTGTACTCACCGACGCCCCCCTTGAACCTGCCGAACCCATTAATAAAAGCCTTTGCGGAAAATGCACCAAATGCATTGAAGCATGCCCGGCGGAAGCTCTGAAAGGGGGCAGTTGGCATCCTGGTGTGGAGAGAGATATCATCTTGGATGCCTGGGCCTGCGATCGCTACAAAAAGACCCATTTTCAGAAATTTCACAATGGTCACAACTGCGGAATCTGCACCCAGGCCTGCCCTTTCGGGCAAAAGGTGCTTCGAAAATCCGGATCGATCCCAATACACCCCTGAAATGGATCAGCGGCGGGCGATGCATTTAATCTCAACCAGACCGTTTTTGGGCAGGGCCTTTACCGCAACCACCGCCCGTGCCGGTTTATGGTTGTCAAAAAATGTTTCGTAAATGGCATTGAATTCGGCAAAGTCATTCATGTCCACCAAATAGACATCCACTGCCGTCACATGATCGATCCCGCAATCGGCCGCCTCCAGAACAGCCTTGAGATTGGTCAGGGCTTGCTGCGCCTGGGCAGCCAAGTCGGCTCCTTTCATCTCACCGGTTATAGGATCGAGCCCCAATTGGCCGCTTGCAAAAACCATATCTCCGGCGACGACAGCCTGGGAATAGGGGCCAATGGCCGCCGGAGCCGCCTGGGTTTGAATGATTGAATGCATAGTTCCTCCGTTTTCTTTTTCTCTAACACGTCAGGTGAAAGCACCCGGCAACTTGTTTCGATGAATCCAACAGGCGATTGAACGCTTCAGCGGCTGATGGCGTGCGCTTGGCAACCAGTTCAATCCCCTGGTCGGCCAGTGTCTCTTGAACATCGGCCGCTAATCGCATCATACCGGAAACCCCGGTTCCAACAACGACCACATCCGGCTTGGCCGCAAGCACTTGTGCGACGTCCGCCAGCCTTAAATGGTGGCCTGATTTTCGCCACCAATTGTCCTGTACCCGGCCATCAGGATAGATGATCAGGTCTGAGGCATAGGTTTTACCGTCAACCACCATGGATCCAAATGCGCATCGAGATATCATTCTTAAAGCCCTTTGAATTTATCACAAAATCATCGAACTTATTCTAGTGTCCATAACACCAGATGTTTTTTTAAGCAATTCATTCAGGCCATTTCCAGTAATTCTAACTGAACGGTATTCAGGAACAAGAAATCGATCCCGATAGCGATCTCGATCCCGATCTCGATCCCGACACCAATAACGAGGCCGCGGCAAATCGCTATCGGGATCGGGATCGAAAAGATAGAGAGAAACAGTATGATTCGCAAAAAATAATTTTTAGAAAATCCTTGAACCTGCGTCTGCTGTGGCAAATGACATTCAGTTGGAATTGCTGGGCCATGCCACTCAAGTTTAGCCGTCAAGAGCCGATAGTTCATTTAGAATCCATAAGTACCGCAATTTTCATGCTGGAGATCTGCCACTATGCCCACATCTATAAAAACCGTTCCTAAAATCGGCGGTTTATCGGCCATGTCCAAAGTCGATCTATCCTTGTTGGAAAAAAGCAATCTGATCGATGGAACCCAGTGGGCTAATGAATTCAGCTTTGCACAAGTGAAAAAACTGGCCGCCTACGTCGATGTTTATCAAGTAGCGCAAGAGTCCGTATTGTTCTTCGAAGGCGATAAGAGCGCATTTCTGGTTCTGATTGTCAAAGGACAGGTCCATGTGGTCAAATTCGATTCCCAGCGCAATCCCAAACGCATCGCCACCCTCGGCCCCGGTAAGACCATTGGTGAAATGAGTATCATCGACGGGGAACCGAGATCCGCATCGGCGATTACAGCGGGTGAATCGATCCTCATGGTGATGACTGTCGAGAAATTTGTTCGCCTGCTGGATGAATGGCCGCGGGTGGCCGTGATCCTCGTCCTAAAAATCGCAAAGCTGATGAGTCAATATTTAAGGCAGACCAGCGGACGGCTCATTGATCATTTGGGTAGTTAGCACAGCCCCATATCGATGATGTTTTGACTTCCTGTATAATTTAGGGATATACGAGATATAACGCTCAACCTGAACAAAAGGGTTCCGTTATGCGCCCTTTGCGGCTCGTCATGACAGCCATACTGGCCATAGCCTGTGCGGCCTGCGCTTCCAACTCATCGCCCCCTCCGGAAAGGAGGGCTGCAGATCTGCGCTTGAGCATACGCCACTTGAATAAGGGAACGATGTTCTATAATAAAGGGTGCTTTGTTAAAGCGGTCCGGCATTTTCAGGAAGCACATGAACGGTTTGCCGCCCAGGACAATATCCAAGGCACCGCCGAAAGCCTCAATAGCCTGGCGAATGCCTATTACCGCCTAAACGATATGGACAGTGCGGTGCTCCTATATGATGAAGCGCTCGAACTTTACCGGCTTCAACAAGACATCGCAGGGCAGATTCGCGCACTAGCCAATAAGTCCACGGCATTGGCCTCATCCGGCAGGTTTAAGGAAGCCGGGACAGCACTGGATCAGGCCGACGCGCTGGCGGCGTCGAAAACGATCTTGACCGGCCTACGGTTGAAGGCCCGTGCCATATTGAAAATCAAGGCCGGCGATACAACTGAGGCTAAGCGTCTGCTTTTAAAATCCATGCGCGCCATATCCAAAAAAGAGGCCGGTCAATATGCCAGCGCACAATACACCATGGGATATTTGCTGCTGTCCACACAGCAACCCCAAGAGGCCATCCCTTATCTGGAAAAAGCATTAGATGCCGACCGATCGGCCCACGCTAATTTCGGAATTGGCCAGGATCTTGAAGCCCTGGGGGATTGCCATATGCAACTGAGACAATACCGGCAAGCCTTAACCTGCTATAAACGCAGCCTTAAAATTTTCGTCTTGCTCAACAACGCCAACCAGATTCAACGGACGCGAACCAAACTGGAGCTTAGCGCAGCCAAGGCCGATGCCGATATTCAAGCGACGCGGCATTGGGTGGATCAATGGTTGGCCGGAGAGCGGGAGGCCAATGTATGCCGTTAGTTTGTCGGGCCATCGTTATATCAGGCATGAAAAGAGAAACGGCTAATCGAATACTCGAATAGCCGTTAAGGAGGAGAACAGATGAAAAAATTATTGGGTTTGGCACATTTAGATACTGCAAATTGCTTGCCAAAAACAAAAAAGGAACTGCCATAACCCCAATTAAATTCTATATTGCTACAATATCAGTATATTATATAAATACCGCCTGATACCTTGGTTTGTTTCCGCATTAATCGAAGAGGGGCTACCACCTGGTAAAAAGTTCAACATTTTGAACCAGATTTCACCGAATAACAAAAATTAAGTAATATTAACAGGCAATTAACAACATGCAACCAGGGTTCATAATTATGAACCTAAATACTCAACACCATGGACCACACATTTAACTACTTGAAATATATAGCTTATTATTTCGTTTCGAGTTTTGAACCCATCACATTCAGACCTGTCGTCACCTCCAATCTTATTTCGGCCAACCAAAGTTCTTCAGGTCGTGTATGCATCAGCTAAACGCCAAACGACTCGCTATGTATCGCTTTCTCATGGTGTTGACCATTGCAGCAACAGCTGGTCTGCAGATTTGGCGCACCCTGTTCAACAATTTTGCGGTGGAGGTTGCCGGGCTGGACGGCTATCATGTGGGTATCCTGCAATCGGTTCGGGAAGTTCCCGGGTTTTTGGCTTTGTTGGCCGTTTATGTTATCTTATTGATTCGAGAATACCGGCTGTCCGCATTGAGTGTGCTGTTACTGGGAGCGGGGGTATCGGTAACGGGAATCTTTCCAACCTTCGGTGGGTTGATATTTACCACCTTGCTGATGAGTTTTGGTTTCCATTATTTTGAAACCACCAACCAGTCCTTAACCTTGCAGTATTTCGATCAAAAAACCTCGCCATGGGTATTCGGCAAACAGCGCAGTTATGCAGCCGCCTCAAATATCGCAGTGGGCATTCTGATCTTTTTACTTGAACCCTACCTGAACTACGGCAAACTCTACGCGATTTTGGGAGGACTCATCATTGCCATAGCGCTGTGGGGTTTGGGCCACGATCCCAGCGATCACCAATTGGCACCCCAACGCAAAAAGATGATTTTTCGACGACGGTATTGGCTCTTTTACTTTTTGACCTTCATGGCCGGTGCAAGACGCCAGATTTTCGTTGCTTTTGCCATTTTTTTGATGGTTAAGGTATTTAACTACTCGGTTCGGGAAGTGGCCATACTCTTTTTGGTCAACAATGCTATCAACTACTTTATCAGTCCCATCATCGGCCGGGCAATCATCACTTATGGTGAGCGCAAGGTGCTTTCATTGGAATATGCCGGTTTGGTGATTGTTTTTATGGCCTATGCCTTTGTATCAACAAAATGGCTGGTGGCTCTGCTCTACATCCTGGATCATCTGTTTATCAATTTCGCCATTGCCAT
>JASFER010000170.1:0-13179 GCA_050124755.1 Desulfobacteraceae bacterium
TGCCGAACGCGGGTGTATCTTCGATGTCCTCATTTTTAATATTGAGGACTTCCGACACGGAATCGACCACGATGCCGATCACAATTTCGGCGGCCTGACATCCGATTTCCACCACAACGATACATGTACGGTCGGTATACGCCTTCTCCACCATGCTGAAGCGCAGACGGAGATCGATGACCGGGATCACTTTACCCCGAAGGTTGATGACCCCCCTCACATAATCCGGTGTGCGCGGCACCGAAGTGATGGGCATCATGCCGATGATCTCTTTGATCTTGAGAATGCCGATGCCATATTCTTCCTCGGCAAGGGAGAAGGTCAGGTACTTGCCTTCTCTGTCGGTCAAATGACCGATCCTGTTCCGGGAAATCTCCGATCCTCCATCTTCTTCAGCCATGGAAAAGGCCATTTTGGCTCCTTCTCCATCTATTGCCCCATCATAGGGCTGTATCGTATTATTGGCGTCACTCATTTTTGCCCTCCATAAACGGTCGACAGCTATAGACCCATAAGCAGGTTCCTTTGCTGCTGATAACGTTTAAAAATCTTCGAAATGCTTGTCGTCCATGGGAATGATATCTTCCGGTTTGGCCTGTTTCATTTGTAATGCTTTGGCAATCCCGGAGGATTGATTCGCAAGTGCCTGGTCTGCGGTTTTGCGGCCGTTCTTTTTGTGGCCGTTGTTGCCGGATGGTCGCTTCGGTTGGTGGTCGGTTCCGGATGACATGGTCTGATGATCGCTTTGACTATATCTCATTTTATGATGACCGTTGCTGCCGCCCACCAACATCATCAGGTGATCGACGATCTGTTTCATCTGGACGGCCTGGGCATTCATCTCTTCAGAAGCGGATGCCGATTCCTCGGCGCTGGCGGCGTTTTGCTGGGTGACTTTGTCCATCTCGGTAACGGCCTGATTGACCTGGCCGATGCCCTGTGATTGTTCGTTGGAGGCCGCACTGATTTCGCTGACCAGGTCGCTGACTTTGCTGACATCTTCGGCCACCCGCGCAAAAGCGGAGTTGGTTTCCGTCACCAGGGACGAGCCGTCTTCAACCTTTTTAACGGTGCTTTCGATCAACTCGGAAGTGTTCTTGGCCGCGTCGGCCGCCCGCATGGCCAGATTGCGCACTTCGTCGGCCACCACGGCAAATCCGGCACCGGCTTCTCCGGCCCGGGCCGCTTCCACCGCTGCGTTGAGCGCCAGCAGATTGGTCTGGAAGGCAATTTCATCGATGGTTTTGATGATTTTGGATGTCTCTTCGCTGGCGGCGGCAATCTGGCCCATGGAATCGGTCAAATTTCCCATGGACCGATTGGCCTCGTCCACCACCTTGTTGGCCTCTTTCATCAGCGTGTTGGCCTGATTGGCGTTGTCCGCATTCTGGCGTGTCATGGAGGACATCTCCTCCAGGGCCGAAGAGGTCTCCTCAATGGAAGCTGCCTGTTCGGAAGCACCCTCGGCAAGGGATTGGGAGGCGGAGGCGACTTGCCCGGAAGCCGAAGCGACCTGATCGGCGCCTTCCTCCATCTGCTGAGAGATTCTCGACAGGATTTTCACAATTCCCTTGGCGATGAAATAGGCGAATAGAATACCGGCGATAATAGCCACGATGCTGACAAGGGTGACGTTACGCTGGGTGCCTTGTGCGGCGGAGAGCATCACTTCATCGGTCATGATGTTTTTGCGGGCTTGCTGGCGGATCTCTTTGAGGGTGCTTTGGACCTCTTGAAGCGCCGGCAAGGTTTGAGAGGTGTAGATTTGTTTGGCTTTGAGCATGCCGGCCAATTCATGCTCGGCTTCTTTGCGCAGATTTCTTAACTCCTCAAGTGTTTTCTCCAACAACGGCACCGTGGTTTGAGCGAAAACCATTTTGGCCTCACCCGGCGAGTGCTCGATCAAGCGACCGATGGTCTTTGCCGATTCGTGCAATCTCCGGTGATGGGAAACCATGTCATCCCACATGGCTTTGAAACGCTGATCTCCGGACTTGTAAGCCTGCTGGGCTTCATGGGATTGCAGCCATTTCCCCAATGCGCACATTGTGGGGTCTGTCTGAACATCTAAGTGGTTGTTTTTGTTTAAGAAGGTATCCCGTATACTGGCCGCCCAGTTGAGATGATCAATTTCGCGCTGCAGGAGCAAAGCCGGTAACGCGACATTTGCTTGTTTAAAGTGCTCATCGATGGCAATGGCAGACGCATGCAGGTGCTGGTGGGGCTCTTCTATGGATTTGAGCAGCGGTGCCAGGCTGGGAACGAGGTCCTCGGCGGCTTTGCGTTCTTCACCGTACAGCCATTTGCCGAAGGCGCATTTTTTATGATCGGTCTGCACCTCCAGTTTGGAGACAGCGTCGTCTGTCAGCAGAGCGTTTACCTCGCCGACCCAATTGAGATGATCCACCTCTTTTTGGGCCAGCAGACCGTCCAATTTGTTGCCGTCGATGACTTGTTCGGCATTATTTACGATGCCGCTGACGCCCGAAAAAGCGAGCAGGCCCACGATACTGAGCAGCACCAGAATGATGCCGAATCCCATGGCCACTTTTTTACCGATGGTTAGATTTTTCCAATTCATAGGGTTCCTCCAAGCAGATTAAAAATATCAAAATTTTCATTGGTTCCAACTTTGAGTCAAAAACACGTCAGTGTTATCATCGTTGCGGCTGTAATCCCGCCTCAGGCGGGGCATACCACCCGTTTTGAAAACAACCCAGCCAGCCGGCACAAAATGGAAAACGCCATTTCTTTTTGAAATGAGGTGTCCGTTATTTCAGCAGAATAGTGTGCAGATGATCGGGAATAACCAAGTTCATACAGAGGCGGAGGCAGTTGAGGAAAACAAAACCAATTCGAAGGCGATCAAAGCGATTTGATCAGTTTATGTTGTATGCCGACAAGCCTTATCGGCGCTTTAAAAAATATATTTAGAAAAAAAGGAGAAAATTATAAAAACAGATATATAGATGATAGTTATCTATATTGAAACAGTAGGAAAATGCAGGAATGGTATCCGCGCACATGGTCGACAATCTGGGCACGGGAGAATGCCCAGCCGGGTCTTGAGGCCAATAATTTCAATCATTCAAATTCGGTATAGGTGCAAAAATCTAATATTTTCCGTGGCGAACGATTTCACCTTCGATGAGATAGATCACCTCTTCGGCAATGTTGGTGGCATGGTCCGCCAATCGTTCCAGGTGTCGGGATATGAGCAGCAGGTTGATCAAGTAGCCGACGCGGCCCGGATTGTTTTTGATGGCCTCTTTAATACGGTCGTAAGCCAGTGTTTTGATGGCATCGACCTCATCATCCAGGGTGATCACCTTAAAGGCCATTTCCACATCCATGTTGACCAGGGCATCGAGACTCATTTTCAACATGGCTTCGGCTTTTTCGGCCATAGGCGCATAGTCGAAAACAAAATCCATTTCAGGCCGCTTGGTAATGGTCAACACCCGCTCGGCAATATTCACCGCCTGATCGCCGATGCGTTCCAGGTCGTTGTTGATTTTGATCACCGTTACGATGAATCGCAAATCCACCGCCACCGGTTGATGCAGGGCGAGGATTTTAAGGCACTCTTCCTCCACATCCACTTCCATCTCATCGATTTCCCAATCGGTATCGATGATTTTTTGGGCAATGGCCGCGTCGCGGTTGTCCACTGCCGCGCTGGTCAGACGCACCCGCTCCTCAACCAGGGCACCCAGGGAAAGTATCTTCTTTTTGATTTTGTCCAGCTCTCTAATTAGGTATCGTGCCATAAAATCCTCTTGTTTAGCCGAAACGGCCGGTGATGTAATCCTGGGTCAGTTGGTGGCGAGGCGTGGTAAAAACCTGTGTCGTGGCCCCCACTTCAATCAAATCACCCAAGTGAAAGTAAGCCGTACGCTGGGAGACGCGAGACGCCTGCTGCATGGAGTGGGTGACGATGACGATGGAGTATTGTTGGCGCAATTCATCGATTAAATCTTCTATCTTTCCGGTGGCGATGGGATCCAGTGCGCTGCAGGGCTCATCCATCAGGATCACTTCCGGTCCCACCGCAATGGTGCGCGCAATGCAGAGGCGTTGCTGCTGCCCGCCGGAGAGGCCGGTTCCGGGATGGTCCAGACGGTCTTTGACTTCTTCCCACAGGCCGGCTTTGATCAGCGACGTTTCGACGACTTCATCGGTTTCCGCTTTGTTGCGCACCAGGCCGTGAATTTTCGGGCCATAGGCGATATTGTCATAAATGGATTTGGGGAAGGGGTTGGGTTTTTGGAAAACCATCCCCACCTGGGCACGTAAGGGCACAACATCGACATTTTTATCGTAGATATTGACATCGTCCAATTGAATAGAGCCGGTGACCCGGCACCCGTCAATGGTGTCGTTCATACGGTTCAAACAACGGATAAAGGTGGATTTGCCGCACCCTGACGGACCGATCATGGCGATGACTTCATGACGACCGATGTCCAGAGAAACCTCCCTGATGGCGTGCTTATCACCATAGTAGACATTGACGTCGCGGCACACCATGCGCGGGTCATCGACATAAGGTTCTCCCACCGTTTCCGGGACTTCAGCCTGCTGAGGCGGCGGTTTGATGGGCGCTTTTGACCCTTGTTCGGTATTTGCATGGTCATGCAAATGGTTTTCTTGATCCGGCAGGCTCTGCGCTTTCGTGGCCTGGTCGCGATTGAAGGCAAAATCCATAATCGATATCCTGTAGGGTCCCTGATTTCCGTATAACAGGGGCGGTGCCGGCTCACAAGAAACCGGCACCGCCCCTGCGGTGATTAAAGGTCGCCGGCAGTTAAGGTTTTCAGGTTTTGAACGGTTTCTCTATACATTTTACGTTCTGCGTCCGGCATGGGAATCATGCCCTTTTCGGCCAGGTAGCCGTCGGGTCCCCAGGCTTTTTCACTGGTGAATTCATTCAGGTATTCACGAATACCCGGAATGGTGTCCACATGGGCCTTCTTTACGTAGAAGAACAAAGGGCGGGAAACCGGATATTGGCCATCGGCAATGGCATCGAAAGTCGGCGCCACGCCGTCTACAACAGAACCTTGGATCTTGTCGGTGTTCTGATCCAGAAAGCTGAATCCGAAAATTCCCATGGCATCCGGATTGGCAGCCAGTTTTTGGACGATCAGGTTGTCGTTTTCACCGGCTTCGATGTAAGCACCGTCTTCGCGGATGGTGTGACAAAGCGCTTTGTATGCCTTTTTATCTTTCTTTTTCATGGCCTTGATCCAGGCAAATTTCTTGGCGCCGCCCTCCATGGCCAATTCAACAAACGCGTCGCGGGTACCGGAGGTCGGCGGCGGACCCAATACTTCGATTTTGATGTTGGGAAGATTGGGATTAACATCTTTCCAGGTCTTGTAAGGGTTGGGGATGGTTTTTTCGCCGCCTTTGGGATCGGGAACATTCTTGGCCAGGGCCAGATAAACATCTTTACGGCTGAGCTTCATGACCTTGGCTTTTTTGGAGTTGGCCATGACGATGCCGTCGTATCCGATTTTGACTTCGACGATGCCGTTCACGCCGTTTTTCATGCATTTTTCAAATTCGGATTTTTTGATACGGCGGGAAGCATTGGTAATGTCCGGATGTTCCACGCCAACGCCGGCTGCAAAAAGTTTCAAACCGCCGCCGGAACCGGTGGATTCGATTTTGGGGGTTTTAAATGCGGTGGTTTTGCCAAATTGTTCTGCCACTACGGTGGCAAACGGGTAAACCGTGGAGGATCCCACGATGCTGATATAATTCCTTGCAGAACCCGCAGCGGCCATACCGGTCATACCGACCAGCACCATTGCCACAGCACCTGTCAACAGCAACGCTTTTTTAAACATCTTTACGCTCCTTTGTAAATTAGCATTCGTTTTGATTAACGGTTTATATGTAAGTTCCAAAGAATAACTCCCTGGATCGTTACCTATTACCAACGCCTTTCAAATTTTCGTCTTAAAACGACGGCCAGTCCGTTCATTGCAATCAGAAAGGCCAGCAAAGCCAATGTGGCCGCCGAAGTACGCTCCACAAAGGCCCGTTCAGGGCTGTCCGCCCACAGATAAATTTGCACCGGCAGGGCCGATGCCGGATCGGTAAACCCTTGGGGGATGTCCACGATAAAGGCCACCATGCCGATCATCAACAGTGGTGCCGTTTCGCCAAGGGCCCGGGCCATGCCGATGATGGTACCGGTCAGCATTCCCGGCAGGGCCAATGGAAAAACGTGGTGCCAGATCATTTGCATTTTTGAGGCACCAACCGCCAGGGCGGCGTCTCTGATGGAAGGCGGTACCGCCTGCAGGGCCGCGCGGCTGGCAATGATAATGGTGGGCAGCGTCATCAATGTCAGCACCAATCCCCCCACCAAGGGTGCAGAGCGCGGCAGACCAAAGGTGTTCAAAAAAACGGCCAGGCCCAACAAGCCAAATACAATGGAGGGAACGGCCGCCAGGTTGTTGATGTTGACCTCGATGAAATCGGTCCAGCGATTTTTGGGGGCGAACTCTTCCAAATAGACGGCCGAGGCGACTCCAATGGGAAAAGAGAGGATCAGGGTAATAAGCAGCGTGAAAAAGCTGCCGCAGACCGCTCCCCAGATTCCGGCCAACTCCGGCTCGCGGGAGTCACCGGCCGTGAATAAGGTCCTGTTGAATTGTTTCCGAATCTTGTCTTCAGCCGTAAGGCGGTCGAGCCATCCGAGCTTTTTGGCGGAGAGCCGACCTTCACCGGTTTCGGTGGTGCGCTCCAAGTGGCCTTTGATCAGCATGTCCACGTCATCGTCGGCCGGGACCCATATCCATTTGGTCTTTCCAATCAGGCTCCGATCATCCATCACCATCGCTCTTAATTGAAAAGCGGCGCCGGAGCTCACCAACTGATACAACTCGCGTTTGTCACGGCGTCCCTTGACGTCAGGGAACATGCTTCGCAAAGAAGCCTTGACGATGCCGGGATAGTCGGCACTGCCGAGCTCGTCCAGGGGCAAACGCTCCGGATCAAAATGGACGTTGATTTGAATGAAGGTTTGAAACAGGGCGGAGTACCCGTTGCCGATGATGCTGATAAATAAAAAGGATAAAAAGATCAGGCTGGCGACGATGGCACCCAGCCCCATGAGCCGGAAACACCGCTCGGACCGGTAGCGTTTGGCCAATCCCTTTTTAACGATATCGATGGCTTTGGGTTTGTTATGATTTTGTTGGGCTTTCGGATTATTCATATTGCTCACGGTACTTTCGAACCACCTGCAGTGCGATGACATTCAGGCAAAGGGTGGAGATAAAGAGAAGCAAACCCAGTGCAAAGGCCGCCAATGTTTTAGGGCTGTCAAACTCCTGATCGCCCACCAGCAACGTCACAATTTGAACGGTTACCGTGGTTACGGTCTTAAGGGGATTGATGGTCATATTGGCCGTCAAACCGGCGGCCATGACCACAATCATGGTTTCGCCGATGGCGCGGGAGACCGCCAGAAGTACGCCGCCCACAATACCGGGCAGGGCCGCCGGAATCACCACCTGGCGGATGGTTTCCGCCTGGGTGGCGCCCAGCCCGTAAGCACCGTCGCGAAGATCCTGGGGAACGGCATTGATCATGTCGTCGGACAACGAGGATACAAAAGGAATGATCATGATGCCCATGACCAGACCGGCTGCAAGGGCGCTTTCCGAGGAGACATCCATTCCCAGGGTCTGACCGAATCCGCGGATGGCCGGCGCCACCACCAGGGCTGCGAAAAAGCCATACACAACGGTGGGAATCCCCGCCAGAATTTCCATTAACGGTTTGGCCGCCGAGCGGAATTTTTTGTTTGCATATTCGGACATATAGATGGCGGACATCAAGCCAATGGGCACGGCCACCGCCATGGCGATGGCGGATATCAAAAGGGTTCCCACCAGAACCGGTACCGCACCGAAGGCGCCTGATGAGCCCACCTGATCCGCACGAATGGCCATTTGAGGGCTCCACTCGAGACCGAACAGGAACTCTGTAAGGGGTACGGTTTTGAAAAAGCGAATGGCTTCATAGAGTACGGATAGAACGATTCCGATGGTGGTAAAGATGGCCACCGTGGAGCAGGCCACCAGAATCCAGAGCACCAAACGTTCGACATGGTTTCGGGCGCGCATTTTGATTTTGATGCGCTGGCGCACAAAAACCAATCCGAAAATGGCCATGGCCATCACCACCACCGCCAGGGCTGCATGGCTGGTATACTGAAGCTGTCGATAGTGATCGGCCGCCGCTTGCATTTCGGGACCGACCCGGCCGGAAACGATGTTGCCGCTGACCAGGTTCTGAATATCATTTATTATAAGGTTGATGCGATCGGCCGGAAGGGATTTGAGCTCCGGCGGTAGTCCGCCCACCACCAGATGGGTGATGATGTTGCCTTCAAAAGCCTGCCAGCAGAAAAAAATGATAAAGGCGGGTATACCGCACCATAAAGCGGTGAGCATGCCATAATATGCCGGTCTGGAATGCAGTTTGTGGACCCGATGGGGACCGCCGGCAATGGCCACTGAACGACGCAATCCCAGATAGTATGCTGTTGCAGAGAGCAATAGCAGGATAAACAGCAGGGTGGTGGGGGTAAGCATCTAAGGTCCGGCTCCGTTGGTGTAAGTTAATGTATTAGAACCAAATAAAAGGTTGCATGCTGCTCGTTACTTTTGATTAATGAGCGGAATTTAAGGCGGTTTTATTTGAGAAGTGTGGGAGTTTTGTTAGATTATTGTTAGGCGTCTGATTTAAATCCTCCAAGATAGCGGACTGGTTTTCCCCCCAAGGCGGGATTTAAATCTGTCGCCCGCCTTGATTTTAGGCCCGATTGAAGGTTTTGAAACCACTTCTAACCATTTCTGGCGAGCCACTGGGCTGCCTGGAATCGATTGGCTACGTTAATCTTCTTATAGATATTGTAGGCGTGTGTTTTAACGGTATGGGGGCTTATATACAGCTTATTGGCGATATCCTGGTTTTTGATACCGGATCCCAGCATTCCAAGGATTTCCTTTTCTCGCCGCGTCAAAATGGAAGCGCCCACCTTCTCGGCAGCTGATTGCGAATCGGTGGATAAGAAACGATCCCGGAGTATGCTGCGTGGATACCACAACTGCCCATCCAGGACGGATTGAGCGGCTCGTGGGTATAGATCTATGCTCAGATGGTTGTATATTAGTCCTCTAACACCTTTTTTCAGAGCAGTGTTTTCCAGGTTGGCGTATGGATCTACGTTGTAGCAGACAACCTTAAACCGATGGTTTTGTAGTATCTCTTTGGTTGGAGACATCTCGCATGCCTTGGGTTTGCCCATAGATGCACAGTCCATGAAGAGGAGTGCTCTTCTATTTGCCCCTTCCTTATAAATCATTGAAAGATCGTGAAACTGCATACAGCGGCATTCCAAATCAGTTGTAGATGCGAGGAAGTTTGCTAGAACTTCATTATTGAAAATGTTCGCACCAACAATGTATAGTACGGCATGATTCGATCGTTCTGAAAATTGTTTTTTAAGACTTGCGCATGTGATTTCCATCGGCTTCACTCTTATCGCATTTAAATCAGTGTTGTCTCTTATGGCGGCAATATCGCTAACTAATAAATAGCTTCGATCAGGTTTTCAGCAAAATTTGCTGCGCCTATACATGCTCCTCTATATTTGCGGCCGCCCATAGGGTCGCCTGCAATCGGTTTGAGACATTTATTTTTTTATAGACGTTATAGAGATGGGTTTTGACGGTATGCAGACTGATGTTAAAGGTGTCTGCAATTTCCTGATTACTTGCACCATTTCTGACATGTTTGAGGATCTGGATCTCACGGCGGGAAAGCTGTGATAATTCTTGTACAGACTGTGTATTGGCAGCCTCGCCGGGTATTAAAATACATTCCGATAACAATTTGCGACTTAACCACAGATCCCCTTTCAAAATGGCTTTTATTCCTTTAATAAAAAAGGATTGAGAATCGTCCCTGAAAAAAATTCCTCGAATCCGATATTTTTTGACTAAAGCGGCTAATTTGATTCCTGCACCTATATTATAGAGTGCGATAAGAACGTTGCCCGGGATAGACTCATCTACGCCGATTTCCAATTCTTCTTCAATATCATGCAAACCTGAACCCAGGCAATCGAACAGGCAGATACATAGGCGATCCGCTGATTCACCAATGAGGTGCTTCAAAGACAGTTTGTTATTGTGGAAACTTGGAACCCCGAGTTCCGAATTCAGGAAGGTTGTAAGTAATTGCGCCTGAAGGGTGTTAGGGCTCACGATATATAAATGGGTTTCTTTTAACTTGTCAGCCCTGTCATATGGATTGGAATCTGGCTCAATTATGGTTGGCACAATACACTCCCACCTTCGGAAACTAGAACTAAATTTATAAATGCTTATCAATTCTATCTGGCAAGTGAGCCGTTGCCCATAGCGCGGCCTGCAGCCGATTGGGCACATCAATTTTCTTATAAATATTGTAGATGTGCGTTTTCACTGTATGAAGGCTGATTTCAAATTCTTCAGCGATTTGTTTGTTGCTCATGCCAATCGCCACAAGTCGGAGAATCTCTTTCTCTCGCAGTGAAACGGATTGTAGCGAATTGTCAGGATGGTCTTTATTTCCATAAATGGAATGATATGTTGAATCCCTTTTTTTATATTTGATCCATTTTCGGCCGGTTACAATGGCACGCATGCCTTCAAGGAAAGTCGCAAGACCATCATCGGTGTAAAAAATTCCCCGGATTCTATCATGCTTCCCAAGTTGGGCAGCGTTAAAGCCCGACCTCAGATTGAACAATACAATTGACAGGTCATGGTGAGACTCGTCACCGTCATAAATAGATCTGTCGATTCGGGAAATATCGCAATCTATGCAATCTAATAAGTAAATGATTGACATGCAGGATATTGCGGTTGCGAAGGTCTTAATGGGCATTTCCCTGTGGCAAGTCGAAAATGCCGATAGCTCTGTTTGGAGAAGAAACCTCAGCATTTGATTATTCTGCATATTGTGTCCCACGATGTATATCAAAGGTTGCGATTGACAAGAAGCCGTGTATGGGGGATCCGTGGTGGATAAATTTGAAATAGGATTGCTGTAAGCTGCCATGATCACATTCCGTTCCAAGTTGATTAAAATGAAAGGTATGTTCCACTTCCCAAACAAGTATGGTGGCGTTTTAGACGCGATATCATGATAGCCGACATATAGATGCCGGCAGAATAGCAACGGTAGGCACACCATCTAACGGGTTCGTGCAAATACCTTTAATTGATTCCTGAATCCCGCAATCCGGCTTGCCGGAACAGGAAAACATTTTTTGATCCCACATTGAATGTGGTTTCAAATGAAAACCAGCAAAATAAAGAATCGATTATACCAGGTTTTGCCAAGGAGGGGTTTATAGGGGCGAGTAGCCTCTATCGTATAATACCCATTGAAGTGTCGTGATTCGCTCAGGTTGGCTTTACTGCCCCTGTCCCTGCTTTATGATACCAGGCCATTATGCCGTCAAAATGGTATCTATTGAATAGCTGCCGATATGGATAACGCTATTTTAGTTAATAATCAATAAAAAACCTAAAATTAGTTACGCTTGTCCAAAATGCATACCAAGCTACTATTGTATCAAGAATCACGGTTGTTTTTAAATGCATACCACCGGGACCGGGAGCCAATAAGCCCGATCAGTCCTGTTATAAGTAGCAGGAGACCGGATGGAATGGGGGTGGAGGCAAAATTATCGTTGCTGTTTGAAGATAAAATTTGGAATTGAAAATCGCCCCAATCGATCATGGCATGGCTGTATGCATCTAACCCATAATATTCACCCTCGGGGGCAACCGGCCATGTGATTATGCCATCAGTATCGTATCCTGTCTCAGTTCCATCGCTGAACAACCGCAACCGGAAAAAAATACGCTTGAATTTATCGATGGAGTCAACAACTAGATCGGTCCCCGGCCAATCCAGATAGGCCGAATCATCCCAGCTATATTGTAACAGAGCGGTTAAATCATCAGATGGGTAAATATCAAGAAGCGACGCTTGAACTACCATGGTACCACTACCTTCCGAATTCGGATCGTCAACAAGATAAAAGTCTATGGGCCCTGGTGCCGGGGTAACACATGCAAAGGCATGGCTTGAAGAAAGCAATAAGATAAAAAAAACTATAACACATAAGATAGGATGATGTCTTTTCATTTCCAAATTCTCCAGATTGACCCAACATTATTGGGAAATATGATTGATCTGCTCACAAAAAGTTAAAACAGGGCGCTGGACATTCCAGCTCAAACTGTGTACGCAGTAAAAATCTACCGCTCTTAATTAGTTGCTCCTGGTTTCCGGTCGGCACCGGAATGATGAGGTTTGAAATATCTTACGAGGCAATCAAACAAGAATAGTAGCCCATAGGCTATTATTGATTACATTCCTTTTAACCATAGCGGTGAAATGAGTTCAATAAGGCATCCTCCTTATTTTTGACCTAGTATCGGTCCTTCTATATAAGAATTTTTTATTAGTGCAGCTTGTATTGAGCACTTTAAAAGCCCATAATCACGCATTTTCAAAAGACTATTAATTAATATCTGTAAAATCATTAGGTTAGATGGGAAGAAACACAATCCATACCGCAGACGCAAGCTGCCCGTCTGATAAGCATTGAGTTTTACAGCAAATAGTATAATAAAACGGCAATCATAAATCACGAACTCCAATGAGGAAAATGTTGTCGGTAAGAATTAAGTAGCACTTTAGTGCTAGTACTATCATTGCAGGGTACGAAATAAATGAGACATTAACCCGATTGAATAGTTTTCAATACCGCTATAAAAAATTTATTTTCAATGATTTTGATTTAAAAATATCTCCACCGAATGAATCTCTGGACATTAGTAAGCCGGACCGCAAAACGTAAATTCCACCATCGCGTCATTCTTGCAGTGACATCCATCTCGGGAATGTAACCCAGGGTGCGGAGCTATATCCCCATGTTCTGCCAGCAATGATTCGAAATTTCTTTCAGCCATTTTGGCCTTGAGAAATGATGTCAGTGCCAGCGCCAAGGAAGAAACGAAAGTCGGTAAAATTCCCGATAAGATTCGACAGGTATTAAAGCAAATACCGCCTGGGGTGAAACTTTGGGGT
>JASFER010000171.1:0-13096 GCA_050124755.1 Desulfobacteraceae bacterium
TTGGGCCAATTTAAACAGGCCGAATCCAATCTTAAATTGGCCCAAGAGCAGGTAAAGTTGGCAGAGTTCAAAAAAGAGCGTGCCATCCTGGAGAAAAAAAGGGCGGATTTGAATCAAGAGTTGGCTGAAACCTTGATGGAAAAAGCCAAAGTGACCATCGAACGAAAAAAACTGGAAGCCATAGACAATGCCAACTTGGGAGACAAAGCCTCCAATATTAAAAAAATTGCCAATCTAAAGACCAAGGAACTGGGCATTGAATCCAAATCCGTTAACACCAAAGCATCCATTGCCACCCTGGATTTGGAAATCAAGAAGCTGAATAAAAAGGTCAATCTACAAGCCAGAAAAGTCGACAGCAGTCGAAAGTAGCTGCAACGGCTCCCGCCGCCGACAATGCCCTTGCCGCGCCGGTTTCGCCTCCATTTCATCGGGGGGCCAAAGAGCAGGATATTTGCGTTTGACGATCAATTTCATCACTGCCGTTGGTGGCTGAAAGACGATGAGGAGGAATCACCATGCATAACCATTTGAGAATGATAATTCTCATTTTAATGCTGGGCGCTGTCTGCACCGCATGCTCGCCCAAAATTTACGGAACCGTCCGTTTGGTTGACAAGGACATGCAAGAGCTCAAGGACGAACATCCCAAGGGGACGGTTGTCAACATGATCAACACCACGGCCAAAGTTGAAAACGCCTCCACATCGGCTACAGTGGATGAAAAGGGTAAATTTGAATCCGCCAAAGACAGCATACAACCCGGAACGTACAAGGTCGAAGCCGGTCGCATCGGTTTCACCACGCAAACACAGACCGTTGTAATCGGCGGAAGTACGCGTAAAAAGCTTAAATTCGATCTGCAAAAAATTGAGGAAGGCCAACGCAAGAGTATCGGAGGCACCTCCACCGATGCCGATAAGATCGTTAATCCCGGTGAAGTGAACATTCAGCCTCCCGGCCTGTAGCCGGTTTATGACCCCGTTCAGCTGATCAAGATTTTACCTGCCGTTGTATGTTGTATCGGCATTCTAATAGACACAGCTAATTGGAGGAGGGAACTCCATGGCCAGACTGCCCATCAAATACGTCATCCTTCTACTGTCAAGTGCGGTGTTGCTTGCCTGCAACACCCAAAAGCAGGTTGAGTTGGAGGTATCGCTTTCGGTAAAATTGGACGGTAAGCCGGCATCAGGGGCTGAGGTCCTCATAGATGGCACCGCTGCCGGTCAAACAGATACGGAAGGCAAATTTATCTCACGTCTAAAAAGGCTTCCCGGTCAAGAGGTTTCCCTTGCGGTCCAACAAAAAGCATCGGGATACGACATCAAACCATGGCAGAAGGCATTTGTCGCCAAGTTGGCGGATAAGGGGATAATTGAACGTTATCCCTTTAATGTCAATCTTACGGCCAAGAAATTTATTACCCTGACGGTTGCGGCCGGTGATGAGCCCATTGAAGGCGCCACCGTATATCTTAAAGATCGGCCTGTCGGTCAAACCGATGCCAATGGCAATTTTGTGCATACTTATACCTCGGTGCCCAAATCACGGTTTGATTTCAGCGTGCGCAAAAAAGGCTATCGTTCCTGGAAAAAGAGTGTGCTTGTGGAGCCGGGCGAAGAAGTCGAGATTGCGCTAAAGAAGAAAACCGTTCAACCGGCTGATCGAACGGAAGAACCGGAACCGGCGGCTTCCTCAAAAAGGGTCAAAACCACCACTTCAAAAACCACCGCCACCTTAACCATTTCCACCAAATCCGACGCCTATGGCGTGACCAGGCCGCTTTCGGGCGTGGCCGTGAGCATCAACGCAAAGCAGCGGGGTAAAACCGATGCCAAGGGCCGCTTTGTCTACCGTTACACGGGTACGGCAGGGCGCAAGGTTGCCCTGAAATTGTCCGCTCCGGGACATATACCGGGCCAGTGGGAGACAAAGGTTGCCTTAAAAGGTAAACGGACTGTCCAACGCCACTTCTATCCTGCCAAACCGCCGGTCATTCAAATCGGTATGTATGGCTACATCAACAATTCTCCGGAAGAGAGTATTGAAGAGAACATCGCCCAGGTTGAAGAGGCGGTACGCAAGAACCTTTTCATTTATCGCAGTTTCAAAGAGGTACCGAAACCCAGACTTCATGAAATGATGCTCCAGGACACCCTGGATATGGAGACCGTCTCAACCAAAGGCTGGCAAAACGCCGGAATGTCCAAAAAGGTGGATATGATTCTCTCCGGAAGTGTAACCAAAGACCGCCGCGGTTTGACCATTGAATCCACATTAACCACGGCTGACGGAAAAATTCTGCTGAGCCAAATCAACACGGCGAGCAGTACCAGGGATATTCCCAGAACCGCCAAGATCATCGCCAGCGGGATAATCGACCAGTTTCCCTTCGAAGGCACCATTACGGCGGTGGAGGAGGACGGTTATCGGATCAATTTGGGGCAACATAATTATAAAATCCGCCGCGGCAATATCTTCCGTTATATGGCGGCCCAAAGAAACCGCAGCGGACGGATTTCGGGCTACAAAGAAGAAGGGCTGCTGCGGGTTATCGAGACCGCGGACACCAGTTCTAAAGTGGAAATTGCCTCGCTCAACGAAAAACATAAAATTCAGGTCGGCGACAAAGTGATACGCCGGGTCTATCTTGAAGAAGAGCGCGAAAGCGCGAAAAACGCATTTGTCCTCATGGCCAGCGGCGGAACCGCCGGCAACAGCCAACCGCTGTGGGGCGTCAATGTCTATTTGAACAACACATGGATGGGGACCACCCGCGACGACGGCAAGGTCAGCATTCCGGTGCATCTTTACGAGCAATACGAACTGCTGCTCTCGCGCCATGGGTACCAACCGGTGCAAACCACTGTGAGCATCTCCCAGGATAAGGCCGTTCAGTCCTACACCTTGGAAATCGCCAATGCCCTGCTGAAAATCGAATCCGAACCGTCCCAGGCCGATGTCTATATCGACGATACCCTTATCGGCCGGACCCCCATACTGGACGGCAAACTGGTCAATTTCGGATTTCGAAAATTGCGGCTCTCCGTCGGTGGTGACTACCGGGACTGGCAGCGGGTTGTGGAATTCAATAAGCCGGAGGTCGCATTTACCGGTCATCTTAAGATCCACTTTCTCAAAGACTACTTTAAAATCGGTCAGATGGCCGAACAAAACGGCCGAATAGACGAGGCCATCCAGGCCTACGGCGCCATTGAACGCCAGAATCCAGACTATTCAGACGCCCGTCACCGGCTGGCACAGCTCTATATGGACGAAAAGGGCGACTATGCAAAGGCCATCCAGGAATTCGAAAAGGTCCTGGCGCTACCCGAAAACAAACAGATTATTTATAAACAATTCGCCGTTACCTATACAAATCTGGGGCATGCCTATTATGAAATGGGCAACCAATTGATCTGGAAGGATAAGACCGGCGCAGCCCGGAATTTTGCCAATGCCATCTCCAAACTGAAAATCGCCAAACAGAATACGCGTTTTTTTCCAACAGCCGAATACAGTCAGGCCGTACACGACACCTATTATTATTTGGCCATCTCATCCCATAAATTGTACTTGCTCACAAAGAAGAGCCATGTTTTGAACCAGGCGAACCAGGCGTGGCGCGAGTACTTTGATTTTTATCCAAAACAGTTAGAGGGTAACGGCAGTTTCGAAAAAATTCGCAAGGCAGCCAGACAGTACTGGCGTCAGATTAAAGAACTGAGTTGAGCTTTTTAACCCTAACGTTGCATAAAAAAGATGGCGAAAGGTTTAAAAAGTCTTATGAAACGCCTGGTAATTATATTGGCCGTATTGGCATGCAGCCAAAGCTGCTGGGCAGGGAGCCAAGCGACCCTGAACGGGTTCAACACGAACGGGGAGACCCACGCGGTTGCGCCTATGCAGCAAAAACCGGCCATCACAGCTTCCAACGAATCAGAGGAGCCCTCGGAGGTACCCCCGGAGATACCTGATGAACCGGAAATGCCATCCGCACCTTTGCCACCGGTCGCCGATATAACGAGCGTCGCCGATGCTGTCTGGGTATTGGAACCGGTGTATACCCGAGCGCTCACCCCCATTCAACCCGGACACAATGACTCCAATCCCCTGTGGTCGCCATCCGGCAATATGCTGGCTTTCGAACGCAGCATCGAAGATCAGCGTAAAATCATGATTGCGCAAAGAGACGGCACCATCATCAAAACCATCTATTTCCAAACACCGGAAGAAGATGGTGACGTGGATTTCTTCTTCCCGGGGATTACCGAGTCGGCCAGCTACAATGCCGGCATGAGCTGGTCGGACAACGGCACCGGCCTGATCTTTATGAGCAACGGCGGCAGCGGCAACTATGACCTCTACCTTCTGCCCCATTTGAGCCACAACCAACCGATACGGTTGACCCGGCATCCCGAAAAAGACAGCCATCCCCACTGGTCTCCCATAACCAACCGGTTGGTTTTCGTCTCCGGCCGAACGGGCAAAGCCGATATCTTCACCATGAATTTGGCCACCCGGCAAACCAGACAAATCACCCGCGGCCAAAAGATGTACCACTATCCCCGATGGTCCCCTGACGGCAGCAAGATTGCCATGATTTACGGCAGCAATGAAAACCATGACATCATCACCATCGAGAATATGGCAGCGCCGATGGAGAACACAAAAACCTTGACCACCTGGCCCCACGATGATCTGCGGCCGACCTGGTCACCGGACGGTAAAAAAATCGCTTTCTACTCCAACTATAACCTTGAAGGTGACCCAAAGAAATGGTGCATTATTGTTTTGGCCGCAGACGGCCCCGAGGTGCCGTCCAGAGAAATTCTGTCGGCGGGGGTTGTGGCGCAACAAGTTATACCCGATATTGAACAGGGGCCCGCCTGGATGCCCGACAGCCGGCATATAGTCTATGTGAAAAATGACGAGCAGGCGTTCAACCCCATATTCCTGGTCGACATCGAAGAAAAAACCCCCATTGCCGTTCGAACCGGCACCAGGATGAACCATGACGTGACGAGTGCGGGCGACGGCACCTTGGCCTTTCGCGCACAGGAAGAACAATGGGATCATATCTATATTGCCAAAATAGACCCTGAGATGGCTGTTCTTGAGGAGATAAAATGAAAAAAGTCTTGATAGCCTTGCTCACCTTCGTTGTTGTGATGACTGCAGCGCTGAGCGCATTTGCAACCAGCGAAGATATTCATAAGGGTGTACAGCTTTTTCGCAAGCACCATTATCACGATGCCGCCAATCTGCTTCATACTATACTGCCCAATACCACACCGGCTCAATACCACCGCGCACAGTTCAACCTCGGCATGGTATGTCTGGCCAATGCACGCTTTTATGACCGGCTGGATCAGACCACGCGACCGCTGCAAATAGAATACCTCAAGCGCCTGGTGGCATCCGGTCAAGCCCAAACAGGATCAGCGAGTCTTTTGGCCAAGCTTTATCTGGGAAAGGCATATATAGCTTCGGCGCAGCCGGAATCGGCAATCCCTTTCCTGAAGCAATTTCTGGAATCAAATCAGACCTCTCAAAATGATCAGAATGAAGCCATGATTACCCTGGGCAGTGCCTACCACGCAAAAGGTCAAGGTGATCGTGCTGAACGGATTTGGTCAAAAGTATCTACGCAAAACCCGCAAATCGCCATATTGCTTGCCGCTGCCTTTTTAAAAGCCGACGTTCATACGGACCGCATTACGTCTCTGGTGAAAGCAATCGACCTTTCCGAGTCCACCGGCAACGCCATCCCCATTCAGAGTGTCTCTACGCTTGCAAACATCTATACTCACCGTGGTTCGCCGGATAAAGGTTTCAAGATCATCTCCCAGGCAGACCTCAAAGCCTTTGCCCGGGAGGAGATCATCGGCGAAAATAAAGTGCTGCGGTTCTATGATCCCGAACTGTTTCAAAACCTGGTCATGCTTTACAGCAGCTCGGCCATCAATGCTTTGCGTGATGCCCAAAACGCCAAAGAAAACAAAATTGCCGCCGCAGCGGCCTTCTACATCGCCGAGGCCTATGCATTCTCGAGACGCATGCCGGAAGCGGCTCGAGCCGCCGATCTTCTGCTGTCAACCAAACCGCCCAAAGCCGTCCAGCACCGCGCCCAAATCCACCGGCTTGCTTATGGTTATGCTTTGCAGCCTCCCGCCCTGCCCTTTACGGGTTTTCATCCATATCTGGCGGCAAATCCCGATGCGGTGCTTGTGGGTGATATGATTTCACTCTGCGCCCAACAGAGCATAGACGATCCAAAGGCCCTGGCCCAGGCCATAAAGATCTGGAACAACGCGCCGGGTCGAGCGTCCATGCATATAGGCATGGCCCTTGGCCACTACTACCGGTCCCGCCAGGACCACACCAATGCGCTTTATTATTTGGAAGCTGTCAGGGATAAGAGCCGCAAAAACAGGATTGAAGCCAATCCCCCTGTCTTGCTGGCGGACCTGGCTTGGGCATATTACCATAATCGACAGTTTTCAGAAGCATTGGAGATCTATTTCACGATGAGCAAGCAGTTTCCCGCTGTGCGTCAAATCCAGGTGGCCCTTCAGGGTATCTATTCCATGGAGCAGCAGAGCGCCGGAGACGCTAAAATATTTTAATTACCTTCCGGGGCAAGGTAAACCCTGACGTTGCATATTTTGGAGGACATTATGAAACGGTTGCCGATCATTCCATGTGTTATTGCAGTTGTCTTGTTCGGTCTGCTGCCGATACGAAATGCAGCAGCATCCAGAGCCGACGGAAATCCGGACGGCGGAGTGCTCAATTATGGGGAGTACGGTCGCCCGGTCACACTGGACCCCATCACGAGCAACGATATGATCTCACTGCGCGTGAGCGAACTGGTGTTCAACGGATTGACCGCCATCAACGAAAAACAGGAAGTGGTCCATGATCTTGCCGAACGCTCCGAAATCTCGGAAGATGGACGCACCTACACTTTCTATCTTCGCAAAGATGTTGCTTGGCATCCCAAAGAGGGGGAAGACCCGGTCCCCTTTACGGCGGAAGATGTCATTTTCACATACAATATCATGATGCATCCCAAGACCATCACACCTTTGAAGGTGCGCTATGAATTCATTGAATCGGCAACTAAAATCGATGATTTTACGGTGCAATTTACCCTCAAGCGCCCCATTTTGAACGCGCTGGCCAAATTCAGCTTTAAGATCATTCCGCAGCACGGGCCTGAGAACAAAACGTTCCTGACCCGTGAAGACCCTTTTGTGCACCACCCCATTGGTACGGGGCCCTATATGGTGCGCAACATCACCGCGGACCGGGAAGTCATTCTGGTGGCCAATGACAACTACTATAAAGGGCGCCCCCATATCGACAAGTTTGTGGCCCGCCCCTTTGCCGATCAGAACATCATGGGACAAGCCCTGATGTTCAACGCCATCGACATGATTGTATTGGTCAATCATCGTGATATCCCTCAAATCCAGGGTGACAAACGTTTTGTGCTGCAACCCTACAATGCATTGTCCTACTCTTTTTTCGGCTTCAATACCCGTAATCCGCTGTTGGCGGACAAACGCGTGCGCCAAGCGTTCACCTATGCGGTCAATCGGCAGGAGATGCTTGATTCCTTTTTTCAAGGTCAAGGCACCATCATATCCGGACCCTTTGCGCCGGGCAGTTGGGCCTATAATCTGGATGTTCAACCCCTGCCCTATGACCCGCAAAAAGCCATTGCGCTCCTCAAGGAGGCCGGGTTCGAACGCGGTGCGGACGGCATTATGGCCAAAGGCGGCGAGAAACTCAAATTAATCCTCAAAGTGCCCATTGCCAAAGAGAGTGAAGCCATCAAGCGGGTGGTATTGGCATTCAAAAACTATCTCAGCAAGATCGGCATTGACATTCAGGGTGAATTTCTGGAGTGGATGGCGTGGAAAGAGGACATTTTTTTACACCACGATTTCGATCTGATGTTTGCCTCTTGGGTTTTCGACGACTCAGCCGACATCTCTTCGCTGTTCCACTCCGCCGAGATCGGGCCATGGAAGAACAATTTCGGTGCTTACTCCAATCACCAGGTGGACAGCCTCATCGTGGAAAGCAAGCTTACCTTGGACCATGAAAAACGCCGAACCATCAACCGCAAGCTGCATGCAATGATTGCCGACGAAAGCCCCTATGTGTTTTTGTGGACTTTAACCAACTACGCCGCCTATAATAAAAAGATCCGGCATGTGGGTATTCATCCATACAAATTCTTCTCCTACGCAGATGAATGGTTTATTCCAACATCCGAACAACGGTAAGCGCATGGTGTCCGTTGTGGATGGATTGCAATTACAGCACCGAGCGCATTCGGCATAAAGCACCCGAAATGATTATCCTGCAGACGATACCAGCAGTGTTTCTTGCCATAAGAGACCCTGCTGGTTTGATGACATGAAGTTAGCCGCACTAAAACCCATAGCCGGCATGCTGGCCAAAGAGATGTGGCGTGCCTTGCTCTTGCTGCTGGGCGTATCAGTGGTGGTATTTGCTGTTCTGTCTTTCGCTCCCGGCGATCCATTTGGGGCCATGCTATCCTCTTTTGAAGCAACCGCCATCGGCCCGGAAGCAGGCGCAGCCAATAAAATACAGCAATACCTTGCGTGGCTGGGGCAGCTGATTCAAGGCAATTTTGGGCACTCCATACGCTCCGGCCGGCCGGTGCTCAATGAGGTGATACGCACCAGCATCAACACCCTCTACCTGACCATCGGTTCCATGGTGTTAAGCTTGTTCTTGGCCGTCCCCGTCGCAGTATATACGGCCCGACGGGGTATCATCACCACTTCCGGTTGGGCCATGACCATCATCACTTATGTCTTATCCGCCATCCCGGCATTCTGGTTCGGGTATATTATCATTTATATCGCCATACACAGGTTCGGCTTCTTCCCGTTGGCAGGGGGCGCTGCCACTGGAACCTGGACTTGGTTCTACTTTCTGCTGCCCGTTCTGGTACTGGGACTGTGCAGTTGCGGCCTTAGCGAGATGGTGCGCTATTTAAGAGAGGAGTTGGCCCGTGTGCTGGATCAGGATTACGTTCGCACGGCCAAGGCGAAAGGCGTATCCGTCTGGCGACATGCATTTAAAGAGGGCTTTTTACTTCCCATTACCGAAATGGTCGCTGCCAGGATTCCATTCATCCTGGGCGGGGCAGTGGTGGTGGAGCAAGTCTTCAATTGGCCCGGCATGGGCCGTATGGCGTGGCAAGCCGCACAGGACAGGGATTTCCCGCTCATCATGGGTATAACCCTTGTGGCCGCGCTCTTTGTAAGGTTAGGCAGTCTACTGAAACAGGTGGTCCACATCGCCGTAAATCCAAGAGCATCGCAAAAATCATGAAAGTCTTTCGCCAACACACCCTGCGCGTCAGTGATTTTTCCCAGGTGCCCTTCTGGCGCAAGGCCCATCCATTAGACTTGGCCTATGTGTGTTACGGGCTTGTGGTGGTTTTAATGGTTTTTGGATCCTATCTCTCGGGAGCTTCCGGCTGGCTCCCCTATGACCCACAGGCCATCGACATGGATCTGCTCAATGCACCGCCCAATACCCAGGGTCATCTGTTGGGAACCGACTTTATGGGACGTGATATTCTCTCACGATTGATTCTGGCCATTCAGGCCTATTTTCTGCCCGGCCTGCTGGCTGTGGCCATTGCATTGACCCTGGGCAGCGTTTGCGGGCTGGCTTCCGGGTACTGGGGCGGCCGGTGGGACACCATGGTCACCTATATGGCCAATCTGGTGGACTCCTTTCCGCGCCTGGTGCTCATCCTGCTGATGATCGCGGCCTTCAAACCCGATATCTACCTTATCATGGCAGTGGTCGGCATCACCCATGTTCCCGCTGTGACCGCATTGATCAAGAGCAAAGTCACCTTTCTCAAACAACAGAATTTTATCGAGGCCGCCGTGGCCCTTGGACTCAGGAACCGGTCCATCATCATAAAGCACATTCTATGGCACAATTGCCGCACCCTGTTAATCATTCAGGCGACCCTGGGCATGGCGGAAGCCATTCTGATCGAAACCAGCTTGAGTTATCTCGGCTTTGGCGTCCAGGAACCCATCCCCTCTTGGGGAAACATGGTTCAATCCGGTGCCAACTATTTTCTGCAAGGCCTTTTTTGGCCCTCCACGGCCCCGGCTCTGGCCATTGGATTCACGATTCTGGGATTTCATCTTCTTGGGGACGGCCTCAATAATATACTGGAAAGAAAGCAAAGGCGATGAACGATCATCCCGTTTTAAGCATAAAAGATCTTCACGCCTATTTCTACGCCCGCAGCAAACAGGCGTTTATCCGATCTGTGGATGGCGTCAGCTTTGATATTCTCAAAGGCAATACATTGGGGGTGGTTGGCGAAAGCGGCAGCGGCAAAAGCGTCACGGCCCTTTCCATTATGGGACTGATTGAGGCGGTGCCCGGCATTATTGCCGGAAAGATACGATTTTTAAGTGAAAATGGAACGACCAATTTACTCCATGGTCTGGATGAGCATGTACAAATTCAGTGCGACAACGGACGCATCATGTCGGTCGCTAAAAAAGATCGCGCATGGGAGAAACGTTTTCAGCGTCGCATGAAGGGCATCCGCGGAAAGCAGATGTCCATGATATTCCAAGATCCGCGCAGTGCCATGAATCCATTTTGTTCCATCGGCACGCAGATCAGGGAAGCCATCTTAAAAAACACGGTCGTCTCCAGTCGCCGACAGGCCCGCAAAAAAGCCTTGGAATGGCTGGCAAGAGTGCGTATGGACGCTCCCCGCCTTCGATACCGCAACAATCCCCACGGTCTCTCGGGCGGCATGTGCCAGCGTGCCATGATTGCCATGGCATTGGCCTGCGAACCCACACTTTTAATCGCCGATGAACCCACCACGGGCTTGGACGCCACAATTCAGAGCCGTATCGTTGACCTGATGGGGCACATCAAAACCGAGTTAGGGGTGACAACGCTGCTCATCAGTCACGATATCGACGTCATCCGCCAATTGTCCGATGAAGTCGCCGTGATGTATGGCGGAACGGTTCTGGAAAAGGGACCGGTCCATACGGTTTTGGACCCCAAAGAGGATCTCAAACATCCTTACACCACAGCGTTGCTCTCATCCATTCCCGATCGACGGCTGATAAAAAACAGGGGATTTTTGAAAGCCATTGAAGGAGACGTTCTCGATACCATCAACACGCCCAAAGGATGCCGCTTCTATCCGCGGTGCAGTCAATATCATGGAAATATTGCATCGGCATGTCTGAACGAAGAACCGCCGCTGGGAAGTGTCGCCCAGGGCCATGAAGTGCGGTGTTGGTTATATGATTCATAATAGGCAAAAATAATGTCTCAATCCATTCTAGAAGTCGACCGCTTGAAGAAGTGTTACCGTCAGCCCGGTCGGTGGTGGATGCGCAGAGGTGATACCGACGCATCCATCGCCGCTGTGGATGACGTCAGCTTTTTCATCCGGCCCCATGAAACCCTCGGCTTGGTGGGGGAGACCGGATGCGGCAAGACCACCATCGGCCGCACCATCTTAAGGCTGACCGCACCGGACGCCGGACGTATTGTGTTTGACGGCACCGATATCACCCACCTGACAGCCCGTCAGCTTCGTCCGCTGCGCCGGCAGATGCAGATGATTTTTCAGGATCTGGATGCCGCCTTGAATCCCAAAATGCGCATCCAATCCATTCTAAAAGAAGCCATATGCGTACATCATCGCCTGAGCGATGTGGAAATACGCCGACGCACCCATGAACTGCTGGAACAGGTCAATTTAAAGCGGAGCAAATTGAGCAACTATCCGGGCGAGCTATCCGGCGGTGAAAAACGGCGAGTGGGCATCGCACGGGTATTGGCGGTGGGGGCCAATTTTATCGTAGCCGATGAACCCACCAGCGCTCTGGACGTCTCCATCCAGGCCCAGGTGGTCAACCTGCTGCGCACCCTGCAAGACAACTTGGGCCTGAGCTACCTGTTCATCTCCCATGATCTGCGCATCGTGGAGCTGATCAGCCACAAAGTGGCTGTCATGTACCTGGGGCAAATCGTCGAAATGGGGCTCGCCGGCCACATTGCCGACGCTCCCCGTCATCCATATTCCCATATCCTCTGGTCCTCATTGGTGGATAAGAAAATGCACGAGCATTATGCGGTGCAAGACATGGCGGACCCCGCCAACGACGGCGGATCGGACCACCGGCGCCCCGCTACAGGTTGCCGCTTTGCCCCCCGCTGCCCGGTGTATCACCAACAAGGACGCCCGGACGAGTGCATCAATCCCCAAACGGCTCCCGTATTGCGTGATATCGCAGAAGGTCACAAGGTGGCCTGCCATTTTCCGCTTTAATCTTTTCTTGAAACAGCAGAATCCAAAATCACGAATCTGCTTAATCCGATTAAGGAATCAATGATGTTGTGATCGATCCTTATCACAAGACAGTCAAAAATGCAGAAATTTTGGATGTATCCCCAAAGTGATCAACGACAATTATAATTCCCGCCCGCGCGAAGGAAAAATAAAATTGTCGTTGATCATCTCAGGCTTTTCCGAAACCAATTGAAATTACATAATGCAAGACAGCCCTATTTGGACAATCGAATCAAATTCCAGTACGACTTTGCAAAAATCAATATATATGAAAACAATGCGTTATTATCTAAGGGTGCATTTTCGAATGAATGTTCGCGGTACCCTAATGTAAGTTTATACGAGAATCTCAACAAACGACCGTTTGATGAGACTGCAAAACTCCATTCATGATTTTTGTCTATTCGCAATAATTTCAGTCTTAGATGATCGTTTCGTTTTCAAATTTCCATGATTTCCAAAAACAAGGCTGTTTTTGAGACCGATATGCGGGGTAATTTGCTAATGCATTGGAGTGGATCATCTGAGTCGGGTTCACTCCATACCCCTCAACTTGAAATCACAAATTGTGACCTCAAGTTTGGATTACATATAATATGGGCAGGTTTTCAGCTTCTCTAAAACCTGCCCAGGATAGCAGATGCTCCAGGTTTGTTAGATGACCATTTCTTTGTGATATCC
>JASFER010000172.1:0-13063 GCA_050124755.1 Desulfobacteraceae bacterium
CGGAGGAAAAGCCGTTGCCGAACCTTCCGGGCACAAAGTCAATACTTCCATAAAGGGATCCGTTGGGGCCGATTTCACTGTTGGCCATCTCCTCTGCCGAACCCAGCTTGTTCCAGAGCACAATATTGCCGCCTGCAAAGGCGCCTTTCGGACTTTTCAGAAGGAAAGCCAAGATAATTAAAAATAATACGTATAATACGATAGGTATCTTTTTCATGAACCTTCTCCTTATGATGACATCACCTTGTTAACGATTCAACCTGAGACGTTGCGCTACCCTAACAAGGGGCCGAAGTGTTGATCCTGAAAGCAATGCATTGATGCCACGGACGGATAAGTGCATGGTATGAGCTTGTTCCAATGATCGAAATCGTCTTATGCTCTGCTCTTTGTAGATAGACTGGTTTATTACACACGGTAGATGCCGAAGACACTCCGACCCCTCAACCAGTGAAGATGTAGATTTTTCGATTCATTTAAAGTTCTCCTAAAAATAAGCGTAGAATTCCTTAGGTTATTCTTCTTCGTAGGACCGCCAATTGTTGGAGAATCAATATTGGTATAAAAAGCAACGCCGGGAACAACTGTATTTAGAATGTACAGATACACTCATGATCGTAGGGGGTCTCACACCCCCTGACATCTTAAAAGGATGATCACATGTTCTTCAGAATACCTTCATATGATGAGCCGTAGGGCATCCTGCAATGAATTATCTGCTGAAAAAAGAAGATAAGTGCCAATTTATCCAGCAAGATTTGTGCCACCCATATTTAGTGGTGGTTTCTCGTCGGGCATACCAGATAGGCGTTTTGATGTGAAAAATTGTAAATAAAAACTATGAAGAGAATGTAATAGAAGTAGGTATTGCATAGAAAGATCTCATTTTCGTTAAATTCACGAACCCTTGTTCTTACGATACAGTTCTTCAATTCGGTGGATGTCGGAGGGCAAATCCACCTCCGGTGAATCGTATAGGGCCTGTCAACTAATAAAACATCCCTCCATTAAGGAAAACAGTCATTTTTCCTTTGTTGACCCACGATTTCTGTACGAAGTGAATACCCTTGCTCCGAATCAAAATTTGCATCCGCAATTTTTTAATGTATATCGAACCAAGTTATCATGCCGATATTAAATCAAAAACTGCCTGTAAATACCTGTTTTGGGTGCTTAAACTGCATTTTCACCCTTTTATTGAGTCAATCTTTGTTAAGATCAAAATCCGGATACATCTTTTTTGCACATTCCTGACAAATTCCGTGGCTGAATTCTGCATCTGAATGTTTTCGGATATATGATTCAAGCTGATTCCAGTATCCCTTATCGTCTCTGATTTTTTTACATACGCAGCAGATGGGAAGGATACCTTTCAGAGTCTTGATCTCCTGTTGAGCCATCAGCAGTTTTTCCACCGTAGACTTGAGGGCAAGGTTTGCTTGCTTTACTTTCAGATGTTGAAGGTATTCCTTTCTTCGGTTCCTGTTCAACGAACGGAGCATTTGAATCCCCAACCCGTTGGCAAGGGCAAGGTAGAGAATAAATCTTACAATATCAATAGTATTCAGGTCATAGTAACCTAAATTGATCCCGATATACATCAAAGGAAAAATGCTGCATGCCATCAGAGTATAAGAGAAACGGTTATGCACAAACTGATAGAAAACCAGCGTAAGCATGAATACGTGAAAGGCATTGTGAATGAACAGAAGGTTTTTGAGCATGCCTATCATGATCAAGGCGAAGGCGATGACAAGCTGGTTCGTTAGCGACAGCAGATGAAAACCCGCAAAATAGCTTTTTTCCCGATGGATGTAACCGGCAGATGCGAAGAGAAACAGACTAGTCAAACCTCTTACCAAAAATAGATGTAGAATGCGCTTCTGATCGATTTCAGAGAGAAGATCCGTTATCGAGAAAGCGAGGAAAATCATGCCCCCGATGTACATGGCATTCCTTGGGCTTATCTTATAATCTTCCCATGTGGTCGATAAAAATCTCTGCTCCATTTTTTTGTCGAGAAATTCCCCGGTGAATTTTGACACAAATACTTCGGGGGATGGAGCCAGGACTTTTTCTTGGGTCGTTTTCATAACAAAATATAAGATATGTGCTGAAGTTCTCAAACCAAATACGGGAGACTACTTGTTTAACAGGATATGCCATTTGGGTCGGTTCCATGATTGGCGAAAGGCCGCCACGCCGGCTTCAACAGCGTTACCGGCCTTTTCATTGCCGTCCAGAAAAAGGACCAGATCCATCTGTTGATCCCCGGTGCCGAAGGTTTCGTCAAATTGACGCACGAAGGCGTTGGCCGGGGTGACCATGTGGCCCATCAAGCGCTCCAGGGGCAGTTGAAGGCCTTTTTGGGAATCGCCGGCCAGGTAGGATTTGACCACCAGTTCGGTACAAACCAGGCTGCGGTCGCTGCCGAAATCGAAGTCATAGTCATAGGGGCGGCCGTAGTATCGCATGGCGCGCACCACCGCCGCCGCTCTGGCCGTCTTGGACAAGCGCGGTCTCAAAACCGCCAGCGAGTCGCAGGAAGCTGAATGCTCCAGGGAGGTCAGGGAGACGCCGGGGGAGAGGGCCTCGATGACTTGGGGTAGATGACCGTCCTTGTAAGGGATTTGCATTCCTGTATAGGCTTGGGGATGGCGCTTTTGCAACAGCTCGTCCAAGCGCTTTACGCCCTGATTTTCCAGCCAGGTCTGGACATGGGGATCGCATGAAAGCGCATCCCGCTGAGCGGTACTGCCGATGAAAAGGGCCGCATGGGTCCAGAAGCCGGGAATGCCCACATTGGTCACGTACCACTCCCGCCGCTCCAGCAGTATATCGCCGGGTTCCAACCGGCGGGACAACATGGTGATCTGTTTCGGACCAATCAAATATTGATGGGGCCGCCACACCTTGGTGTGTCCCATCCATTCGGCCACTCCTTTTTGGACCGGAAACCAGGCATCGTGTCCGTAGCGTTGAACAATGGAAATACCGTTTTTAAAGGTCATTTTCGGGCCGGGGCCCTTGCCGGCGGAAAGAATGACCCGGCTGTCCTCCTTTGCCCATTGAGCCAACCGGGCATCCGGAGCGGTTCTATATACCTTGGCCACCGCTTCCAGGGCCGCATAGCGGCCGGCCTTGATGACATTGAGGTACTGATATTTAAATTGGGCATATACCCCCTGGGGCAGCCCCAGGGGCGCATCCGCCTCATTCAGGATGGTGTCCACCACGGGATTCTGTTCCAGCACGGCAATCACGTCCAGGGCGACGCGATACTGGGTCAGAAAGACACCCCTGGCCAGGTGGAAGGAACTCCTGCGCGCCTTTCTGTCCTTCAGGCGATGAAATTGCATATGTTTTTCCGCCAGTGCGTCCAGGGCCAGATAGTTGTCTAACAGGGGATACCAGACGGCCAGAACCTGCTTGCGCATGTCGTGACGCAGCAATGTGGTGTCGTCGGCCGGTTTGGCACCGAAAAGGTCTTTTCGGTCTTTGATGTCATCGGACAACCTGAAAAGGTTTCCTCTAAGTCGTTTAAAGACGACCAGATCCTGGTCGTAGGAAGCGATGATGGTGCTTGGTGAGACGTCCTCATTTTTTTCAGCGTTCAGTTGAAGGTTTGATGCGGTTACCAGCACCATGGCGAGTAGGAGCGTACAAGCTTTTTTGAACATGGGGAACCGGTCTTTCATGCTGTTGATGGTTTTTTAGCCTTGCCTTGGATATAGAGATACCTAACGATTTTAACCGGCGAAGTCAATCTTGATGAAGTCGTAAAAAGTCCAAATATAGCTCTGGTCGTCATTCCGGCGAAGGCCGGAATCCAGTATTATCAGGTAGTTCTGGACTCCGGCCTTCGCCGGAGTGACGTGCTGAGAGACTTTTTACGACTTCATCAATCTTGGCGTTCGTCATTTCAAACCGCCCGTTTTGAAGAAAACAGACGATGTGGTGTTGAACTTCCCTGTTCAGCAAAATGCTTGTGTGGTTGCACGACGAGACCATGAAACCCGCCATCTCTTTCAGCTTGGCCCGCTCAATGGTTACGGCGCCGTCGTCGGGTCCGGGCAGTATTTCTGAAAAAAAGGGATTCCAGCTGTCTCTGCCGATGATGATGCCCACTTCGGGTGCGATGGGTTTAAGCCGGGCAAGCAGTGTTTCGCCGTCGGTCCCCAATTGGCTGACCGCCGGTCCGGCCAGCTGGATCATTTTCGGAAATTTTTGCTGTGCCCAGTCGGCCAGTTCGCTTCCCTGGTTGGGGGGTGCCAGCATGACAACCCGACTGCCGGCGGGCAATGGGTGCGTCTGCAAATAACTGCGCACCACGATGGCGCCCAGGGAGTGGGTCACAAAGTGGATGCGGTCGTATCCCCGACCCTTGCACCGGGAAACGGCTTCAGCCACCGCACCATGGGCTACTGCGGAAATGGGCTGCCGGGTGGAGGCGTAGTCGATATTCACCACGGCATAACCGTTTTGAATCAGGTGATGTTCAATCATGGTCATGGAGAGGGCGGTGCGACCCAGGCCGTGCAAGAGGATGACGCATTCATTGCGGGTACCGGGTAGGCGTTGAGCTATTTTATTGCAGGCCCATAAGCCGCCACTGCCAAGCAGGCAGGCCGAGAGCACGACGCCGAACACAATCCGTATCCTGGATTTATATTGTTTGTTCCACATATGCGTTCCTTTCCTTGCGCCGCAATTCAATTCCCGCCTCCGTGCAAGACCTCAACGGCACATCGAAGCCCGGGAGCCGTAACCAAGCGGGCCGGCACCCGATTTCCCACGGCCAAGCCGATGCGGGGCCAGAATTTTTTAGGCAGGCGGCGCATGGGCGCGCCACCCTTGTAACTGAAGAAACTGCCCCAAAGGCCCCGCAGGGCCAAAGGGATGACCGGTACAGGGTTGCGTTGAACGATCTTTTCGATACCGGCTCGGAAACGATGGATGCGACCGGTGTGGGTCAGATGCCCCTCGGGAAATATGCAGATCAGGCCGCCGGAGGCGAGGACTGCGGAGATTTCGCTAAAGGTCCGGCGCAGCATAGCCGGGTTTTTGCGCCCGGATTCAACGGGAATGACCTTGGCCAGGCGAAAAATCCAACGCAGCACCGGCAGGCGGTAAATGGAGGCATGCATCACGAAATGCACCGGCCGCTTGCAGCCGCTGGCAATGATCAGCCAATCCACATAGCTGACGTGGTTGCACACCAGAACGGCGGCACCCTTTGAGGGTATGCGCTCCAGACCTTCATAGCGCACCCGGTACATGATGCGCGTCAGCGCCCTGACTGAGATTTGAATCGTCTTTTGGATATGTTGCTGGATGTTTGATTGGATACTCGACCGGTTGCTGGTCCTGTCTGTTTGTCGTCCGACAGCGCTTGTTTTTGGGGCCCGGTATGAATGGGGGCAAAGGTTCAAGACGGCGAAGACGATTGCGCCGCCAAGAACGCCGCCGGCATGGCTGGCGGCGAGGGGGCGGCCGCACATGCCCATGTGCAGGAATTCAAAAAAGACCTGCCCCGACCATAACTCATAGGCGCTCTTGGACACCACCAGAGCCAGGGAGAGCGCTCCCCACCTTCTTTGTCCGGCGTGCCTCAGCATTTCCAGGGCGGTGATGGCCATCAATCCATGGGCAATGCCCGAAAGCCCGGAGAGCCCACCCTCGAAAACAAACGGATCCAGGGCCAGTGTGAGGGCGAGACTGCCGGCACCGGCACCGGCCATCAAAAGCATTCTGGCCCATGGGCGTTTTTCTTCCAGGCAATGCAGCAGAAGCAGGAACCCGCCGGCATCCAGAAGCAGATGATACCATGACAGATGGACCAGGGGATAGGTGACCGTCCGCCACCATTGGCCTGAGCTGACCGCATCCGGTAGGAATATCAGCTCTGTGCGGATCTCCCCCCATATCAGGGGCAGGTTCACGATTATCAAGACCGCAGCCCAGACCCAAAGCGGCCGGGTTTGGCCAAGACCGGCGGGTGTCCTTCTTTCCGGCATCTTTTGAGCCGTTTGCAATGGAAAGGGATTGGTCGATGCGTTCATGTCGTGCTCCTGCTGTGGTCGCTGTTCTTGGTTTACGGATCTTTGGCGGGGTATCCGGATCTGCTCTGACCGGATACCCCTTAGGGGGCCTATTTTCTTCTTCTCAACCGCTGAAGCATGAATGCACAGACCACAAACAGGGGGCCCACCGGTCCGGAACCGATGCCTTTGAGAGGCGATTTGAATACCGTGCTGCCGGATCCATCTTTGCCGGATGACGGAGACGGTCGATCCACCCGATAGTTTTTGGGGGCCATGGGCGCGCGTCGTGCTTGTGCGGCTCTTTCACGTGCCACCCGGTCGGCATTGCGTCCCTGGATGCCCATGTTCTCCATCATGTCATCCTGTACAACCACCATGGCGGTGTAGTCCGTTACGAGGCTGTATTGCAGCGCCGTATCGATCACCGCTTTTTTAAGTCCATTGGTTTCGCCATTGTTCCTGATATCGTCCATGATCTCTTCGATCTGTGACAGGGCCCATAGGCGCTCGATTTCGGGATTGTCTTCATCCACCGCCGGAAGGGAAGTCCTGCACGTCCAGCGTTGCGGGGCCCCCTCAATGTTGCCGCTGAGTTCGATTTCAACGGGGCCTTCACCGGTGTAGTGGCCGAACATCACCACCTGTTGACCGGCAAAGATATTTCCGAATGAAGTCGGTGTGAGGTCTTTGACGCGCTCTCCGCGGATTTTCAGGCGGGTGTTGGCAATGGCCTGGTGCATCATTTTGGTTTTGGCCTGAATGATTCTTCCGATGATATCGTCGTTGGATGAGATGTTCATGGCAAATCCGCCCGACTCTTTGGCCAGGGCATCCAGCAGGGGCTGATTGGCGCTGTTGCCCATGACAAAGGTGAACAACCGAACATCATGTTGCCGATGCAGGCGCATGAGGTCTGCGTGTTTGGAAGGGCCGATATTGGCCACGCCGTCGGTGACCAGAACAATGGCCGTTGTGCGGTCGTTGTCCAAACCGTCGTAGGCCGACTCCAGCCCTTCATAGAGGGCGGTGCCGCCGCCGGCTTGGATGGTTTGGATGTGCGCCAGGGTTTGATTCAGATGTTCGGGCGTGGCGGTGATAAAGCCGCCGGTAAAATCGTGGGCGATCTCTGCAAAAGTCACCACACGGAATCTGTCCAGTGGCGACAGCTTGCCGATCACCTTGGAAACACCGTCGATGAGCAGATTGATTTTGGTACCGCGCATGCTGCCCGAGGTGTCCAGTACAAAAGTCCAGTCCGTGCCTTCGGCGATGCGCTGCAGCGATGCGCCCGGGGTCACCACCAGCATGAAAGTGCCCTGTTTTTGAGCGGGTTGGCGATAAGGAATCAGCTCGACACGGGCCGGTGTGGTGTCGTCCAGACGGTAATAGAACACAATGTCGCGCGACAAATCCGCCCCTTCATTGTAATTGAGACTCACCCGGTGAATTTCGGTTTGTTCTTCAGTGGTTTCCTGGGAAATAACCATATCATTTTGAAATCCCGGCATACGAATGTCTTTGACAGGGAAGGCGGACTTGAGGGTCAAATCCAAACTGAACGTGCTTTGGATTTTATCGTCCACCGACCAGAAGGCAATGCGTTCCTCGTCCACATTTCCTTCGGCCAAGGGGTAGACATAGCGACCGATATTCAAATCGATCTCCAAAGGCTGATAGTAAACCAGGCGGACACGGGTATGCTGGTTGGCCCTCACCGGCGCCACTTTAACCTCAAAGGTTTTATACGAATCTTTGGTCACCAGGGCCGTGTCCTTGCCCTGGTTTTTCTGCTCCTCATACACCTGCTGGGCGGCCTTTTTTTCCAGCACCTCGCCGACGATCTCCTTGCCGTCGATCCACAATGATACTTCGGACATGCTGGCCTGTTTGGGCACCGGGAAGGAGTAGATCGCTTCAAGGTCGGTACTGCCGGTGTTGGCAAAAACCTGATCCACTTCCGTGCGGGCGAATCCATTGTTCAGGACGACATTTACATGGTGTTCTTTTATCTGGATGTGGTTTTGGTCGCCCTGTACGGGTTTTAATAATCCGGCCGCCCGAGCCGGTTTGGCAACGGCCACGGCAAGCAGTACCAATGCCAGGGCCACCAGGGGCAACAGGGAAAAATGACTGGATTGCTTAGACTTATGAAGCGTTGGTTTCATGGTAAGCTCCTTTTTGGTTTTTAAAGCCACAGATCGGATGGATTGTTAAATCCTGTCCGCTCTTGCCCATGGGATATCAACTATTGTGCCAGGATGGTCTTAAGATCTTAACATGCTGAAATAAAAGTAAATAATATATATTTACCCATAAAATGATTTGGTGTACTCTGTTGATCAATATACATGGATTGTATAGCAAGCTAACATATCATGCCTATTTGACGGTATGGTGCTTTCGGTTCGGCAGAACGGGCTTTAGGAGGCATTCAGCATGGTGGAACTGAACGCAGGAGAAAGATCCTTTTTTACGTTGGTCCGAAAGGCTGTTTCGGCGAATCCTTTTAGCGAGGAGCGCCAGGCGCTGGATTTACAAATCGTTGGACGATACAATCAAAGGCCGTCTGAGCGGGACGTTGACGAAGTCGTCCATGAAGTGGGTGACCGCATACAGAACCTGGTCAAGCAAAAGCGCGCCGATGTCACAATGTACACCGGCAAAGATCGCAACTTGGTCAAAAGCGCCTTTCTATTCGATGTCTTCCACCGATATATCCCCCAATTCGATCGGCTGATCGTGGATCAGGTGGCCGCGGAAGACAGGCATATACCGGTCTATTTTGCCACCGAGGCATTGGCCCGGTTGCGAAATCGCGGTTTCACCGCGGACGAGGCATTCCGGTATTTTGAACTCTTCTTCCAGATGAGACGCGCTTTTTTCTTTATCCAGCAGAGCCTGGTGGGGCGATCCCCCTGCATGGTGACGCTGCGGGAGAGCCTTTGGAATAATATTTTTACCCACAGTATCGATCTTTACGATGAGCACCTTTGGAATCGCATGGAGGATTTTTCCACCATGATCCTCGGCCCCACGGGTGCCGGCAAGGGAACCGCTGCGGCCGCCATCGGACGCAGCGGCTATATTCCCTTTGATCCAAAGAAAAATTCGTTTGTGGAGAATTTCACCAGCGCCTTTATCTCCATCAATCTTTCCCAGTATTCCGAAACCCTCATCGAGTCGGAGCTTTTCGGGCATAAGAAGGGGGCCTTTACCGGCGCCATCGAGAACTATCAGGGGGTCTTCGACCGTTGCAGTCCTTATGGTGCCATTTTGCTGGATGAAATCGGTGAGGTCAGCCGGCCGATCCAGATCAAGCTGTTGCAGGTGCTGCAAGAGAGGCATTTTGTGCCGGTGGGTGATCATACCCGCAGGCGCTTCAGGGGGAGGGTCATCGCAGCCACCAACCGGCCGCTGGCGCAGTTGCGTGAGCGCCGTTCTTTGCGGGACGATTTTTTCTATCGCCTCTGTTCCGATATTATTTTTGTTCCGAGTTTATCCCGCCGTATCGCTGAAGATTTTAATGAATTGAAAGTCATGATCGATCTTACGGTTCAACGGATATTGGGAAAGCCGTCTGCCGATCAGGTCAACCGTTTGCATGAACAGATCATCGACCAGCTTGGGAAGGATTACCCATGGCCCGGAAATGTGCGGGAATTAGAGCAATGTGTGCGCAGACTCCTGGTCAGCAATCGGTATACGCCTCTTCAACCGGCCGTCAATTTGGAGTTGGGCAAACATCTGCAAGAGGGGATTGCCAAAGGCACCATCGATGCTCAATCCTTGATTTCCGGTTATTGCTACCTGCTTTACCAACGACATGGTACTTATGAAGCTGTGGCCAAGCGTGTCCGTTTCGACCGTCGGACCGCTAAAAAACACATCGAACAGGGGAGGCTGCAGTTTAAAAAGCCATCTGAGATTCAGTGAATCGTGGGCCGGTCGTCATCGTCGTCGTTTTTGCCGTTGATGACGGTGAATTTGGAGCGGCGTTTTTTTTGGCTGTGAGCGAAGAACTTCCAGCGCCACCAGTTGGGGTCGAGCCAGTGGGTCGGCGAGCGGAAGTAGAGCCACCCCAGGCCGATGCCGCCCAGGTGGTAGGCGCCGTGGGGATTGGTTTGGGCCAGAAAGGTCAGGGCGGTGACGATGATGGTGCCGTAGCTGATGTACTTGGCTTTGACGGGCAGTACGAAAAAGAGCAGTATGGTGGCTTCGGGATTCAACAGACCGAAAACAACGATCAGGGCCAGCAGGCTGGGCAGCATGCCGGCGTAAGGTATGCTGAAAGAGGTCAGGCTGGTGAAAATCAGGCCGGCTGCCGCTCCGCCCGAAGCGGCGAGGATGTAAAGCCGCAAAAAACCGCGGGTCCCCAAGGCCGATTCGATGGTGCCGGCAAAGAAGTAAAAGACCAGGCAATCGATGAGAAATCCGATGGGTGCTCCGGGATCGTGGATCACCGGATGGGTGACCAGTTGCCAGGAATGAAAATATCCGCTTTTGAGCGGACTCAGCGCCAGCGTTCCATAGATGGGGATTCCCATCCAGTGCTCGCCGATCAATTCCAGCACATAGACCGCAGCGTAAATGATCAACATGGTTCGGCCGACCCGGGTCAGGGAAGTGCCGAATCCGATGGGGGTTCGATGACCTTGGGTAAACATGATATTTTATGGCGTATTAATACCGTGCCTATTCGGCCTCGGCCTTTAATTTAGCCAGCCGCTCTCTGGCGGCATCGATTTTTTGAGCAATTTCATCGGCCTGGGCCGCGCTGGGCGTCAAAGTGGCAGCCTCCTTCAGCAGTTTTATGGCGGACTCCAGCGATTCCTCCGAGTCTTTGCTAAGGGCGACATCCGCTTTGTAAAGAAGGATCATCCGTTCAATGGTGTTCAATCGGGAAGATACGACGGTTTTCATCTCTTTGCCGACCGCATAATTTTCAGCCTGGTGGAGGTAGCCCTTGATCCCGTCGAAATCCGGCAGGCCGGGGACCTCCAGCAAAGTGTCGGCTTTATCAACGTAATAGTTGAAAATAAGAGGGAATACTTCTTGACTGGTATAGACTTCTTGCACCGGTTCAGTCACCTGGACCCCGTGAAGGACTATAAAAAATTCTTTATCTTTGGGGGAGAAGCACCCCTTCCAGATTTCAATGGATTTGTCTTTGGGGTAAATATAATATTTGGAGCTGTTATTGTAACTGATGGCCAACAGGAGAAAGATGATGGTTGCCGCTGCAGCGATGGCAATTTTAACGGGCAGACTCATTGGCTCGGTCCCGACGCCGGGTTCGCCGGGTTCAACCGTAATGTAGGCGGCGCTTTCCGGTTCGGGTTTTACTGCGGGAGCGGGGGGCGCCGCTGCTGCAGCTGTTGATGCGGGCTCACGCGGGCTTTCCACAGCAGGTGCGGCCGGCTCAGCTTCGGGCTCCGGCTCCGGTTCCGGTATGGGCTCGGGTTCTTTTGCGGCAGCCTTGATTTCATCCATGCTGAATTTCCGGAAGAGCAGGGCACGCAGGCGTTCAACCTCTGCGGGGTCCGCGCTGTTGAATAGCGGCGGTGCCGAAACCTTCGATACTGCCTGTTTTGTTGCGGGTATTTGAGCCGGCAAGGCCTGCAGGGGTTCAAATTTCTTGAACACGAGCTCCTTGATGGACACTTTTTTCGGTGCCGCGGTTTTTTTCGGCGCAGCTTTGGGTTTAGCGGGTGCGGTCTTCTTTGGAGCCGCCTTCTTCGGGGCCGCTTTTTTGGGAGCCGCTTTTTTGGCTGTTTTAGCTGCCGGTTTTTTAGTCGTTGCGGTTTTCTTTGCGGCCTTTTTTTTGGCGGTTTTCGGTGCGGCCTTTTTAGTGTTTTTAGTGGTTGTTTCCTCTTTTTCTTTGGCACCCTTTTTCGATTTGGTTGTTGATTTAATCAAACTTTTCTTGCCCATTTAATTATCCCCTTTGAAACTGCGCATGAATTTTCCATATATTGGTGTGCTTACAAAGAGAGTTTATATAGAAGATTGATCGGTTTTTGTAAACCCTTTTTTCCTGCGAAGGCAGACGGATAGAGCTTCGACGCGGTTCTTTCGAATGTTTGGACGGTCGGTTCGGAATATCAGTGATCAGTTAAGTTAAGTATAGCTCTTTCGATGATGTCGGAGTTGGTCTCACCGGTTCGCTTTTTTTCACGGTTTAATATCAGTTGGGCTTTCATAGAGATCATGGCGGAAATCTGCTTCTTTCCCTGGCTGCGTTGGCGGTCGCGCCATCGCTGTTGCCTTTCCCGATCCGTTTTTCGGCGGTCGGCTATGGTCACCATCAGCCTTACCTCATTTGTCAAATTGTGTTATATATAACGCTATTCTTAGTGTGAACTATAACGTATATGATCACGGCGTCAAGGGTTATTACAGCAACTTTAGACTTTAAACTATGCTTTCATATGACATATGCCTCTTAATAATACGCTGACCTTATTGTGGGGCATAGGTCCGAAAAGTATTCGAACATTGAATATTGTTTGGATAAGCAATTATTGTTAATAGGGTTCCATTTTGGTGCAAAAAAGATTTAGGATTTTAATCTAATATCTGGGATGAGCGTGTCATAAAAATGGATATGTTGATCAAGTTATATGCATTGCCGACATGTCAAACAGCTGTCGAAACGCTTGGCAGCCAAGGCATCCGTATACGGCGGGCCATGGCGTATGAGCGCGGCAAGGTGACGGAATGGGTTGAGCAGACCTTTAATCCATTGTGGGCTGATGAATGTGTCGTGGCCTTCGGCCGGCGGCCCGTGGGGTGTTATATCGCGGTCCAAAACAATGCTGTCCTCGGATTCTGTTGTCTGGATACAACGTTTCAGAATTTTATCGGTCCCATCGGGGTGCATAGGGATTGCCGATCCCGAGGTGTGGGGCGCGGTTTATTGCTCAGCGCTGCCGATGAATTGCGTATGAACGGATATGCCTATGCCGTGGTTGGTGATACGGGTGAACCCGAATTCTTTAAAAGATCGGCCGGCGCTTTGG
>JASFER010000173.1:0-12975 GCA_050124755.1 Desulfobacteraceae bacterium
AAAATCGACCAGCGCGAGATAGAATATCTGATGGCGCGGGGACTTGATGAGGAATCAGCCGTTTCCACAATCGTACGCGGCTTTTTGAACGTTGAGATCGAAGGTTTGCCGCCAGGATTGAAACAAAAAATCGATGCCATTATCAAAGAAACAGAAAAAGACATGATGTAGTGAAGGAGAGCGTATTATGGAACTACTGACCATCCCAATCGAAAACCCCGAACAACTCAATTTCATTTTAGGACACTCCCATTTTATCAAAACCGTTGAAGATCTGTATGAGGCCGTCGTCAATACCGTTCCGGGGGCTAAATTCGGACTGGCTTTTTGCGAAGCATCCGATGTCTGTCTGGTCCGCCATACGGGCACGGACGACGAACTGATCGAGCTGGCCCAAAAAAACGCATTGAAGCTGGGGGCCGGGCACAGTTTTATCATCTTTCTGCGGGACATGTTTCCCGTCAACATCCTCAATACGATTAAAAATGTGCCCGAAGTTTGCCGCATTTTCTGCGCCACGGCCAATCCGGTGGAAGTGGTCATTGCCGAAAGTGAATTGGGCCGCGGCATTATGGGGGTCATCGACGGCTTCGCTTCCAAAGGTATTGAGGGTGAAGAAGACATTGCCAAACGCAAATCTTTATTACGCGCCATCGGCTACAAGCAGTAAAGATCCAGCTGCTAAATAAGGCCTTTCTTGATTTTCTTGATCAACTCCTCAGTTTCGGATTTGGAGATGGGTAGGCTTTTAAAGAACTGTATTTTTCCGTATGATGATAACTGTTTAAAATCATATATAAAATTTTCTATTTCATCGTCAGCCCGATCTTTTTTGTATTGTTCAAATCTTTTTATCTGTAATTCGGTAATCAGGCCTTCGGACAGCAGATAATCCCTGTCTTCATCTTCTACATCGCTGAATTGACTGATATTCAGCGTTTTAATTTTGCTTTGGGGCGTGACGAATACGGCGTTTTCAACGCCGGCCTCTTTTAGAAAGATAAAAAATTTACCGGATATCTTATGCTTACAAACTTCCATACTTGCCGACTCGTTAGAGCCCCCGGGTTGTAGATTGGTTGTTTTCAAACCGGGTGCCCCGCCCCTGGACCCCTCCCGCAAGGGGAAGGGAAGAAAGATGCGAATGGTTGTTGACTAATAGCAGAGGAATTTATTTAATTATATTAAATCAGCTGTGTTAAAACAAGGGTCTTTTGTCATGCCCAAATACCTTGATAGCTGTATTTTCTTTTCCAAAGCCGGAACGTCATGCTGCGTGCGCTTTGCACGCTATGCATTGATCATCGGCGGCCGACTGGTTTAAAGCATGGACGGTGGTGGATTCCACAGTCAGGGCGGTCGGGGTTTTTTCGTAGAGGGTTTTGGGTTCGTAGGTCCATCCGTTGGCCAGGCGCCTTTCTTCCAATCGCATGGTGAAGTTCAAATAGCGTCCGATCACAGGGGCTAAAAGACGCGCTTTGAGGCCGAAGGCCTTGTAGAGGTCTTTGAGCAGTTTGTCCATTTTAGCGGCCAGGGGGTTGCTGCGATCGTACCAGCGGCGAATAGCCCATATGGCGCTGGTGTAAGTGGTGCCCAAATGTTTGGCCTCCTGCTCGAATCGTTTGCGGATACGCCGGTCCGGGTGATGCCGGTATTTCAGCCAGCCGGTGAGTTGGGTGCGCACCAAGCGGGCGATGCTGGGGCCGTTGATGGCAAAATCCTGCTCAAAAGCCTGGCGCAAAAAGTGTTCTTCCTGTCCAGCCGGGATATGCGAGTGCCGATAGTTAAAGCGATACTGCCCATGGGCATCAGCCGGTGAGAATTCCGATTCGTTCAGAAGTCTTTGTGCGGCCTTGTGCTGTGCATGCAGCGCCGTCCCGTCATTGGGTGTGTAGAGCATGAATTGATGAAAATCGGTGCCGTAGCTTACAGCCTCTTCGATGATCCGGGGCATATCCTCGGGCCGGTGATGTTCGAGGCCGAGGATGGAGGAGCCGAGCACTCGAATACCGTTGGATTGCAGCCGGCGGACCAATGCGTAGGTATTCACGTTTTTTAGTTTGGCATATTGGCTTTCATTGCCTTCAAGTCCCATCCATACCCAGGAGACCCCCAACCCGATGAGTTGTTCCATGGTGTAGGATTGCAAAACCCGGGCGGAACTGAACAAATACAACGACCAACTCTTGCCGTTGGCCTGCATCAATTCAAGCAGGCGCAAGGCCCGTTTACGGTGGAGCAGGAAATTTTCGTCCAGGATGAAAAATGAGTTGACCTTTAGCCGCTTTGCAAGGCCGGTCATGATCTTAAAAAGGGTATCACCGGTCTTATAAAAATTGATAAAATGGCCTTTACCGCCAAATAAAGCGGATGTGGAACAAAAATTACATCCCACCGGGCACCCCACCGAGGGAATCAGGATGGCTGCCGTATCGCTGGGTTTGTCTTTCACGCGCATACCCATGATGCGGGTACCAAAGCCGGAATAAACCATGGGATGACGGACCGGGGCCTGGGGATTTTGGCCGAGATAGCGGCGAAACCAGGCCACGCCGTCTCCTTTGACAATGTGATCGGCATCCGTCAAGCAATGGATGTTTTCCTTGCTGGTCACGTGCCCTCCAATCACAATGACGGCATTGGGCAGGTGGGTCCGCACCAGGGCGCACATCTTGATGACTTTGCCGATGTTGGGAATAATGCCGCTGATTCCCACAATGTCGTAGGCCTTTTCCCGAATCTCCTTTACAAACCGGTCCATGGTGGGAAAGTCCAGCAACGTGCAGGGCGCATCGATGTTACTCTGGATGAGCATCAAACCAAAACTGCGGTGAAACATTCTCAGGGAAAAGGCGCCCTGAAATCGGGTTACCTGATTATGGTAGAGCTCCATCGGGTTTATTTTGCGGCTGCCGTATGGGTCGTCCTGGGCATAGGGTCCGAAAACGCTGGAGAGAAGAACTTTGGCCTGGCTTTGCTTGGGATGTCGGGGGTGATCGGACATGGATGTCTCGCTTTCCTGATGTCTGGTTAAAGGTTGCAACTTGATTTTCATGTACGGTACACAATATAGTATTCATATGGCGAAAAGTAGATTAACTTTAAAGTTTTACAAAAGTATTACAAAGCCGGGATGACCGCTATGGATCGATCCGGATGGTTTTTTCATCCCATTATCATTTTCGTAGTCTCTATTCTGGCACTGGGGACATCGCTGATTCTTTATATCTATTGGTACATAGAGGTCAGCGCGGGTCTCAAATCGGTTGTTCGAAAATTCAATTTGGATGCATCCCAGATTCTGACAGCCCAGAGCTGGGTTGTCATTTTGGTGCTCTCTATCCTGGTGGGGTTGATTCTTCTGGGGCTGTTCACCATTTTTGCCTACAGTCAGAAAATGCGCCAACTCTATCGATTGCAGCACAACTTCATCAACAACTTTACACACGAGCTTAAAACGCCGGTGGCCTCGATGCGCCTTTATCTGGAGACGTTTCAAAAGCATGCACTGGCGCGGGATGATCAACTCAAGTATATAGGATACATGCTTGCCGATGTGAAGCGCCTGTCGGACAACATATCGCGCATTCTGAATCTGGCCAGAATCGAAAGCAGGAGCTTTACGGATGAATTTTCATGGTTGGATCCTTTGGATGAAGTCGATCATTTTATCGATAAGAACCAACATTTGTTTGCCGACTGCCGTATTCGGGTGCTGAACAGACCGGACCGCCAGATTTACTGTCACATCAACCGGTCTCTGTTTGAGATTTTGCTGATGAACCTGATGACCAACGCGATCAATTACCGGTCATCGGCTGCTCCTGAAATTGACATCAGCGTCAGGCTTCGATCCAATCGTCTGCAAATGATGTTTATCGACAACGGCATCGGTTTTGATCGGCAGGAAAGACATAAGATTTTTAAGAAGTTCTACCAGATCGGCCGATCGGAGGATATGTCGGCCAAAGGCAGCGGCATAGGGCTCTATATTGCCCAGAATATAGCCAAAATTCACAGGGGCAAGCTTAGTGCGAGCAGCCCCGGCTTTGGGAAGGGGGCGGTTTTCACCTTGACCCTGCCGTTGGGTGAGTAGAGGAGTTTCGTATCATGAAGCATTCGGGTGCCGAACAACAGGACGCCAGGCAGATCCTGATTATCGAAGATGACCCCCACATTGCCGAAGGTATTCAGCTCAATTTGGAGCTTAAAGGATACCAGGTTTTCATTGCATCCGATGGTCCTTCAGGCTTGCGACAATGGCGTGAGATTCAACCGGATTTGATCGTTCTGGATATCATGTTGCCCGGTATCGACGGTTTTTCTATTTTACGCAATATTCGCCTGGAAGACGAGCGCATACCGATCCTGATCCTCTCCGCCAGGGGAGATATCGAAGATAAGATCGAAGGGCTGGCGCATGGGGTGGATGATTATCTGACAAAGCCGTTTAACCTGGATGAGTTCCTGTTGCGCCTGGATCGATTGCTGCTCAGGGGCGACTGGTCCCGAGACAGGAGGCCTTTGTATGCCGCCCTGCCTGAAACCTTCGCTTTCGGGGGCAACCGGATCGATTTTACTACCGCCAGGGCCTATTGCGTGGGAGGCCGAACCATTCACCTGACGGAACAAGAGCTGAAGCTGCTCAAGCTGTTTGTGGCCAACCAGGGAAAGCCCCTTTCCCGCAGCAAATTGCTGGAGATCGGATGGAGTTACACCGGCCGCGTCACCAGCCGCACGGTGGACAACTTTGTGGTCCGCATGCGAAAATATTTCGAAAAAAATCCGAAAAAACCGATCTATTTCAAGAGTCTGCGCTCGGTTGGGTATGTATTTGAGCCCGACGACCCACCGGATGCTTAGAAGTGGTTTCAAAACCTTCAATCGGGCCCAAAATCAAGGCGGATGGCAGATTTAAACCGGAGGAATAGTAAACTATTTCGAGGATTTAAATCTGCCATCCAACACCGAGTTTGGGTTCGAGGGGAGGTTTTGAAACCACTTCTAGCGTGGGAACGCCAGGTATGGGGCGATGACTTCATTTTTGTTACCGCCCGTTCCATCATAAGTAATCGAAACGATGGGTGTGCGGGTCGCCGTTTCGATGGCGCCTGCCATGGCTTCCGTGATCAGCGACGGGCAGCAAAAAGCCGGGTTGGTTTGAACAAAGAGGGCAATGTCGGAGTGGTACTTTTTAAGATAGTAAATTTTAAGAATGTTCTCCATGGACTCCCCGGTGTTCTCGATTCGGATATTGTAGGTGTCAAGGATTTGCTGGGGGGATTCATCATAGACCGGTTCCGGCTCTTTGAGAATGCTTTGAAAGTATCGATAGTACTTCTTTTCCAGGCGCGAGATGGTCGCAATCAGGGTTTTTGAAGACAGGGCCTGCAAAAAGTGGCCTTCGACAAACCATTTGCGCAAATAGGGCTGGGCAATCATCTTGACGTAGGCGCTGTAAGGTGTGGTCACTACCTCGCCGCCGTGCGCTTCAATAAAGTGAATCAAATCCTGATTGATCAACTCATTGTCACGTACATATAAATCACCGAAAACGGCCACTTTGGGCCGGGAGCCGAAAAGGTCTTTTTTGCAAGTTTCAATGCTTTCAAACCACTCGATGATCTGTGCCAAAGCCGCTTCCTTGGAGCGGCCGAAGCGAAAGGCGCTTTCCAGCAGTGTCAGACTTTTTCGCAACGCACGGTCTGTGGAACCGGGGGCTTTTTCATAGGGTCTGATGCGGCAGCCTGTCTTCTTCAGCAGTCCGCCGAACATGAAGCTGAGATAGGTGTTGACCGGCAGTCTCATAGAGATATCAGCCAAAGAGAGGTGACCGGTGTACACGCCGGCATGTTGCATGCCGTTGCCATAGGTGTACAGTATGTTTTGAATCTGGTGGGGATAGAGTCCGATGTTGCAGGCGATCTTGGAGGCGCCCATCCACAAAAGGGTCCGCCCGGGGTCCAGATCGTGTGTTTCAATATAGTCGATAAACTCCTGGACGATGATATTCAGAGGCGTGCACTGCCCGCTGTTAAAGCGCATGCTTTTGCGCATGAGGGTATCGTTGCCTTCCAGCAGCCGGGCGTCAAAGCCCTCTTTTTGCATATTGGCCACCACCAGACGCTGGCATGTCGGATCCCAGTTTGGAAACAACAGCGTTTTTTCCTTGATTTTTCCGGCGCGCCTGGGAACCAGGGATGGGTTATGCCGCAAGGGAATCTTTGGGCCCCGTGATGCATGGTGACTCCTGAAAGCGGCAATGGCGGCTTCGATGCGGGTCTCGTAGCCCACACTGGAGTCGTGCTCATCCAGTTGCAGGATGAGAAAGGGTTTGTCGTGGACGGCCATGACCTTTTTAAAATAGTCGATAATAAAACTGTCCGGTGTGCATTTGAACGCCGTAACCAGCACCGGGTAGGCCGAATCGGTGCGGGCGACAACCTCGGCGGCTTCCAGAATGCGTGCGGCATGGTGCCAGTGGATTTCTTCAAGCAGCGGCGTGATGGCACGAATGTCGTCCGGTGAATAGGTGAGCATGTCCTGATAAAAGGTTTTGACGCCCAATGAGGCAAAGATGTCCAAAATGCCTTTGTTCATGGAGGGCACCAAAACCGTATAGGGCCTTCCCAATATAACGGCGTGAAGCTCGTTGGATGCCTCCAGGCGGCTTTGATAGACCTTTTTCAATTGGTTGAGGGCCGCCCGCTTGAACTTCAAAGCAGTGTCGTAGGCTGCGGAGACGTTCATAAAGCCCACCTTCTGACCGGCATGGATGTTGAGCATGCGCTGCAGCTGTGCTTTTGTAAAAAACGTATTGTAAAGATAATAAACCAGCGGGGTCAGCAACTTTTTTCCGGACCGGGCTGTTTCAAGTCTCGAAGCCAGACTGGGCGCAAATTGGGTGTAGTAGCAATACTGCCGCCGGACATCTTTGTGAATGCCTTTTTGTTCCAAGTAAAAAGGCATAAAAAGATAATCGCATTTTGGCAGCAAGTGGTCGACATGGCCGAAGAGCGCCATCATGGGGGCGCAGAACTCGGCACCCGCCAGTGGTTTTCCTGCTTTGACGGCGTCATGGCATGCTGTGCTGGTGACGGTGCGGATGCCAAGCTGAGCAAAAAAATGTTGCCACATGGGCAGGTCTTCGATCAGGTGCAGGGTGGCCGGAAGACCGATGGTCAGCCTTTTAAGTGCGCCGTTTTGCAGGGGTGTATCGGTTCGGGCTTTCTTGAAAGCCTTTTTGCGTTCGGCCAATAGGTCAAAACCGGAGCGGTTATGGTCGACGCGCTTGTGCGTCTGGTAATCACGACCGCACAAGAAGCCATAGGCCGTATCATGCCCTTTGATCCGCGCTATGGTGATCTTGCAATGGTTGGTGCACAACCCGCAAATTTCCGATCGGATGGGGATGTCGTTTTTGTAAAGGCCCAACCCTTTAAAGCCGGTCTGCTCAACGCCTTTTTCGGCCAGAGCAAGGGCGCTGCCCATGGCGCCGGTGAGGTGGCAAAAACGGGAGACCTGGATGGGTTTTTGCAACCGTTTTTCCATGACGGCCACCAGGGATTTGATCTTTGCCGTGGCGCCTTGAAAGGTGATGTCGGCGCCGATGCTGTTTTCAATGGCCACCTTGCTCAAGTAGTTTTCCACCACCGAATGCAGCACGGCGGCCAATACTTCATTGACCGAATATCCTTTGGACAGGTAGTAATTGATATCTCTCTCCATAAATACCGTGCAACGATCGCTGGCCAAAGGCGATTGCCGGTGCTCGGTGAGGGCGGAGATCCGGTCCAACGCACACCCCAGTTTTTGGGCCTGTTCTTCAATGAAACTGCCGGTACCGGCGGCACACACCGCGTTCATCGCCGAGAAAGTGACCCGGCCGCTTTGCAGGGTGGTGAATTTTGAATCCTGTCCGCCGATTTCGATGATGGTGTCCACCACGGGATTGAGTGCAACGGCTGCCTTGGCGTGGGCCGTGATTTCATCGAGGATCAGGTCGGCTCCCACAATGCGGCCGACAAATTTTCGGCCGGACCCTGTGGTGGCCACACCGATGATGTGAACACTGGCCTTTTCTTTTCTTAGCATTCTTTCGATAGCGGCCATCAGGTTTTGGGTGGCGTGAACGGGCCTTCCGGCGGTACGGGTATAAAAACCGGCCACAACACGGCGCATGGAGGTCATTAAAACGGCTTTGGTACTGGTGGAGCCGATGTCGATTCCCAAATAGACACCTTGTCCGGTCAAGGGTGCAAGATTCTCGTAAACATCCACTTCCACAGGATTCGTCGCATCCCAACGCGCCTCGGTATAGTCCCGGTGTCGGGTAAACGCCGGATAGACGGAGCGTTTCAATTCAATGGGGTCATGGCACAGCCGTTTTTCAAAAGATTGGGGGATGATGATATCCTTTGCCGATAGCGGTTTGGGATCATTTTTGGTGTCTGGTTTGTGGTCCGGTCGACCCAATAGGCAGAGGGCTGCCCCGGCAGCCTCGCAAGGATGCTGTGCGACCATGAGCTCCAGGCCGATCAGGTCACGAAGATGGCCGGCCACCGCAGGATTGTGGGCCACCCCGCCGGCCAATAGCACCGGCCCGATGGGTTTCTGACCGCTGAAAAGGACGTCCACCACATTTTTGGCCAACCCATAGCATAATCCGTCACAGATCGCTTCCAAAGGATACCCTTCCTGTTGGGCATGGGCCAGATCGGTTTTGGCAAAAACCGCGCAACGCGAGGCGATTTTGGGAATGTCACCGGTATTGCTCCGGGCCAAGGTGCAGAGGGCGGCGGTGTCGTCCAGTTTCAAACGCCGGGCCTGCTGGTCCAGGAAGCTCCCGGTGCCGGCCGCGCAACCCGTATTGGCGCGAAAAGTGCGGTAATTCCCCTGTTGATCCAATTGGATCAGGCCGAATTTTTCAGCTCCGATGATCAGGATGGAACGGGCCCGGGGATAATAGCGCCGGGCGGCCGCCATGGCGGACACCTGATTGTTATAGCGCTGGAACACTTTGACGGTATGGGGGGTAGAGGAGGTGGCGGCAATACCGGCGACGCGGGACAAATCAAAATTGTCCAGTGCGTGTTTCAGATGATCATCGGCATGGCCGTGATGAAAATCATATGCATGTTTGATCAATTTGCCGGTCGGATCGATCTCGGCCACGCTAAGGGAGGCAGAACCGATGTCGATGCCTATCATATTTTCAGGTCTTGTCATACATGGCCTCTGGCGGCGAAACAGAAAGCTGCGGTCAAACCGACAAGACAGAGGTGTTTACAATAGAAGTTGTTCGCCGGGGTGATGGTTCATGGATATGAAAGCGTTCGCACAGATGCGATCTGAATCTGGTGGCGAAACCTTTGTTCATTCAGTCTATCCGAAACCATACGGTGTGTCAAAAGTCACTGCCGGCGCTTTCCTGGTATTCATGATTGAGGGGAAGCCCCTCGAATGACTGCTTGCTGAATTCCTCCAATTGCCATGGAAACCACCATCTGATGTATAAAACTTACCCGCCACCATCATTTGGCGTTTACAAAATACACAGAACTGCTTAACTTCTTCGGTTGTGGGCTATAAACATTTTCCCCGCATAGGATTACATATGGACCAAAACAAGCAAAAAAATCTAAGGACCGGCATGCAGACCTCCCCGTGGATTATTTTGGGGTCAACAGTCATTTTATTAATCGTTGTGATTGTACTCGCTGTCCAGAACACCAATCGTGAAAAACGTTCGATGACCAGAATACTCAGGGCCAAGGGCGCAGCCCTGATACGCGCGGTGGAAGCCGGCGCCAGAACCGGCATGATGGGAATGATGTGGGGAGGACAACAGATACAACGGCTGCTGGAAGAAACCGGTAGGCTACCGGATGTGAAGTATATGGCCGTCGTGGATGAAAAAGGCACGGTCGTCGCCCATAGCGATTCCTCAAAAGTCAACACACCTTTTCGCGCCGACCGTCAGAGACTGGTCCATTTAGGGCCGGAATTGCAGGAAAACTGGGAACTGGTCAACCTCGGCGATAATGGCCGGGTATTTGAAGTTCACCGTCATTTCAGGCCGCTGCTCAGAGGTCCGAGACGCGGTGGCGGCCACATGCAGGGTATGATGCACTGGCGGCATATGAATCCCCCGGTCTCACCGGATGACTGGTTTCTGCCTCAAAAGCGTCAACAATTGCTCATCGTCGCAGGACTGGACGTGACCTCTTTTGAACAGGATATTCAGAGAGATATTCGAACCACCATAATGATGTCTGTCATTCTAATCTTGCTGGGCTTCGGTGGATTGGTTTCACTCTTTTGGATGAACAGCTATCATGCTGCAAAAAGGACCCTTCAAGATACCAGCGCTTTCGCCGACGAGGTGGTGGCGCATCTGCCCGTCGGGCTGATTGCCTCTGACCGTGAAGGTAAAATAACCTTCTTCAATGCCACCGCAGAACGAATAACCGGATTGAGCGCTGCCGAGGCGGCAAACAAAGCGCCCGATGATTTGTTGCCGGTCCAATTGTGCGAACTGAAAAAAGCAGTGCAAAGCGGTAAATCCATCACCGAAAAGGAGATGGAGTGCCGCTTCTCCAGTGGCCGCGTTGTACCGCTGAGTGTCAGCGCAACCCGCATTATAAACGCCGTTGGAGAATTGGTCGGGCATATTCTCATATTGAGGGATCTTGGGGAGGTCCATCGGTTGCAAGATGAGATCAGAAGACAAGAAAAGCTGGCGGCCATCGGTGGATTGGCTGCCGGCGTGGCCCATGAAATCCGGAATCCCTTGAGCTCCATTAAAGGCCTGGCGACCTTTTTCGGCGAACAGTTTGAAGACGGCAGCGAGGCCAAAGATGCTGCCGGGGTAATGGTCAAAGAAGTCGACCGGCTGAACCGGGCGATTACCGAGTTGTTGGATTTTTCAAAGCCCACGGAATTAAAGCTTCAGCCCATTGATATGTCCCCCTTGCTCACCCGTTCGCTACAACTCATTCAGCAGGATACCATCAACCGGGGCATACATGTAAATGTCAAAATCGATGAGAACATCTGCCCGGTGCATGTGGATCCGGACCGGCTGACCCAATGTCTCTTAAACCTGTATCTCAACGCCGTTCAAGCCATGCCGGATGGCGGGACAATGTCTTTGAATTGTATGGTGGATACCCAAAGCCATGTCATTATCCGCATAGCGGATACAGGCCATGGCATTGCGGCTGACGATCTGAGCAAGATTTTCAATCCCTACTATACCACCAAGGGAAAAGGAACAGGATTGGGCCTGGCCATTGTTCACAAAATCGTAGAAGCGCACAATGCCCGCATCAAAGTGGAAAGTGTTCTTGAAAAAGGAAGTACCTTCATACTTCAGATTCCATGTCAATCCAACAAAGCACACGGAAAAAAGCCATGAGCGTAAAAAGGCAAACCAAAATACTCATCGTCGATGACGATCCGGGACACCTGACAACCTTGAAGACGATTGTCCGCAGCTGGGGTTACGCCGTTGAGACGGGTGATGACGGTGAAGTCGCCGTGTCATTCGTAAAATCCGAACATGTCGATCTTGTCCTGATGGATGTGCGCATGGCTAAAATGGGCGGCATCCAGGCGTTGGAAAAAATCAAGGAATATAACCCCTCCATCCCCGTTATCATCATGACGGCCTATTCATCCGTGGACTCGGCTGTAGATGCGCTAAAATCCGGGGCATACGATTATCTGATCAAACCGCTGGATTTTGAGGTATTGAAGCTGACCATTGAAAGGGCTTGCGAACACGCTGGTTTAAGGGAAGAAAACAAGCTTCTCAAAATGCAGCTGAGCACCGATTTTGAAATCAGCAACATCATCGGCAAAAGTCCGGCGATGAAGGCATTGATGGCCATGCTGGCCATGGTGGCGCCTTCCGAAGCCACCGTGCTGATCACCGGAGCCAGCGGCACGGGCAAAGAACTGATTGCTCGCTCCATTCACTTCAACAGCCCCCGGAAAGATCAACCGCTGGTCATCGTAAACTGTGCGGCCATCACCGAGACGCTTCTCGAGTCCGAGTTGTTCGGGCACGAAAAGGGCGCTTATACAGGGGCGGATAAACGCCGCGAAGGCTGGTTCATGCGGGCCAATCACGGAACCATCTTTTTGGACGAGATCGGAGAGACATCCGCCACCATGCAGGCCAAGCTGCTACGCGTTCTGCAGGAAAAGGAAATTCAACGTGTGGGCAGTGAAGAGATACTGAAGGTGGATGTCCGCATCGTGGCCGCCACCAACCGGGATCTGGAAGCCGAGGTCGCCGCAGGCCGGTTCCGCGAAGACCTTTTTTATCGGCTTAATGTGATGGCCATCAATATTCCGCCATTGAAAGAGCGCCAGGACGATATCCCCTTGTTGGCCCGACATTTTCTGGAAAAATATGCCGAGAAAAATCGTAAATCCGCCAAGGGATTCGCGCCCATGGCCATGGATATGCTTCTCAAATACCATTGGCCGGGAAACGTCAGGGAGTTGGAAAACGCCATCGAGCGGGCGGTGGTTCTGATGACCGGTGATCATATCACGGAAAACCAGCTGCCGCTGAATATTGTCCAAAGCTACCCGGACCAACAGGCCTTGACGATCTCAACGCCTTTGGCCATGGACGGCAACCGCTCGTTGGAGGAAATTGAAAAAGAGGCCATATTGGCGACATTAAACGCCACCGGCGGAAACAAGAGTGAAACTGCGCGAAGATTGGGTATCACCCGCAAGACACTGCACAATAAGCTGAAAAGCTATGGCGTTTGATGGAAAGCTATTTAAGCCTGAATTGTGTGCCGGCTTTGCCTTGCACGGCCTTGTCGATTTGCGACAGATGGACAATGGCGGCCTGTTTTACACCGCTTTTCAGCACGTGCATGCAGGCCTCGATCTTGGGTTGCATGGAGCCGGGGGGAAAGCGGCCTTCAGCTAAAAAGCGTTTGGCATCAT
>JASFER010000174.1:0-12959 GCA_050124755.1 Desulfobacteraceae bacterium
AAAACATCATTTAATAGATCAGATCGCAATTAATAAATGAACAAGCCAGCCTACTCCGATCAAAACCATAATCACCGGGTACAGAAATCCACCAGGAAAGAAGAACATAAAATCAAAGATTGAATCAATAATTTCAGACCTGGGATCATTCCTATAATTATTAATTTTTTGGTATCCGAACCATAGGCCAACAATCGTAATAATAGACGCCAATATTATTTTTAGCATTAGATTCATAACGGGCAGCTGTGAGGCGGCATGGTCCTCGCCGTCCTCACCAGCGTCGGGTTCGCCGCCTTTCCTCTTTCAATTATTGCTGCGTGATCCTGATCTTGAGATCATCGCGGATCAGGTCAAGCGTGCGGATCGACGCGGCCAAATCAGGCGGCTCAATCCGGTGCCACCGCACCCAGAAACCGCCACCAGCATCGTTGAATGAAATCTTCTTCTGCTCCCTGGCCTGCAGCGATACCCTTTGGGTCCGTCCTAGGAGGTTACCTGTGAACTCTCGCGGTGGCGTACCATCGAAGCCTTCAGAATGATACTGGCTCATCTCGATAACGACGGGAACATCCATTTTGTTTACAACCACGACATCATACCCGCGCACGCATGCGACTAATAGGAGCATTAGAGCCGCTACGACTGCCTTGTTTGCCCAGCCTTTAGTATTCATGAATAATTCCACAGCCCTTTCTGAACCTGAAGAACAAGCCGGAGTCTACCGGCCTTGTGCCTATTACGTACTCACTTTTATTGTAGGCGAACGAAAAGCTGAGGAATGCGCAGGGTAACACTGCCTCTGCTATTTGTAGTTTAATAAAAAAATTTGCAAATGGTAAAGCGGCATTACCCTGCGCATTACCTCAAGCGCCTGGTTCGGCAAAACCAGTCATTGCATTTTTTACTTTATCCCCCCTCAGATATTTCACCATGATTCCGAGAGGAACTCCATAGATTCCTGTTATGACTACCCCCATGGCCGTACCCATGATGTCGAAACCACGTGGTCCATGCCCTGATGTCATTGAAATCCAATTATATACCCAAAAAATCATGAAACCGACAACAAATATGAGTAGTAACCATGTCAGAGATTCAAGTATGTTACGTGCCCAAATTTTTAGTTTTAGGAAGTTGATGCCAGAAACAAATCCAATAATAGCTACTCCAATTTGTCCAATAGCAATAAGTGGAAAGAATTTAAAAATAGTAGGCATATTCCTAAGAGCTTCAGGATCTGACTGTGACATTTGACCAATCATAACTGAACCAAAAAGAGCCATGATTGCAGAAAAAAACATTAGACCACCGAGAATGATCCAAACCCATCCGATAACTGTTATACATGTTGGTCGTTTTTCTTGAAACATTCTTTTCTCCTGCCGAACGAAAAATTAAGGGGCCGGGAAACGAAAACCGAAAAACTACGCAAAAGATGAAAGGCCCGCCCCAAGGTTAATTTCTAAAGTGGCACGGCTTTTCCCGGTCCCACTTAAATGTCAGGTTCGGCGCAGCCGCCAGCCTCGTTTTATGTGAAAAACGCTCCAATAAAAAATTAGTCCAGTAACGATTGCCATGTACAGCCTAAAGCTTTTTGAATCCTTTTTGCCGTGGTAATCAAAATATTGGTTTGCCCTGCTTCAATTTTCTGGACCGTTCGTACATTTAAATGGGTCAACTCTGCGAGCTTTTCTTGGGTAATCTTACGCGCATTTCTTTCTCGACGTAAATTTCCGCCAAAACGCTTTAATTCTTTCTGAATTTGTTCAGTTTTCATGACGCCCTATTATGCCGTAAAATTGCCATTGACAACACGGCACAACAGGGCGTAAATACAATTGTTACGATTAAGCAAACTATTCGTTATTTATAGGAGATCACCATAATGGCCTATGTGCTTAAATTTTCATCAAAAAGGCATTTTTTCGTCCTGCGTCGGATCGCATGGGCATACGACGCTTCAATGGGTGATACTTTACATAAGATCATCGAAGATTGGGTTTCTCAAAACGAATCCCACTTTATTTGCGAATTTTGTAAGGATAAATCTTTTTGTCCTTCATGTTTTATGAAAAATCGCAGAGAGTAAGCTCAATCAAAATAGCAAAAGGATGCCTCATCAAACCGGATTTGGGCTAATTGTTCAAGACCGCCGAACATATATTAGACCCCAAAAACGGTGATAAATGTTCTGGGAGAAAAACCCCATTTTTGGTGCCTATTTCCAAATGTAAATATATAAGTAAACATAAATATTGGCAAACAAATTTTCACCATGTATTTATACCCCATTATTTCTAATAAATAATCTGGGGAATTGCACCTTGCACGCTTGCCGCTGACATCCCTTTGTCTTGGCAATACTCGAAGCACAACGATCGCTAAAATATTATCGACAACTTTTTCTGGGACTCGCCGGCAACTAGTTGTTTTTTTATATTTTTCTATATGGAAATGAAAGTGTTCATTGGATGTAATCAACTTGGGTATCCAATATATGATTAAATGGGCGCCTTCTGCTACAGAATTCTATAACTAGCTATAATTAAAGGATATAGGAATGAATTTCAAGCCAAAACTATTGCCAGATAACCGTATAACCGGAACCTATAACCAGGGTCGGACCAAGCTAACTGACTAACATTGATGGTTAACGGTTCGAAAATTAACAGTTTTCAGCATGAATATCGTCGTTTTTGCCCCTAAAAAACGAATTATAGACCGGCTTAGGTTCCCGAAGTTCAAATCCTTTGTATCCCTGGCTTCAATGAAAGTCATACGCTCGGCAGAGAAACAGGCGCGGATGATGTAGCGGGCCAAATCCTTGGGCTCGGGCTCGTGGCATTTGGTGAATGTGCCGCTGCCGGAAAAACAGCCGTCGGTGGCGATCAGGTGAAGATGTGAATAAATTGGGTTATTGCAATGTCTGCACATAGAAAATGAGACCATTGATGCAATAGCCGGCATAAGATTTCTCTTGACCCTCGTACAAAAACATCTTAATCAAAAAAGCCTGCCGTCAGGTGCTCGAAGGAGCTTGAAAGGGAACTCCGTGAAAATCGGAGACAGGCCCGCTGCTGTGATCGGGGACGAAATTCGCACACGCCACTGTTCCGGAATCGGGATGGGAAGGCGCGAAAAGTAGAATGATCCGAAAGTCAGAAGACCTGCCTGGTCGGTTGAGCGTCCACTTTGCGGACGAAAGTGCGCTCAAAATTGGTTCAGAGGATAAAAAGGGACATCCCCGGATCGAATCGTTAATCGGTCCGGGGATTTTTGTTTTTCCGGACAGACCATTTTACTTTTTTCAGCCGGTGATCTTGGTCGGTGATCGGTGATCGGTATTCGGTGGTCGGTAGCTGAATACCGAATACCGAATACTGAATACCGAGCTATTAAGGAGTTAATTGAATTGCGATTGATCGGACATTGGATATGGCGATTGGCATTGTGCGGCCTGGCCCTGGTAATGGTTCCTGTCCCGGTATTTTGTGCGGATCATCCCCAACACCATAGTTCCCATGAGCACGGCACCAGCCCGACCCAAATGGAAACCATTGTGGTTACCGCTTCAAAAATCGATGCTTATGTGAAAAATCACCCACAGCAGGTGACGGTGATGACCCGGGACCGGATCAAGCGGGGCGGTTATACGGATTTGAATCAAGTGCTCAATGCCATGCCCGGCGTGGAGGTGAAAAAGAGCAGCGGCGTTGGATCGCGCATCTCCATACGCGGCAGCGGCGGCAGCGGTAAGATTCTGATTCTGATCAACGGTCGGCCGGCCAACACTTCCCAATACGGGGGGGTGGATTTAGACAGCCTCCCTTTGGATATGGTGGGGCGCGTGGATGTCTTCAAACCGCCGGTGCCGGTCTGGCTGGGCCCCGGAGGGACGGCCGGCGCCATCAATATTGTTCTGGCCGATCAAGCCCCCAAATTGGAAGAAAAGCAAAAAAACAGCCGCATCGGGATCCTGGGCGGCTCTTTCGGTCAGGCCGGTTTAAGTGCATCCCATCTGATGAAGATGGAAGAACACCAGTTGCGCCTGAGCGCCTCGGCCAACCACAAAGACGGTCGCCGGACCAACAGCGATGGCGACAGCGGCAGTGTAAGCGTTCAGTGGGACCTGCCGGCCGGGGAGACAACCTCCTGTGATATCAACGCGCGCTACTATCAATCCGAACACGGCTCAGCCGGTCCCACTTACAACCCCACACCCGATGCCCGTCAATTTTACCAAAAAGGCGCCCTCGATTTTCACGTCCAGGGCCTTATGGGGGAGTCCGGCGATTATGATTTGAAAACCTATCTGGATGTTACCCGTTTGGAAGATGAATCCCAATCCGGGCTGATTTCCAACTTGGATGCATTGACCTATGGCGTGAAAAACGAAACCAACTGGAGCGATGAAAACGATCAATGGGCGTTGCGTCTGGCCGCGAACCTGGCCCGGGATAACATCGAGCACACCTTGAGCGGCGATCACCATCGCGAGTTGGCTTCCCTGGGCCTGCAGGGCGACCGGAACTTCGCTTCCGTGATGGCCAGTCTGGGATTGCGCTGCGACTACACTTCGGATTTCGGGCTTCAACCGGCGGCCAATGGGGGGGTGAGTATTCCCCTGGGCACCAACAGTCAGATTAAAATCAATACCGGTTATGGGGTCAACGTTCCCACATTCGGCCAACTTTACCAGTCCAGTCACGGCTCCATCGATCAGGTGCGCGGCAATCCCGATCTCAAAGAAGAGAGCGTATGGACGGTGTCGGCCGGCCTGAGTCATGGCTTTTCCAAAGAACGGACCGTGGAGATCACCCTTTTTCACGAGGATACTGATGACAAGATCGTTTATCAGGAGGGGAGCGATCTGATTAAACGACCGGTCAATATCGACGGGGCCTATCGCCAGGGCGTTGAAACGGTTGTGAACTGGCGACTGGCTTCAACGGCCGGTTTCGATCTGAGCTATATATGGCAGCAAAGCCGCAACCGGGAAAATGATCATGCGCTCACCTATACCCCGGCGCATAAGTTCAAGGTGACGCTGAATTGGGCTTTGCCGACCAAGACCCGCACGGAAACAACGCTAACCCGTGTGAGCAAGCAATATAGCGATTTGGAGAACACTTCGGAGGAAACCGTCGACGAATACACCACCGTGGATTTGAAAATCATCCATCCCATGCATTTTCAAAAATGTAAAACAGAGCTCTTTGCTCATTTTGTGAACTTGCTGGATGAAGCGTACCAAAGTCACTACGGATATCCGGATGACGGGTTTCGCGTGACGGCCGGTGTGAATGTCGAGTATTAGGGTCGTGGAAGAAATAAATTACACAATCTTGCTTGTCTTTGAATCCGTTTTCTGTGTTGCATCAATGGGCACAGACAAAAGGTATGCACCCATTGATGCGCCTTGAAAACGAATCCAAATCCTTCGCAATATTGCGCAATTTATTTCTTCCACGACCCTTGGGAGAAGCGGATGACCATTCCCATTGTGATCGCAGCCTTCGGCACCACCAGCCGGGCCATGCAGACCTATGATCATATGGACGCGGTTTTCAAAAAACGTTTTGCCGGGCATGAAATCCACTGGGCCTATACTTCGCGCATGGTCAAAGACCGGTTGAAACAGAAGCAAAATATCATGCGGCGCCATCCCCACCAGGTGTTGGAGGCGCTGGTCCGGCAAGGGCACCCGTGGGCCCTGGTCCAGAGCCTGCATTTGACCAGCGCCCATGAGTTCTGCCGGTTGGTGGCCGAAGTTGATCGGTGCGGCATTCGCTCCAGTATGGGCCTGCCCTTGCTCAGCGCCGTTGAAGATTATGAGGCGGTGGTGCGGGCCCTGGCGCCTTTGGTTGAGCAGAATGAGGATGAAGCGCTTGTGTTGGTGGGCCACGGTACGGACCACCCCTCATGGAGCAGTTATCCTGCATTGCAGTACATGCTCCAGCAACAGTATGGCGCCAAGGTCCACGTGGGCGCGGTGGAGGATGGTTATCCCGATCAGGAAAGCATTGTCCGGGCGGTGGTGAACGGCGGCTATGCCAGGGTGCGTCTGGCCTCTTTTATGCTGGTGGCCGGGGTGCATTTTGAAGAGGACCTGGCCGGAGAAGAAGATTCCTGGAAGAGGGTTTTCCAAGATGCCGGCATTCAGGTGGAATTGGAAAAAGGGGGACTGGGCCTCAATCCACAGATCATTGAGATTTTCTGCCGGCACATGGAGGAGGCTTTGGATGTTATTCCTCTAAAATGAAAGGAAGACAGATGAAAACAAAAAGCGGAACACTCTACGGCATTGGTGTGGGACCGGGGGATCCGGAATTGATTCCCGTCAAGGCGGTCAACATTATCGGCACAGTGGGGATCATTTATACGGCGGCATCTTCCAAAAACGATTATTCATTGGCCGTGGAGATAGCCAGGCCTTATATACCGCCATCCGCAGCCATCCATGCCATGTCTTTTCCCATGTCCAAGGATCCGCAAGTCAAGCAGCGCGCGTGGCAGCAGCATGCCCGGCAAATCGTTGAAACCTTGAAAAGCGGTCAAAATGCCGCCTTTTTAACTCTAGGGGACCCACTGACCTACTCCACATACGGCTACATCGTTCGGCATATCCTGGAAGTGTGGCCCCAGGCACCCGTTGTCACCGTACCGGGGATCAGCTCTTTTCAGGCTGCTGCTGCGGCCACCAATACCCCGCTGGTTGAAGGCGATGAATCCTTGCTGATCGTATCCGGCGTCCATGGCGGTGAGCGTTTGCGTGCCTTGGCTGCGTCCGTTGAAAATGTCGTTTGCCTCAAGGCGTACCGCAACATGCAAAGTATTTGTGACACCTTGGAAGAGACCGGACTGGCCCAAGGCAGTGTGAGCGTGGCCAATTGCAGCCGTAAAGAGGAAAAGATCTATTATGACTTGCAGGCGTTGGCAAACGAGCGGCCCAATTATTGGACACTCATTATTGCCAAACAACAGCCTGACGTTGCATCAAAAAATAGCGAAAGGGTAAAGGCACATGATGAAACCGCATGAGATCGAAAAACGCAGTTTTGAGATCATCGATGCCGAAGCCGGGAGCCATGACTTTTTACCCCCGGCGTGGTCCATTGTCAGGCGCATGATCCACGCTTCGGCCGATTTTGAATATATGAAAAGCGTTCGAATGCACCCCCGGGCCATTGAAGCCGGCGTGGAGGCCATCCGCCAGGGGCGGACCATTTTCTGCGATACCAATATGTTGCGAACCGGCATCCGCAGCGGAGATCTTGAGAAGTTCGGTGCCACGGCCCAGTCTCTGATGGCCGATTCCCAAATCGCACGGACAGCTTCGCAAAGTGGCGCCACCCGGGCCAAAGTTGCAGTGGATGCGGTGGCCGACCAAATGGCGGGCGGCATCTATGCGGTGGGCAATGCGCCCACGGCCTTGCTGCGGCTGATCGAGCTGATCGAACGAGGCCGGGCCCGTCCGGCCATGGTCATCGGCTTGCCGGTGGGCTTTGTCAACGCAGCGGAATCCAAGGCGGCCCTGCTCTCGGTGGATGTGCCTTACATCACCAACGTGGGCCGAAAAGGGGGCTCCAACGTGGCGGCCAGTGTGGTGAACGCGCTGATCATACTGGCCGGTCAAAACGGATAATGGATGACCGGCAAAAGACGAAAACGACTGCGCAGCGGATTTACCACCGGTACTGCTGCGGCAGCGGCCGCCAAGGCGGCCTTGCTCCTTATTTTCAGCGGACGTGCCCCGCGAAAGGTGGGTGTCGAGTTGCTGACCGGCGATACCATGAAGATCAAAGTGCATGCCTGTCGGCATCTTGCTCCCGATGAGGCGGTTTGTTCGGTGATCAAGGACGGCGGTGACGATCCGGACATCACCCATGGGGCTGAGATCGGCGCCCGGGTGCGTTGGGAAGCATCCGTTAAGGGGCGCACCGTTACGATAAGCGGCGGGCAAGGCGTGGGCAGGGTGACCAGGCCCGGACTGGAAACACCCCCGGGCCGTCCGGCGATCAATTCAGGACCGCGGAAAATGATTCGCCGTGCCGCCCTGCAGGCCATGGCCGACCATGGCCTGTATGGTGCTGTGGAGGCTGAAATATTTGTGCCCGAAGGGGAGGCGCTGGCCCGCCATACCCTCAACGCAAGGCTGGGCATTGTGGGGGGAATTTCCATTTTGGGTACCACCGGCATTGTGCGCCCGTTGTCGCACGAAGCTTACGTGGCCACCGTCCAGGCCGCCCTGTCGGTGGCCCGGGCCTCCGGGTTGAGCCGGGTGGTCTTGACCACCGGCCGCAGAAGCGAGCGTTTTGCCCGGCAGCGCTGGCCCCATATTCCGGATGAAGGCTTTGTGCAGATCGGGGACTATTTTGCCCAAGCCATGCAGATGGCTGCAGACCTGAAATTCGAGCAGGTCATGCTGGCGGTCTTTTTCGGCAAAGCCGTCAAAATGGCCCAGGGCATTGCCCACACCCATGCCCGCAGCGCCCGCCTGACCCTGGAGAAATTGGCCCGGTGGGCTCTGGAGGTTACCGGTAGCGCTGATTTGGCCGAGTGTGTGGCAGGTGCCAATACGGCCCGGCATGTCTTTGATCTGATCAAGGACGATTATCCGGCGTTGATCGCAAAAGTGGGCCGCGAGGTCGTTCGCTCGGCGGCGACGTTCGCAAGGGGGAAGGTGGGGGTTGGGGCGGTGATTTTCGGGTTTGACGGGAGTGTGGTTTCGGTATTCGGTATTCGGTGATCGGTATTCGGTGATCGGTATTCGGTGATCGGTATTCGGTGGTCGGTATTCGGTAATCGGTATTCGGTATTCGGTAATCGGTGTTTGGTGATTAGTAAAACCAATGTGCTAAATGCAATTCGGGGAGTCAGAAGTGAAGAGAATAAATAATTATTTTAACCGGTTATCCATAAAGTCCAAATTGGTTGAAAAAGCCGTTCTGCGGGCGGGGATAAACCCCATAAACGCTTAATTAAGAATAATGATAAGCCAATCTCTATGCAGGATATCGGATTTTATACCAGGCCGGCACGGAGGCCGGCCCTACGCTAATCACTCCGGTCCCTGGCGTTTTGAGGGTTCCCGGGTAGGGTCGGGCTCTGTCCCGACCGGTTCAGAAGGTGGTATTTGCGTAACCTAAAAATCTGCTAAATATCCTTATTTGAGCGCTTATGGAGGTTATCCCCGCCCGCTTAAGCTTTTAAGATAACCGCGTTATTTTATGGCCATAACCGACAACCGAACACCGAATACCTGTTTTTCAGAAAAGGCGATGTCAATGAAGAAAGTCTATATCGTGGGTATGGGGATGTCTGCCAGGGATGTGACGGCTGCTCAGCTGGAGATCATTCAGTCGGCGCAGATCCTTATGGGGGGACAACGCCATCTGGATCAGTTCAAGGACCTTTCCATGGAGAAACGGGTTATTACCGGCAAGGTGGCGGAGGCCATCGACTATATCGGAAAGCACCGTGCCGACCGCCGCATTGTGGTGCTGGCATCGGGTGATCCGCTTTTTTACGGAATCGGTGCGCAAATTGTGCAGGCATTGGGTTGCGACCAGGTAAAGGTTTTCCCCAATATTACTTCCATTGCAGCCGCTTTTGCCCGCATTGGCGAACCGTGGAGCGGTGTCGAAGTGATCAGCCTGCACGGCCGCGACCGCAAGTTTGATGTGCTGGCGGCTTTGAAGCGTAAAACTGTGGTGGCCGTACTGACCGATCAGGGACAATCGCCCGGGTGGCTGGCCCGATGGCTCATGGACAAAGCGGTGGACCGTTTGAAGATGGCTGTTTTCGAAAAACTGGGGTCTTCGGAAGAGACCTTTGGCTGGTACACCCCGGACCAGGCCGCCGGCAGAACCTTTGCCCGGCCGAATGTGGTCATCCTCAAGCCCGCGGAAGAGGACGGCGAGGTCCATACTTTGGCGCTGGGAATGCCTGACGATACCTACTGCCATGAAAGCGGGTTGATCACCAAATCGGAAGTGCGGGCCGTGACCCTGGCCAAGCTGCAGCTCAGACCGGGCCTGACCTTGTGGGATCTGGGCGCCGGCAGCGGGTCGGTGGGAATCGAGGCTTCGGTTTTGCTCGGTTCCGGCCGAATCATTGCCGTGGAGCAAAAGGCTGGGCGGGTGAGGCAGATAAGGCAGAATGCCCGCCGGTACGGCGTTTACAACCATGAAGTAATTCAGGCCAAACTGCCGGATGCATTGGAACGCCTGCCGTCAGCGGATCGAATCTTCATTGGCGGCGGCGGCCGGGACCTGGCGTCCATTGTCCAATCGGCCCTGCGTTGCCTCGAACCGGGTGGTGTTATGGTCGTCAATACCGTTCTGGTGGACAATCTGACCCGAACCCTGGATGTGATGGAAGCAGAAGGTATGGATGCCGAAGTGGTTCAGATGCAGGTCGGCAAAAGTAAAAAGATGCCCTGGAGCCGCCGGCTGGAGGCGCGGAATCCGGTGTGGATCGTTTCCGGTATCCGGTAATCGGTATTCGGTATTCAGTATTCGGTGACTGGTGATAGTTGAACGAATACTGAATACTGAACACCGAACACCGAACACCGAACACCGAATACCGATCACAGATCACCGAACACCGAACCCAAAGGTGAGGAGAAGTATGAACACGAAAAAACATCCCATCACGATCTGCGGCGCGGGACCGGGAGACCCGGACCTGATCACCGTTAAAGGTATGCAGGCCCTTGAAGTGGCGGACCTGGTTCTCTATGCCGGTTCCCTGGTGCCGGAAGCGGTGTTGAGCTGGGCGCCTGCCCGGGCCAGGCGCATCAACAGCGCCGATATGGACCTGGACCAAATCGTCGCCACCATGGCGGATGCCTACCACCAGGGATTCAAGGTGGTGCGGCTGCATACGGGAGACCCCAGCCTGTACGGCGCCATCAAGGAACAGATCGAGGAGCTGGAGGCCCGGGAAATACCCTGGCTTATTATTCCGGGGGTTACGGCCGCCTTTGCCGCAGCCGCAGCCATGGGGATCGAATACACCCTGCCTGAAACAACCCAGACCCTGATTTTAACGCGTATGGCCGGCCGCACGCCGGTGCCCGAAGCCGAATCTTTGGAATCTCTGGCCGGGCACAAGGCTTCCATGGCCATCTATTTAAGCATGGCCATGGTGGATCAGGTGGCCGCCGTCCTGACCGAAACCTATGGTCCCGGAGCCCGGTGCACCGTGGCCTATAAGGTGAGCCATCCAGAAGAGAAAATGGTGATGACAACGGTAGCCGATTTGGCCGCTGACGTTAAAGCCGGCGGCATCGATCGCCATGCGCTGATCCTTGTGGGGCCGGCAGTGGACCGGCCGCCGGGACGTGATGGGTTGCGCTCCAAATTGTATTCGTCTGGATTTTCCCATGGCTACCGCAGCGCCTGATATTGCCGTATGGGTGGTGACGCCCAACGGCCGGGAACTGGCCTGCCGGTTGCGTGAAAGCCGGGCCGGGGTAACGATTTGGGCCTCCCGGCGCCTGCCCCCGGGAGGGCAGGCCGGCCATGAACGTGCCTTTGACAGATTGTCCCAGGCCGTGCGGCAGAATTTTGATCAATATGGCGGGCACATTTTTATCATGGCCGCCGGCATCGCGGTGCGCATGATCGCCCCTTTGCTGCGTCACAAAACCGTGGATCCGGCGGTGGTGGTGGTGGACGATCAGGGGCGTTTTGCCGTCTCTCTGGTGGCCGGACACATGGGTGGGGCCAATGAACTGGCCCGCAGCGTGGCGCAGATCTTAAACGCCGTTGCGGTCATCACAACCGCAACGGACGTCAACGGCAAGCCGGCCGTGGATCTGCTGGCCCTGGAAAAGGGGCTCAAGATTGAAAACCCTCAGGCCATCAAGGCTGTCAACATGGCCCTGCTCACCGGCGGCAAGCTTTCAGTGCACGATCCGTATGGTATTCTCGGCCGTGCCCTTTGGCCATACGCCGTGGAAAAGCCGCTCCCACCGGAAGCGTGGAAGGGCCCCGGGGTTTATGTCGATGATGTATGGGCCGCACTGCCTCAAGAGGTCTTGATGCTGCGCCCGCTCTCCTTATGTGCGGGCATCGGGTGCAACCGCCATGTTGCCAAAGAGGAGCTCGATGCTTTGCTGCGGCAGGTATTTGAACAGAACCGTCTCTCTTTGCAAAGTCTGGGCGTCATCGCCTCCATCGACCTGAAAGCCGACGAGGCCGGTCTGCTGGCCGTGGCGCAGGCGCTGGACGTGCCGCTGCGGTTTTTTGCCAAAGACGAGTTGAACCAGGTCCGTCATGTGCCCAATCCGTCGGCCATGGCGGCCAAACATGTAGGAGTGGAAAGCGTATGCGAAGCTGCAGCCATCCTGGCCGCCCATCACGGGGAGTTGATCGTGACCAAGCAAAAGAGTCCCAATGTAACCGTGGCCATTGCCCGCCGGCCCTTTATGTCGTCGGTATCGGCCCCGGCAGTTTAGAGCATTTATCGTCCCGCGCCCGTCAGGTGCTGGAACAGGCCGATACCATCGTGGGCTACGGCACTTATATCGACCTTATCGGCCCATTGATCGCCGGCAAAGAAATCATCAGTACCGGTATGACCAAAGAGGTGCAACGGGTAAAGGCCGCCATCGAGGCTGCCCGGGGCAGCCGGACCGTAGCCCTGGTCTCCAGCGGCGATCCGGGCATTTACGCCATGGCCGGGCTGGTTTTGGAGATGTGCGCCGCTCGTGATCTGGAAGTCGTGCACACCGGCGCTGTTGGGTTTAAACCCAACCACCGGCAAAAGGGTATTCAAGTTGAAGTGGTGCCGGGCATTCCGGCCCTTTGCGCCGGGGCATCCCTGTTGGGGGCGCCCTTGACCCACGATTTTGCCGTGATCAGCCTCAGCGATCTGCTGACGCCGTGGGAAGTGATTCAAAAGCGCATTGAAGCGGCCGTGCAAGCCGATTTTGTGATGGTGAT
>JASFER010000175.1:0-12864 GCA_050124755.1 Desulfobacteraceae bacterium
ACCGGCGATATTGGCCGGTTGGACGAAGATGGTTTTCTTTTTATTACCGGACGAATAAAAGAGCAGTACAAGCTTGAAAACGGCAAGTATGTCTTTCCGTCCACTCTGGAAGAAGAGATTCAGTTATCACCCTGGGTGGAGAATGTATTGATCTTCGGGGAAGGCCGCAGCCACAACGTCTGCCTGGTAGTACCGGATTTTATCAAATTAACCCACTGGGCCAAACGCAATGGGATCGATCCATCGCCCAAAGCGCTGATCCGCAATTTCGAAGTCAAGAACATGATCAGCGAATCCATATCCAAACATCTGTAGCATAAGTTCGGCGGCTATGAAATTCCCAAAGACTACATTTTGATCGAAGAACCATTCAGTGTAGAAAACGGCATGTTGACCCAAACTTTGAAGCTAAAACGCAGAAAAGTCATCGAACGCTATGAGGACCAAATCAAGGCGGCCTATGAAACCACATAGAATGGTTCATGGTTCATGGTTCTTAGTTCATGGTTTGTCTTCACTCAGATGGTAATAACGAATCATATCATTTCATGATATCAAATATAGCAGTTTAATTGTTTGTCATGATAGCAGGCGATGGCGCGACCCAATAACCATGAACCATGAACTAAGAACCATGAACCATTTGCCATGACCGATCCCTTTTACATGCTGATGCTGATCAAAAACCTCGGTAAAGATTACAATATCTGGGATAAAACCGGGACTATCGAGTTTATCAAACCCGTAAAAAAAAAGTTCAGGCAACATTTACCCTGAACAGCGAACAATTGGAGCAGATTCGCCGTTCGACTGCAAGCGGCGGCAGGCATTTTGAGACCTTTGCCATTGATGAGGTGGACAAAGCTAGCCGCTTGGTGGCGCGGGTACACAAGACAATCTATATCCGCAGAAAGCCATCCATCAACGCATAATGTTCAATCCTCAATGTCCATAAGCGCTAATTGACTAGAAGTGGTTGCCAGCCAAAACGAAATTTTATGAAAAAGCTGGTTGCCATTAGCTGGCTAAGCCTTTAAAATAATCCTGAATAATTTCCACCCTATGAATAGCCAACACGCATAAGTTATGATGGGATAAACTACATGATACCTTTAAGGAATTTTAAAGTTAGAAATGACCTTAATCCACAAAGCACACAGCCGCCCCGTAGATAGGATGATCCATAAATGGTTAGCGGTCACATAGAATGAAGAAATGGCGCATTGAATATAGATCGAAGTTCACTGAAACTCCATTGAGTTTCTGGGTGCATAAACACATAGATCATAAGGTCTGGTGCCACGCCAATAAATATGAACCTGATCTACCAAAAGCAATACCTGGCAAGGGTTATCCCGTGCTTATCGTCAATTTAACCAACTGCTCGTCGTCTGGTTTGATCCAAACATGAGAGAGATTGGAGAGCCAATGGAACAACAGTTTATTCCTCATAGAGATTCTCTAGAATCTTGGTTCCAAGGGTGGCTAAACGGTGATGATCTGTGGGCGGAAACATATGGCACATAACAAGGCAATTACACACGGACGGCAAAAAGCGCCGCTCGTTCCTCGCTATGCTTTTTGCCTTCGGTGAATTGCGACGTTCGACATCTATGAAATGAAAAATTCCTTAAGCAAAACACTGAATTTACGGTCTACACTGTCACTTGACGAGTGCTATCAAAGGCTGATGGATTCGGTTGATAATTCTTTCTTTTCTCAATCTGGATCTAAACCAATTGCCGGAAAAGTAACGAGAACATCAATTAATATTAGGAAGGTGATCAGTTACCGAAACTCATTCCAGATAATGCTGAAAGCATCGTTAAAGGAAGATTCTGGCGGAACAACGATAATATGTAGATTTGGGCTTCATACATTTGTAAAATTTTTTATGTATTTTTGGTTTGGTTTTATTGTTTTATTTGGTGGGATATTCTGGATTGTTGTTGTTGGAGCCCACATTCTAACCGGCAAAATACCTGAAGGTGAGGCTTGGATGGGCGTATTAATCCCTCCAATTCTTGTGGTATTTGGTATTGGCTTACTCAAGTTCGGTAAATATTTGTCAAAGGATGAGCCCGGTTTTTTAAAGGACTTTCTAATCAATTTGCTGGATGCCAAAGAAATAAATTCTGTTGAACATTCGCATTCACGGGGACGCTCGTAAACTAGCGCCTGTGATGCGAGGAGTTGGGCTTCAAGATGGTACGTATTGAGTATTTGATAGATCGGGAGGAACTCATACAGGAGCTCGCACGTCTGTCCATTCAAGAATGGTTCTATCTTAACCCGATGATAACCCTGGAGGCTCAGATAATAATCTTGCGTGACCATTGCGGACATAGGCAGATTCCTACGATTTTAGTTGCTACAACTGGCGATGAAATACTGGGTTCTGCTGCCTTAGTGGCCCATGACATGGATACGAGAAAGAGTCTTTCGCCGTGGATGTCCGCTGTCTATGTCAAACCAGCTTATCGTAGAAAAGGGATCGCAACGCTACTCATTGGGCGGATAGAAAAAGAGGCTTATGCTTTGGGAATCCAGCGTTTGTATCCAAACACAGCAAATGCCGAAGCGTTTTACTCACGACTTGGGTGGCGCTTTATAGAAAGATGTGCAAATAAAGGCATAATGGTTTCGGTAATGAAAAAGAATTTAGTGCCCAACCTGTAGCTTGAGAGGGACCGGGAAAGGCGTGCCACTTTTGAAATAACAGATTATCATTGAGGTACTCCTATGATGAACGAACACTATAGTCTTGAGCCGATAATGCCGGGTGAGATCCTCCGTGAGAATTTTTTAGAGCCTTTGGGTATTAGTATAAACCGGCTTTCCAGGGATCTTTCGGTTCCCCCTAATAGGATAAGTGAGATTGTGAATGGGAAAAGAGCTATTACAGCTGATACAGCATTAAGACTGGAGCGATATTTTGGGATTGAAGCCCAGTTTCGGCTGAATCTGCAGACCGAGCATGATCTTAGAATTATGAAACGTAAAATTGGGGCTGATATCGAGAAGCGGATTATCCCTGCAAAGCATACCGGCCAAAGCATTCCGCAAAATAACAGTGCATAACATCGCATGTTGGCGGAGTAGTTTTTTCCGCTGCGCTCCAAACCAGCCGCAAATGCGAGCGTTAACTTCATAGAAGGATTAATCTGATACAAAAAATATTCGATCAATTTGGAGGGCACCTGAGATAACCCACCAGCAGAATACCGAAGATTCATTCGGATTTAGTGATGAGAAAATGTCCTCTGCTGAAACCAAAATCGGAAACGTAGGATTATGTGAGAAGGATGTTTTTCATTACTTATTCGACTTCGGTGATGATTGGTGGCATCGTATTCGAGTCCAAACGATTAAAGAAAAAAAGAATGCACAAAAGCATATAAAGATTATTAAATATGTGGGTAAATCCCCACAACAATATCCTGAAGATGATGATTTTTTCGATGATGAGTATGAATAATCATTTATTCAGTTAACCTTTGCATTCAACGGAGCGCGGGGGCCATGCGCCCGCTGAGGCAGGTTAGCCGGTAGAGGTAGCATGAAACTTCTTACAATCCTTCAAATTGTTTTTTTATTGGCAGCAACGTTGGTAACCGTTAACGCTAAGGATTTTAATTCTCGCCCAGTTGTTCCAGAGCAGCTATATGATCTTATTAATCGGGCTAATCATATAATTGTTAAAATGGAGCCATTTAAAGATTCTAAAATTATATTCGAATCAACAGATGTTAAAGATATCACAGGACTAAAAGACAGCATTATTCTACAGCCCCAAGATGGATGGTTTCATTGTATGTGCATTGGAACGCCTGCAATCTATCTTTATAATGACCAGAAGTTATTACTTGAAATCACAAACCATCACGGACTTTCCATTCGCACCTCTATTTGGACTAGTGATGCCAGAATTTCCGATATACAAAAATGGCTTAAATGGTTTGATGATCGTGGAATAGATAGTCCTCGTAAAGAGTACGAAGACTCCATTATACGCCAGAAAAAGGCAGAAAAGGATTATGAAAAATGGATTAATATGATGCCTATGGCAATCAAACCATACTGGGAGGAGGCAACAAAAGATCCATGGAATTATAATATAGAGCTTTTAGAAAACGCTCTGAAAAAAAAGGTTAAAAAAACTGATAATCAAATTATGGAATTATTGGCATGGTATGGCTCGGGTGCAGGACCTTGGTCTGGTTTTCCTATGTATGAAGAAGTTGCATGCAAACTCCTTTTAAAATACCCAACAAGTGAGATCATAACAGCAATTCGAGCCACAGAATTAACAGAAACTCACATTGAGGGGGCTGCAAGATTATTTGGGGGATGGAGTTTTAATAAACAACGTCCTGATGATCTAAAGCTTCTTCCAAATGAATTTAAAGCGTTATTTTGGAATCATGTTAAAAAAACAAATGATAAAGATAAGTATTCAAGAGCAGAGCGTGCGTTTTCAATATAACATCGGCTAACCTCACAGCCCAGCGGACAATTGAGGGCTTCAGCTATCGCTCCAACCCCCAATTGTCGCTGACTTTTACGTTGGATACCAATGAATTGTAATACAAGCACAGCAAATGGCTAACCAAGGAACTGGCAAAGGTTCAACTATTCCAAAGAGAAAGTGCTTCTATAACTTGTAAGTCATAAAGGTCACCCTGAACGGCAGATGTTCAAAAGTTCTGGTCTCGCCTTCCGTGAACCCAATGCGCCGGTACCAGATCTTCAACTCCGTTTGGTCGGCAATGATACCGATACTCGCATGCTTGATGCGTCGGGCGCCTGCTTCCCCCAAAACATGTTCAACCAGTTTTTGTCCGTATCCCTTTCGCCTGGCATTGGGCAGTACAGCCAAACGTTCCAGATAGCACAGGCCTGTCTTCACGATCTCCAGAGCCGCGCAGCCTATAGGCCTGCCATCTGCTTCCAAAAGATAGTAAGTCACCCCCCTGGATAAATCATTTTCAACCCACTGATCGGTGTAATTGGACGGATGCTTGGGGCAGTTTTCCGAATTCAGGCCGAATCTTCGGGCCACTTCCCGGTAGGATTGTCGAATGAGCCGGCACAGCGTGGGGACATCATCGGCATTGGCTTCTCTGATGAGAACTGATTCTTTGGGCATTGGGCAACCTAAATCCTCTCGAACCGATTCATTTCAACGTTTTTGCGCGATGTTCGGGGATCAAAAATTTGTCCGTTCATGGCGATATAGATGCCGGGTTGAAGGGTTTGCGCGGCGATTACGGCGCATCCCAGGTTGAAAACGGCATCACTGTCACGAAAACGGGCAGGATACATGGACCCGGTTAAAACAATGGTTTTTCCCGGAATCGCCTCCAGGACTTTGGCCGTATCGATCATGGTGTCGGTGCCGTGGGTGATGACGAAATTCTCTTCCGCAGCAGACTCCACGGCCGCTCGTATGATGCGTCGGTCATCATCGGTAAGATCCAGGCTGTCTTGCCTGAGAATGGATTCAACTTCATATTCAAAGGTGACATTGGCGCGCTCAAGCACGCCGCCGGCCTGGGGGTCGCCGATTTCATATTGACTCTTTTGATCGAAGTAAATTTTGTCAATGGTACCGCCGGTGGTAAAGATTCTGATTTTCACGTTCAGCCTCCCAGACGTTTTCACGGGTCTGTTACCAATCTCTTATGTAGTAAACATATCCCAACCTCGTAATGGTCAGAAATACAACAGTCAGAAAAATCGGCCGGATAAACCGGGCGCCTTTCTTAATCGCCAGGCTCGATCCGATCCTGGCGCCAAGAATTTGCCCTATCGCCATGCAAATCCCGGCTGAGTATAGCACGTTGTGACCGATGATGAAAACGCTGAGGGCAACCACATTACTGGTGAAATTCATAATGCGCGTGGCCCCGGCGGCCCTGGTCATGTCGTAACCCAGCAAAACCATCAGTGCGGCCGTCCAAAAGGACCCCGTTCCGGGGCCAAAAAAACCGTCGTAGAAACCCAGGGCCAACCCAAACACCAAATAAAACCATCTATGGGGCATTAGGGCATCGCGGCGCTTAAAGCCGAGGTCCCTGGAGATGACCGTATAAACAAAAACCGCCATCAACAATATGGGGATGATATGCTTGATGAACCCCGGGTCCAGTATTTGGATCAACCAGGCACCTATAACGGCCCCGATGAAGGTGAAGACGATACCTGCTACGGATTCATTTAGCTCCACCTTTCCGCTGCGGATGTAGTTATAAGATGAGGACAGGGTACCAAAAGTACCTTGCAGTTTATTGGTGCCCAAGGCCAATTGTGGCGGCAGCCCGACGGATAGCAGCACCGGCAGGGAGATCAAGCCGCCGCCACCGGCAATGGAATCCACAAACCCTGCTGAAAATCCACCGAGGAACAGAATGACGAAGATTTCAATAGTGATATCGAAAGAGGCCATGGAACAAAAATAGGATTATTTTTGAGATTAAAGTTTAAAGTGTAAAGTTTTAAGTTAATGTATCCTGTCGATCCTATATAGAACCCAGACCGGGCACAATCAATTGATCGTGACAACGAAACGATCTGTTTCTATGTCCGACGTTTGTTGAAAATCTGAACAATCAAATTAGACGCATTGGTAAAATAGACGCCCATGATCACCATAGCGCCTCCCACCAGCAATGATAGGGTAAGGGGCTCATTCAGCAGGAAAAAAGAAAGCATGATTGCGCTGATCGGTACGAAGTTAATAAACACACTGGCCCTCATTGGCCCGATGCGCTCGATGCCCTGATAGTACCAGAAAAACCCAAGAACGGTGCCGAAAAAACCCAGGTAGGCAAGACTCACCCAATCTACTATCCTGTAACCGCCGATTTCGTCGACGATGCCGTAAACAAAAGCCGGAACGGCCAACAGCGCCGCTCCCACCAATGCTGAATAGGCTACGGCAACCAGAGGCGACATACGTTCCAAAACCACCTTGCCGATAAGGGAATAAGCAACCCAACTGAGGACACATCCGAAAATCAACAACTCCCCTGTGCCAACCGTGTAACTGGCCACGTCCCCAATACGGCCGTGGGAGATGACCACCATCGCACCGGCCACCGACACGCATATGCCGGTACATTTGATCCAATTCAGCGGCTCTTTGAATATCACAGCGGACAAGAGGCTGATGATAATCGGATTGTTGGCGATAATGAGAGCGGCCCGACCGGCTTCAATATGCTTGAGACCTGAAAAAAATAGAATATTGTAAGCGAAAACCCCTGTCAGTCCCAGCAGAACCACAGGCAAGATCTGCCTGGGATGCAATCTCGGCAGCCGACCCTCATACTTGCGGACAAGGATCAGCAAACAAAAGGTAGCAATGGTAAATCGCAGAAAAGCCGCATTGACCGGATGGATGCTCCGGGCAATCACCTTACCGGCAATGAAAGTGCCTCCCCAAAATACGGCGGTAAGAAGTAATTTTATATAAATCAAAACAGTATAATACCAATAATGCGGTTATCATCAGATCAACCCATTTAAATCAAACCCACGAAATAAGCAAACCAAAACAGGCCCTAAAATGATTTCGTCTCATAATGGCAGGCAAAATAAGAAAGTTGAAAAAGCCTGAGGGTTTCAGATTCAAGGCTGAGAGGGCGCAGCCGGGTCCGAAGAGCCGTCAACCCCTGGGATGGATAATTGTTTAAAAGCACTCTAAAACAGGCATGGTGATCAAGCTTTGCCGAAGTATTGTATCCTATGCCAGGCCGGCGCAGAGACCGGCCCTACGTTCCAAGCGACATCGTTGGTTGGGATAATAGACTTCGTAGGGCCGGGCTCTGTCCCGGCCGGCCCTAAATACCCTCTCGGCAGGGGCGGGAGAGTCCTCCGGCCATCGCGGAAAAAGCGGGAGGCTTCAGAGCCAAGGCTGAGAGGGCGCAGCCGTAGTCAAACTACTGCAAGCCCTTGACAACATCTCGCCAAAGTCGGGAGAGTCCTCCGGCATTTTCAATGGAGGATTTGGCTAAGGAATAACTTCGTCCGATCACTCTGAGGATTGTCGAAAAACTCATGCGGAGAGTTCTGCTCTACAATCTGGCCGGCGTCCATGAACAGCACACGGTGGGCGACGCTCTTGGCAAAACCCATCTCATGGGTGACCACCAGCATGGTCATTCCCTCCCGCGCCAACTCGATCATAACGTCCAATACTTCTTTGATCATTTCCGGATCCAGCGCCGATGTGGGCTCGTCAAACAGCATCACTTTGGGGGCCATACACAAGCTTCGTGCAATGGCCACCCGCTGCTGCTGTCCGCCGGAGAGTTGTCCGGGATATTTGCGGGCCTGTTCGGCAATCTGGACTTTCTCGAGATAGTGCATGGCTGCCTCCTCGGCCTCCTTTTTGGGGGTCTTGCGAACCCAAATGGGACCGAGCGTTAAATTTTCAACAATGGTCAGGTGTGGGAAGAGATTGAAATGTTGAAACACCATGCCGACTTCAGCGCGAATCTTCTCAATGTTTTTCAGGTCGTTGGTCAGTTCTATGCCGTCGACAACGATTTTTCCGCGCTGGTGCTCCTCCAGCCGGTTGATACAGCGAATCAACGTGGATTTGCCGGACCCCGACGGCCCGCAAATCACGATCCGCTCCTGACGCTTCACATCCAGATTGATATCATTAAGCACATGAAACTCGCCATACCATTTGTGCATTTCTTTAATTTCAATGATATTGTCGTTGTCTTGAATCTCGGTTTTGGAAGCTGACATGGTTTTTCCTGTGAAAAGATAAAGGTTTTAGGTTTTAGGTTTTAAGTTTTAGGTTGTGGAATTCTGCCTATTTTAAATGGGGACTTTCAAAATATCAGGCTGCAGCATAATCTCTATAACGGCATTTTCTGAATCAGAATTAAAAAAGGAACCCATCCTTCACCTAAAACCTAAAACTTAAAACCTAAAACGATCTCTTATTAATACCCAGTATCCAATTCTCTTTCGATCTTTCTGCTGAAGTTGCTCAAATAGAAACAGCAGATGAAATAAATACACGCGACGAAGATATAAGCTTCGGCTGAAAAGCCCATCCAGCGCGGATCCTGCAAAGTGCTCTGGGTGGTTTTCAGCAGGTCGTACAATGCGATAATCACCACCAGGGAGGTGTCCTTAAAAGCTGAAATCAGAATACTGACCGATGGCGGAATAACGATTTTCAAAGCCTGAGGCAAAATGATCAAGCGCATGGTCTGAAAGTAATTGAGCCCCAAGGAGTCGGCCGCTTCGTATTGGCCTTTGCTCATACCCTGCAACCCGCCGCGCACCACCTCGGCGATATAAGCCGCGGTGAAAAGAATGATGGCCACCTGGGCCCGCAAAATGCTGTTGATGGTAACGCCTTCGGGTAAAAACAGCGGGAAAACCACTGAAGACATAAAAAGCAGGCTGATCAGGGGAACCCCGCGTATCAGCTCAATATATACGACACAGAGGGATTTGATGGCCGGCATGCGCGATTGCCGCCCCAGCGCTAGAACGATGCCCAATGGATAGGCGGCCGTCAGGCCGAATATCGATAACAGCAACGTCAGGGGAAGGCCTCCCCATTGGGTGCTTTCAACCGATGCCAGCCCAAATATGCCGCCTTTGAGCAAAATCCCCATGACCACCAGTCCGACGATCCAGAAGTAAGCAAGGGATTTTTTCCAGAATCGGCGGTACTGGCTGAAAATCAGCAATGCCACCAATAAAACAATGGCCAGTCCGGGTCGCCATTGCAGCTCGTATGGATAGAAGCCAAACAGCACAAACCTTATGTTTGCCGTAATAACCGACCAGCAGGCCCCTTCGCCGGCTTGGCACTCCTTGCCGGTCGTAAACCACATGCTATCGATGAAAGCCCATTCAACAAAGGGGATCAGGGTTTTCCATAAAATGGCCAGTGCCACAATGGTCAACAAGGAATTAAACCAGCTGCTGAAAAGATTGGCCCTCGCCCACCCCGCAACACCAACGCTGGCCACCGGCGGTTTGATCTCTGATTTGATCGCAATATCAACAGTTGAAGTATCCGCCATTATCACTCATCCCCATTTAAAATCGGTAGGATTCCTTCACTTAAAACTCAACACCTAAAACCTAAAACCGGCCATCGACAGATGGCCTTACCGTTCCACCAACTTCATCTTTTTGTTATACCAGTTCATGAAAGCCGAAGTACTCAAGCTGAACACCAAATAGACGGCCATAATCAGCATCACCCCCTCTATGGCCTGACCCGTCTGGTTGATGGCCGTTCCGGCCACCGAGACAAAATCCGGGTAGCCGATGGCCACTGCCAGCGAGCTGTTTTTGGTGAGGTTCAGCATCTGGCTGGTGAGCGGAGGAATAATCACCCTGAGGGCCTGGGGCAAAATCACCAGGTTAAGGACCTGTCCCGATCTCAGACCGATGGCCATGGCCGCTTCGGTCTGCCCCTTGCTGACCGACTGGATACCGGCACGCACCACCTCGGCCACGAAGGCCGCCGTGTAAAGCACCAATCCCAGCAAAAGCGCCGTGAATTCGGGGCTGACACTCATGCCGCCTTTGAAATTAAACCCCTTGAGCACCGGGACGCTCATTTGCATCGGCGCCCCACCCAGCAGCCATACAATAAGCGGCAGACCGATCACGATGCCAATACCGGCCTTGTAAACCGGAAAAGGTTTTCCGGTCTGCGCCTGTCGTTTGGACGCCCATTTTTGTATCCAGACAACGATCCCCACTGCGACACATAATGCCAAGGCCATGTAGCCATGAACCGCATGGGCGGCTGGCACTGCAAATATCAGCCCCCGGTTGCAGAGAAACACCCCTTCAAAAAGATTGATGGCCTGGCGGGGGGATGGAAGCATTTCGTAGAAAAATGCATACCAGAAGAACAACTGCAGCAGTATAGGGATATCCTGAAAGACTTCGATGTACATAGCGGCCAGTTTAGAAACCAGCCAGTTCTTGGAAAGGCGCGCCACACCGATCAACGTTCCCAGGATCACGGTTAAAATGATCCCGATGAACGCAACCAGCAACGTATTCAGTGCACCAACCACCAAAGCGCGGCCGTAAGTATCGGCTGCGGAATAGGAAATCAGTGTCTCACCGATTTCAAAAGAGGCTTCCTTTTGCAAAAAACCGAAACCGGTGGCAATGGACTGGCGCTCGAGATTGGCCAGGGTATTGGAGACGAGATAGTAGCTTAAGAGGCCAAACAAACAAAGCGTAGCAATCTGGTAGATGATGGAGCGTTTGGCAGGATCATACCAGAAAGATACCTTCTCGGAGCTCGCAACTTTGGGCGTTCCTGTTTCAGATTGAGCCATATAATAGAAGTTTCAGGGTTCCTGGTTTCCAGTTTCTGGTTTCTGGTTGTTTTGGTTTCAGGCAGCTTCAGTGCCGGACACTGCATTGCTGGTATCGTTCGGCGCCGCGATCCTGAATGGGGGCCTTCGGTCCGGATCATCACTCACCTGCTTCAAATCACGACTTCCTTGAGAACCAGGCAGCTTTAACCTTGAACCAGAAACCAGAAACTTTGAACTAAGCCTAAGGCTTACCTGCTATTTAAACGGCGGGGTATACATCAAACCACCGTCTGTCCACAGCGCATTGAGACCGCGTTCCAGTTTGAGCGGTGTATTTTTACCCACGTTGCGTTCAAAAACTTCACCGTAGTTGCCCACCATTTTGACGATATTGTAGGCCCATTTTTCATCCAGACCCAGCGCTTTGCCGTTGCCTTTGCTGACCCCTAAGAATCTTTGGATCTTGGGATCCTTGCTTTTGAGCATCTGATCGACGTTTTTAGAAGTAATGCCCAGGTATTCGGCTTCAATCAAAGCCATTGTCGCAAAGTCCACGATATCGGCCCATTGATCGTCGCCATGACGTACAGCCGGCCCCAACGGCTCACGGGAAATAATTTCCGGCAGAATAACGTGGTCGTCCGGTTTGGGAGCAATGGCGCGGGTCCCGGCCAGCTGGGACGCATCCGACGTCAGGCAGTCGCAACGCCCGGCAAAATAAGCTTTGGCCAATTCGGGCGTGCTTTCAATTACAACAGGTTTCATTTTCATGCCGTTGGCCCGAAAATAGTCGGCGGCATTGAGTTCCGTGGTGGTTCCGGGCAATACGCAAACCGTTGCCCCATCAAGCTCCTTGGCGCTCTTTACACCCAGTTTTTTGGGAATCAGGAATCCTTGACCATCGTAGTAATTGGTCTGAACGAAGTTGAGACCCAGGGCGGTTTCCCGCGTCATCGTACGGGTAGCGTTGCGGGTCAACACATCGATCTCTCCGGATTGCAATGCGGTAAAGCGGGTTTTGGCGGTCAGCGGCACCCATTTGATCTTATCAGGAGCTCCGAAAACAGCAACGGAGACGGCACGGGCCGTATCCACATCCAAGCCGCGCCAGACGCCTTTTTCATCCGGCTTGGAAAAACCGAACAAGCCTTCGTTCACACCAACAGAGATGTAGCCTTTGGCCTTCACGTCCTGCAATGTCCCAGCTGCAGCAACAGCGACTGAAAATACGACTAAAACAACCGCAATAATGCCTAATTTAAAAACTTTCATGTAACTCCCTCCTCATTACAGATTAAATAGCGCAAGCTGAATCCTCAATCCAGGATCAGTGCACACCCAGTTACAAACGATTATTTTAGGCGTTCATTCATTAGATAAAACGCCTTCACCCATTGGGGGCGGAGTGCAGCATTAGTAACACGGGTCAGCAAATTTCCGCAAGGGAATTCATCCGGTTGTCGGGACCTTCGGCTCCTGAGTTCAAAGTTCATAGTTCTTGGTTCATGGTTGAGTCCTGCTAACCTCGTAATTA
>JASFER010000176.1:0-12848 GCA_050124755.1 Desulfobacteraceae bacterium
CACGATTTTGTCCCCGTGCTCATCCGTGCCGGTGAGGAAGAATGTATCGTCCATGACCATTTGGTGATAGCGGTTGATAACATCAGCACAGATGGTGGTATAAGCATGTCCCAGATGGGGCCTGGCATTTACATAGTATATGGGGGTAGTAACGTAAAATCGGGGTGACATGGTCTTCTCCTCATGGGTTACTTGATGATTTCATCCACGCTGATTTCAACTTCCTGTTTGTCCTCCAGCCGTAATGCTACTTTGTTCTGGAGAAAATTGAAACGGATGACTTTTCCAGTATGCTCTTTGGTCTTAACGATTTTGCCCATTTTCGGGAAGCGAGACCTGATTTCCTGGTAGACTTTGTTTTCAAAGGTTAAACAGCACATTAACCGTCCGCATTGACCGGATATTTTGGTTGGATTAAGTGAAAGCCCCTGGTCCTTTGCCATGCGGATAGAGACCGGGTCAAATTTTTCCATGAAAGTGGAGCAGCAAAACTCCCGGCCGCATCGGCCGATGCCGCCGCACATTTTGGCTTGGTTGCGAATGCCCACTTGCCGCATCTCAATGCGCACACGGAATTCCTTGACCAGCATCTTGACCAATTGCCTGAAGTCGACGCGACCGTCAGCGGTAAAAAAAAATGTAAGACGGCTGGCATCAAAAGTGGCTTCGACACTGAAAAGATTCATCTTGAGCCCGAGCTCTTTAATGAATTTCAGGCACTTCTCATGGGCCTCTTTCTCCAGACCTTTATTCTTGCGCCGCCTGTCAAAATCCTGATCAGTAGCTTTGCGAAAAACCTTTTTCAAGGGTTTCTCCGGCTGTTTCCCTTCAAACGGTCTGGGGGGCACAGCCACGGTCCCGAACCCCAGGCCCTTTTCAGTCTCGACAATAACCGGATCTCCGACAACCAGAACAAAGGCACCCGAGTCAAAATCGTATATTTTGCCGCCGGCTTTAAATTTAATACCGACAATTTTGCTCATAGATAAAATCCATCAGACCGCTCAGCCAAGCTCATAACCAGCCATGCCAAGGGCCATTACATCTAAAGTTAATCTCATGTTCGCTTTGGCCGCAATATCTTTTTGTGCTTTTTCTACTGCATACCATATGCTGAGCAGCTGAAAGTCATCCATACTGGGCCGCACGCGTTCCAACACCTCACGATAATCACCGTTGATAACAGATTGCGGATAATAGGGCCAAATACTTAAATCGCGAATCCAGGTTTTTAAGATTTCCAGCAACTCCGCTAGCTGATCCTTCTTTTGCGCCAACTGTACAGCGAACGCCAAAGCCGACGTCAAGGACCGGCGGTCACCGGAGGCGGGCTGATCCAGTCCGGCTGCACGGATAATCCAGTTGCGGTGTTCACGCCATGCAGCTGTCGCCAGCATATTGGCTTTGGATAAACTGCCCCCTGCCAAAGTGGCCGCAGTTTTTACAAATGGATCGTCGGCTTCCGAACGCTCCTCCATCAGGGATACAATATCATCCGCGGCCAAAGGATCAAAGCGGATATGCCTGCAGCGGGACACAATGGTCGGCAAAAGATCTGAACGTTGCAGCACTGTCAGTATCATTGTCGTATTTTCAGGCGGCTCTTCCAATACCTTTAGCAAGGCGTTGGCCGCTTCTTTGTTCATGGCCTGCGCATCGGCAATGATCGCCACCCTATGATCCGCTTGGCAGGGTTTCATGGCCAATACGTGCAACAAATCACGTATCTGGTCAATACGGATATAATTGCCTTGCGGTTCAGTCAGAATGACATCCGGATGACTGCCCGCAAGGATTTGCCGACATACCGGGCACTGGCCGCAAGGATTGGTTTTATCACCGCTTGTTTGGCAATTGAGGGCCATGGCCAGGATTTTGGCGACAGTCCGTTTGCCAATGCCTGAGATGCCGCTGAAGATGAGGGCGTGGGGAAGCGTGGCATTTTGCAGAAACGTCTGTAAAAGCCGAACGGGGCGTTTTTGTCCAATGATTATTTCGAATCCAGGCACAACTGTATATTCCCGCCAACACGGGCTGGTGAAAAACGATCTGTTACAGGCCCTGTTCGCGGTTCCGCCTGCGTAGGTCCAATGGGACCCATTGACTTAAAAATCAACGCGTTCTTTAAGTTCCTTGCCTGATTTGAAGAACGGTAGTTTTTTAGGCTGGATCGTCACCTTATCGCCCGTTTTTGGATTTCTGCCCACATAACTTTTATAATTCTTGACATAAAAGCTGCACAATCCCCGAATTTCAACCCGTTCACCATGAGCCATGGCGTCTGCCATGCTGTCAAAAAAGATTTGAACGATTCTGGCGGCTTCGGTTTTCGATATCTCTGCGTCATTTTTAAGCGCGGAGATTAGCTCCAACTTGTTCATAAATCCTCCTTGTGGCCATCAGTGGTACAACCCGCCCTAAAGTTAAACCTATAAAACATATCTTTATAAAAAGTCAAGTAGTTATGTCGCTATAGCCGGCATCTTCTCCACATCGTCGGCATCCACTTCAACAGCTGCAAATTGACCCAGCGCCTCTATATGGACCACAATCCGTCCCTGGCCGCCATAGCGGTCAAAAACACCGATCACACCAGAAAAGGGGCCGGCCACAACCATGACCCGATCCCCTTTCTTGAAATGGTAACCGGTTTCCACCGGTTGGTTCGAAGCCACCATGATTTTCAATGATTCAACGGTTTCTTTGGGTACCGAGACCGGACCTTGAATGTTGCCGACCAGTTTGACCGCTCCCACGGTTTTGACAATTTCCAAATGATGGTTTGGTTTGAGATCCGACTTAACGAAAACATACCCCGGGAACAGCGGGACCCGGATCAACTTTTTACGGTCCTTGCGCTTGCTTTGTACGGTGATTTTAGGCAAAAAAGCTTCCACGGACTTTTTAAGCAATCCGTCATGTACAACGTTTTCAAAACGGCTTTTGGTATGCAGCACATACCAGGAGGGAATGAGTCGGTCTATGGTCATGCTAATTCACTTAAGAAACGCCTGCTTATGAGTGAAGGTAAATTGATCAACACATCATCATGTTTGCGTCTTGGTGCAAAGCCGCATAAACAGACTGCATGATCATGTGGGCCACCACCATATGGGCATCTTCCACTTGCTGCATATCATCGCTATTGACCACAAATGCCAAGTCGACCATTTTGGCCAATTCCCCACCGCCAAACCCGCTCCATCCAATTGTTCGGCCGCCGTTGGCCGCTGCATATCCAATAGCGCGCAACACATTCTTTGAATTGCCGCTGCCGGAGATGCCGATAACCAAGTCGTCCGGATTGAAGAAATTTTTCAATTGCTCTTCAAAAACCGCTTCATAAGAGATATCATTGGCCAGCGCCAGCATTGTCGGCATATTATCGTTCAGGCAGATCATTTTGAATTTGTGATCCAGATCGATGCAGCAACCTTTGTTGATGTCGCAGGCCAGATGACTTGCCGTAGCACCGCTGCCGCCATTGCCCATGATAAAGATATGAGCCCTTTGAGCATACGCATCCAAAATGAGCCGTACCATCCGGTCAAACACCTCCAGATCAAAACCATCCATAACTTTTTTGAGACGGCCCAAATATTGACCGGCAAATTGATTGAAATCCATTGGCGTCCTTATATCGATCCTTTATGTTTATTCTAAACCGGCCATTGGTTCAATGCCTCTTTGTACGCTTCGGGTGTTCCAATATCCTTGAGGTAGTAGGGGGCAATATGAAAACCGTACATTCCGTCCGTGAGCAGAGGCAGGACGTGATGGCCCAAATCCCATACCTTGGCGCTATTAAATTCTCCTGATTTTTGCATCATATCAAGAAGATCGTTTGAAGCGATGTAGATGCCTCCATTGGCCAGATCGCTTTCCGGATTTTCGGGTTTTTCCACAAACTTAATGATTTTATTGTTATCATCAAGGGTGACAATGCCGCATGCCTTCGGGTTGGGGGCTTTAATTAGCCCGATGGTTAAAACGCCCCCCATAGAGCGGAAACGGCGATGATTGTCAATCATTTTTAGAAGGTCCAGGTTGGTGAGGTTGTCTGCATAGGCAATGAGGAAGTCCGATTGATCCACCACAAAACTATTATTATGCAGAATGGTTCCGGCACTGCCCAGCAATTCGGGTTCATGAACCGTGTGTATGGTGATGGAAGTGCTTGATCGGACGCCGGCAACAAACCGCTCTACCTGTTCGGCATGGTGGTGGGTATTGATCAACACCTCTGAGATACCGCTCCGGGACAGCAGATCAATCCAAATTTTGAGCAAGGGCGTTCCGTTAATGGGGATCAAACACTTGGGGTGTCGGTCTGTATAGGGTTTTAATCGCGTGCCCTTCCCGGCTGCCAGTAAAAATGCTTTCATTCGTCAGGCTTTGCTTTTTCTTACGACGTTCAGCCGGCGCATATGTTTTTGTGCATAGGACAAAATATCATCCGCTTCTTTCTGGTATCCCAGAAAGTCCCAATAATCTGAAATGCTGTCTTCCACCGATCGCTTAGGGAACCATCCCAACGATTGCAGCTTGCGTGTATCTGAAAAGATATGGCGTGTGTCCCCGTAGCGATAGCTGCTCTCCTTCAACGGTTCGATTTCTTTACCGACACGTTTTTGCATGGTCTCATAAAACCGGTTGACCGTCCAGGCCACCCCGCCTCCCACATTGAATACCTGATAATCGGCTTCCGGTTTTTCCAATACCAGCAAATTGGCGTCCACGACATCTTTAATATTAACAAAATCCCGGGTCTGACGGCCATCTTCGTAGATACTGGGCGGTTTATTGAAAAAAAGGGACAGCGCAAAAATGCGCATGGCTCCGGAATAGGCATTATAGAACGATTGTCTGGGCCCCTGCACAATGGAGTAGCGCATGACCACCGACGGAATATCGTATCGCCGCCCCAGTTGAATAGCGATTTGCTCTTGGGAGTGCTTGGACAGCGCATATTGGTTGCATGGTTTGATGACAGTTTCATCCGAGGGCTGCCATTGTAAAATATTGCCGCATTCAGGGCAGCTGTGTTCCCATTGTCCCTTTGATAGCTGTGCATCCAATCGAATATCGGGATAGCGGTAATCGGTCTCATCTTTTGCGCAGGTGTCGCAACGGTAGCGGCCTTCTCCCATAACGGCCTGGCTGGCGGCAACCACGACCTTTCGAATATGATGCAGGTCCGGTTCCCCGACGAGGATTTCATACAACAAAGCCGTGGAAACGGCATTTACATCAAAAAAAGTCGAAAAATCGGTAAGGTAATCCTGGTATGCAGCCAAATGGTACACGGCTTCGACATCTTTGAGCGCCGATCGCCAGGCATTGGCATCGCGGACATCCCCCTGGATGAATTCGGCCTTGGAATTCAAGTAGGCCGGTTTGCCTTTGGGGTGCACCGTGGCTTGCAGATTGTCCAGAATGCGCACATCATGGCCGCTTTCAATCAGTGCGTCGGCCGTGTGAGAACCGATGAATCCGGCTCCGCCGGTAATCAATATTTTCATAGCTACTTACTCGAATAGGATCGATCTTCAAAGATCACTTTGCTGCCGCACTCCTCGATGATGAACGGCAATTCACGGTAAACATTCATAGCTTCAAAAACCTTGTTCTGGTTTTCCCGCGGGACCAATAACAGCAGAAAGCCGCCGCCGCCGGCACCACAAACTTTTCCGGCCAATGCACCGGCATCCATGGCTTGGCGGTGCATCTTCTCGATGGTCGGGTTGCTGATCCCCGAGGCCATTTGTTGTTTGAGCTGCCAGTTTCGATCCAGCAAATGACCGCACTGTGTGATATCGCACTGCTCCAAAGCCTGTGCAAAAGGAAGGACCAAATCCACCATTGATTGCATGGTCTTGCGCTTCGCTTGGCCGTTCATATTGGAACTCTGGCGACTCAGAATTTTATCGGCGCTACGGGTGATGCCGGTGTAATAAAGCAACAGGGATGATGAAAATTTTCTTCGGGTGATGCGGTCCATTTTTATCGGCGCTCTAACAGTGGTGTCATCCGGCTTAAAGCTGAAGCGGTTTACCCCGCCGTATGCTGCGGCATACTGGTCCTGGCGCCCGATGGGTTTGCCCAAGATATCGATTTCAATGCGACACGCCTCTTGCGCCAGCTGCTCTGCAGTGACCAAAATGTTTTGATAGGCATAGAGGGCATGCAAAAGGGCCACAGTGATGGAACTGGAGCTGCCCAATCCCGATCCACTGGAGGGGATATCCGCCAGGGTGGTGATTTCGATGCCATTTTCCACCCCGGTAACCTTCATGGCTTCGCGCACCAGGTCGTGCTGGATTTCATCCACGTGTGCCACAGTCTCTTTTTTTGAGTAGTTAATGTAGATCAAATCATCAAATCGCTCTTTGACAATGGCGTAAACAAACTTGTCAATGGCCGTGCACACCACCTGCCCCTCATGGTGGGCGTAAAATGCCTTGATATCGGACCCGCCCCCCACAAAACTGATGCGCAGGGGCGTTTTAACAACAATCATGAACAATGTTCCTTTTTCATAGAGTTATACAAAAATCAAATTATCATATACGGTTATCAGGGAAATTCAAGTCCTAACGAATTTATTAAAAGGCCGGTGAGGCGTGGCGGCCGGGACAGAGCCCGGCCCTACGAAGACCATTTTTCCGATCAACGATGTCATTTCTTGCGTAGGGCCGGCCTCCGTGCCGGCTTGGTATGACAACTCAATGCATGGCAAGGCTTGATCGCCATGTCCGTAACTTAAGCGTTTGATGCTTTTCAAGTATCTTTTCGGGATCGCTATCGCTATCGGGATCGGTATCGAACATATTGGTATTATAGTTCTTTTCGATTTCGATAGCGATCCCGATACAAACAACTTAAGTTATTGACATTGAACGACAAACTTCAACATGCTGAGAGCAAACGCATTCTTATATATAAATGTTGAAAAAGCCTAAGGGCCCCATAGCCAAGGCGGAAAGGGTGAAGCCGTAGTGCATCTACTGCGAACCCTTGACAACAAAGGATATGGAGTCCTTAGGTTTTTTCAACTAGCTGCCGATGGAGCCCAGTCCGACCAGCTTGAACAGAATGCCAAAGCGCTTGTTACCCTCTTCAACCGAATAATCAATGTCAACGCCCCAGCAACGGGATTGATAGCTGACCCCTGCGCTGGTTTCAATCTCCTTGTCATCAAAAAAGTTGTACTCATATCCGGCCCGTACGCGCCATTTGTCTGTCAGTACCCACTGGCCATCCAACCCCAAGGTTTCAATGCCATCTTGGGCCGTTGGGCTGGTCTCCCGGGTATAGCGGTAGTCGACGTTTAATTTGTCCCCCCGCCTATCCCAAAGCCTAAGGGCTGTATTAAACACTTCAAACCGGCTGTCGTAGGGGGACCATTGGGCATCGGTGTCCAATTCAATGTATCGGCCGGGGGTGAGGTCCAATTCGGCCGTGATGTCGGAGAAAGGCTCTGGGTCTCCTTCCCGATCTTTATTAATGTCAAAGCTTTGGAGAAATTTGAGCCGCAAAAAGGGCGTGTAAATATGGGATGTCTGGTTGTCATCCGTGAGCTTGGGCGTTCTCGCCGTAAAGATGTTGGTGAAGCCATAGCTGATCAAATTCTTGCGCTCGATGCGATCCAGTTCGTCAAACCATGGAAAGTCACTCTGGTCTTCTTCCGGAGTGTACTCATAGATGACCTCCGGGGTGACGGCATGCTTGAGCCGATCGCTTCCGCCTATTTTAAAATCGAATATGCGCGAGAATTCGGTACTTACGTCCAGTTTGAAATCGTAGATGGCGCGATAGAGCGTTTCGCGGCCGTGACTGGGCTGGGTTTCATAATGATCCACCCGCCAAGCAGTTTGACGCACCCCCGCCGAAGGTTCAACCGAAAGGCTTTGCCACAGAAGGACAGGGTAATAGAGGCGCGGATAGAGGTCCATGCGATGCCCCCGGGTGCCGTTGATACGATAAAAATGGGAGTAGCTGCTGGCTAGGTCGAAATATAACGGCGATGACCCGATGGGCTGTTTTGTGCCGTCAAAGGAGATGGTCGGCAGCTCGTGCAGGGTGTCATCCGTTTCTTCAATGCGGCGTTTGATCACATCGTCATTCCACCGGACGTCCGTATTAAAGCTGTATTGGGTCCATATCCGGTTGACATTGAGGCGGTTGACACGCACCGGGTCGTTGAAATCGTCGATGTCGCGCCCGAAAGTTTCCTGGAAATAGTCCTGGGTTTCATCAAATCCGTTATAGCCTGACTTGAATTCATGGAGATAGTCTTGGTCGCTGACCACATCAATGTCCAATTTCAGGGATAAGCCCGATGAATATTGCTGATCGTGTTTGGCCCTCACCCAATAGCGATCTTTGTTGACGCGGAGCTGATCATCATCTTCGTATCCCCAGCGCTCACTGTTGTCATCCAGGCCGTCATCGATGCGGTGGTCTTCAAATCCCTCGATGAATATGGCGCCCAAGGCGTTTTCATCCAGCACATAGCGGTACTCAAGGCCGCTGCGTAGTCCACGTTCCGACATGTAGTGGGCATACAAGGTGGCGTCACTATGGTCGTTTATCGCCCAGTACAACGGTTGGAGATATTCGGAACCTTTGCGGTCGGAGTACCCGAATTCCGGTGTGAGGAGGCCGGATTGACGTTTGAGTTTAACCGGAAACACCAGGAAGGGGCTGTAGAGCACGGGAATCTTTCCGGCCCACAGGGCCGTGTTTTTGGCGTATCCATACCCTTCGATGGTCACCTTGAGATCCTGGCCGGTGAGTCTCCAGGCTGGATCGGAGCCTTCACATGAAGTGATGCGGATTTTTTCTGCGGTATAGGTTTGGGGCCCGGTTTTTTGGATTTTGTGACCCGACAGATAGAGATGATTTTTGGAGATGAACAAAGTGCCGTCGGTGAGCGTTCCGGTTTCGCGGTCCAGATTTAAAGTGAGCCGGTCGCCGGACAGCACATCTTCTCCGGACGTCAAGCGCACATCGCCCTGGGCAAAGGCCTCACGTGTTTTTTGGTTCAGCCGCACATTATCAGCCGTAAGCGTGCGGCCCTCCCTGGAGATAGAGACATGGCCGGCAGCCGTATACTCGTCTTTGGTCTGATCATAATCGATACGATCGGCGCTGATCTGCCATGCATCCGATGAAGGGGGCTCCCCACCGGGTTCATCGGCGCCCGACACGCCGCTAATGCCAACCAAAAAAGCGATGCAGGCGCTCAGGTATAGTATCAGTCGAAGCAATTGTACAGTGCGACCGGTTCGGGAGGTGTGCAACGGCATATTGTATTGACTACCTTGGACGTTTTTTCAATGGGCCATCGATACTATCATCTTCATAATCCAAACTTGATGAACTCGTAAAAAGTCTAATCTTTACCACGAAGAGCACGAAGAACACGAAGGAATAAAAAATATATAATATTTTCAGCTTCGTGCTCTTCGTGTCCTTCGTGGTATTTTAGAACATTGCTTTTTGGCGACTTTTTACGATTTCATCAAGCTTGCCTCAATGGAAATTTTTCACTATAGAGCTATAATTACTGAAAAATCAATATCAACCTGAGTTTGACATCAGGTCGGAGCAACTGTCAAATGAGCGCAAAAATTAAATCATTAAACATTTTGATCACCAATGACGACGGCATCTATTCAGAAGGTCTTCTGGCATTGTACCGCATATTGAGCCGTCATCATCGGGTTACGGTGGTGGCGCCGGATCGGGAACGCAGCGCTGTGGGACATGGGATTACCCTGCATCGTCCCATTCGGGCAACCGAAGTTTCCCTTAATGGCAATGCAACGGGATGGGCCGTGAGCGGCACTCCGGCTGATTGCATTAAGCTGGCGGTGATTGAATTAATGGACCGCAGGCCGGACCTGGCGATTTCCGGTATCAATCCCGGGGCTAACGTAGGGATCAACATGAACTATTCCGGAACTGTGGCGGCTGCTAAAGAAGCCGCTATTTACGGTATCAAATCCATGGCCGTATCCATTCACGGCAAGCAGAACCCGCACTATGACGCCGCAGCCAGGTTTGTCGCCCGCGTGGCGCCCTTGGTGTATGCCAACGGATTGCCCGGAGGGACCTTTCTGAACATCAATGTGCCCAATCTCCCCGAGCACCAAACAGCCGGTGTTCGGGTGAGCCGCCAGGCCATCGATCCTTATGAAGAATATTTTGACAAGCGGCAGGACCCCAGGGATCAAACATACTATTGGCAGGGAATTGAAGCCATTCCAGATTTCAGCGACAAAGATGCCGATGGTGCGGCGCTGATGGATAACTACATCTCGGTTACACCGGTGCGGTGCGATATGACGGATTACAGTGCGCTGGAGCAAATCAAAAAATGGGATTTTAAGAATGGATATCACCAATAATGGATAAAACGCATATGGCCGAAGCGAAAACAAGATTTGTGGCGGACATTGTTGCCGGTGACAGGGTGGACGAGATCTTTGTTCTGGCCGACAAAAGCATGGCCCACAAACGCGATGGAAATCCCTATATGAATGTCACCCTGGCCGATAAAAGCGGGCAGATCAAAGGCGTGGTGTGGGACAATGTGAGCCAGGCGGCGGCCGCCGCCCAAGCCGGTGATTTTGTTCATGTGGCGGCCCAGGCGGGGGAATACCGGGGCGCATTACAGCTGGTGGTGAAACAAATAGCTGCCGTTTCAGCTGAAATGGTTATGCCTGAAGATTTTCTTCCGGCCACATCCCGAAATGTGGATCAGATGTTTGAACGCCTGAAGGCGGCAACGGATACCATTTCCTCTGATTCCCTCGGCGCTTTGATGCATGCCTTTTGGGATGATCCCGAAATTGTAAGGAAATTCAAGCGCGCACCGGCGGCTAAATTGATGCACCATGCGTATATCGGCGGTTTGCTGGAACACACCTTGTCCATGGTGCTGCTGGTGGATAAAATCGCCGGTCATTACAGCGGCGTGGATCGTGACCTGTTGATGGTCGGTGCTGTGCTTCATGACCTGGGAAAAATTCAGGAACTTTCATACGGCCATAGCTTTGATTACACGGATGCGGGCCGGTTGCTCAGCCATATTACTTTGGGCGTTGAATTGGTGAATGAAAAAATCCGGACCATTCCGGATTTCCCATCGGATCAAGCCAACCTGATCAAGCATATGATCATCAGTCATCATGGCGCCCGCGAATTCGGATCTCCCGAGCCGCCGAAAACCATTGAAGCCGTGTTGCTCAACTACATCGATGAAATTGATTCCCGGGTCAACAGCATCCGGGAATTCATGGCGACAGATGACACCGGGTCTGCCTGGACGCCCTATCACCGCCTGCTCATGCGCCACTTCTATAAAGGTAAGCCCGGCGATAGCAAATAAGGGAGTCGGTATGTTTATCACGTTGGAAGGTATTGAGGGAGCCGGCAAAACATCCCAAATGGATAACATCGTTGCTTTTCTGACCTCTGCCGGGTATGAGTGCGTGACCACCCGTGAGCCGGGGGGGACGGCCATAGGGGCCCAAATCAGGAAGGTTTTGTTGCACCCGGCCAATGATGATCTCGATGCAAGCGCCGAGCTGCTGCTCTATGTGGCGGATCGGGTTCAACATATCAAAACGGTCATCGAACCCCATTTAAAGGATGGGCGTGCGGTGATTTGCGATCGGTTTTTTGATGCTACCCTGGTCTACCAGGGATATGCGCGAGGTTTGGACCAGGGGCTGATGCGTGATTTGCATCGTCTGGTGTGTGCGGACCTCAAGCCGGACCTGACCCTTTTGTTCGATCTGGACCCGAAGGTGGGGTTGGCCAGGGCCTGGCGCCAAATCGACAATGGCGGGCGAACGGATCAGGAATCCCGTTTTGAAAAAGAAAAACTGGCATTCCATGAAAGCGTCCGGCAGGGCTATCTGGAACTGGCATACAGCGAGCCGGAGCGATTTAGAATCATCGACGCCGAACAGGACCCGTCCATGGTGGCCAAAGCCGTTGAAACCGCATTATCAGACTTTTTGGTGAATAAAGCTTAGCAGGTGTTGATATGATTTGTTTGATGCCGTTTACCGATGTGGGGGATGAACAGCTGGGAATGCTCACCAATGCTTTTGGACAGGTCATCCTGCTTTCGCCTGCCGAGGCTTTGGTGCCCGGACACATGCAAGCGTGGGTGCAGAAGGAATTGCTGGACATCAGGTATGCCCAGGGCATCGATCAAGCCCAATTGTTATCCGCCATCCAGAGCTACAACGCATGGGCCGATCTGCATCAAGGCCGTATCGGAGATATGGCCGGGTTTTTTTCCTCCCGGCAGGGACGATTTCCCATGGTTGAGGAGACCAATCCCACCCAGATCAGGCATCAGATTCGTCACTATGGAGAATCATCTCCGGATGATTTGGTCGATCCCGTATTCAAGGCCGCACTCTTTCTTTGCATGGCCCAGGCATATGACGCCCACCACCGGGAAATAGGCAAAGACATGGATGCCGTTCATACCATGGAACAGCAGATGTTGAAGCGGCTTTCCGGAGAGAATTCAGAGGCGGTCAATGAAAATGCAATCATTGGAAAAGCCGATCCACTGTTATCCAATCAGGCTATAGATCCTTACATGATTCCCCAAAGGGTTTCATCCTGGGCTCGTTTGGCCACGTTCAATATTCAGAATGTGTTAGCGTATCTCACGTTAAGCAAAGCCACCATCGAGCATGTGTTGGATCTGTTTCCTGAGGCGGTGGAAGTCCTGAATTGGGGCTTGGTTTCACATCAAAATGAATTGATGCAACCGCCTTCCCGTATCAAGGAGATCATTCAGAGCCTGGCCTTTG
>JASFER010000177.1:0-12826 GCA_050124755.1 Desulfobacteraceae bacterium
GATCTTGTCCCCTACGCCAATGTCTTCGTTCATACCGGCGGAGTAGGATTCAAACAGATCGGCGAAACTCTCTTCCTGATCCTCTTCGGACGGATCCTGGGGGTTGTTGGAATGGTCTTCGTCCATGAATAGTCCTTTTATCCTTAATGTTGGATTTTCCCCCAACCGGGGAAGAGCCAACTTCACCAAAAAACGGCACGATTTGCAAGGAAGAATCACACAACATTGTTGCAAACCGTAGGATCTGTCCTATATTTTTGCAAGTCAAGAAAATGCTAAAGTCAGTCTATATGGCAGTTAAAAAAACGGACCGATAACCCCCAAAAGAAGGAGAATCGGGCCGCATCTTATTCGCCTGGCACGTTTTAGGTTTTAAGTTTTAGGTTAAATGAATTCTATCTATATATAATTAATGAGGCACCTGTCTTTGTTCGTTACATGCCCTTGGACAGAGGCCATGATCGCACCATACAATTATATAAAACAGGTCCCAATCCTTAACCTAAAACCTAAAACCTAAAACTTAAAACCCTGTATTGATAACTGGATAAGTACATATCGGATCTGAAAGCATTATTATGGGTTATAGGTCCGAAAAATTATCAACCCACAGACAGGAGAAAATCATCCATGGGTAATCAGTTTCGCACTGCATTATTGCTGGCCGTGATGACCGTTTTCGTAATTCTTATCGGCCGACTGATCGGCGGACCTTCGGGAATGGTCATCGCATTCGTGCTTGCCATTGGTATGAATTTTTTCAGCTACTGGTTTTCAGATAAAATTGTGCTGCGCATGTACCGCGCACAGGAAGTCACCCAACAGCAAGCGCCCGAACTTTATCAGATGGTGGCCACCCTGGCGCAAAGGGCCGATTTGCCCATGCCCAAGGTGTACATCATCCCCAAGGACGCCCCCAACGCTTTTGCCACCGGACGCAATCCGCAACACGCTGTGGTGGCGGTTACCCAAGGGCTGCTTCAGCTGTTGCATCGTGATGAAATCATGGGGGTGCTGGCCCATGAAATGGCCCATGTGAACAACCGCGATATCCTCATCGGCTCCATCGCCGCCACCATGGCCGGTGCCGTCATGATGCTGGCGTCCATGGCGCGCTGGGCCGCCATTTTCGGCGGCGGGCACAGCGACGACGATGACGGCGGACTAGGGGGGTTGGGCTTGATCCTGATGTCCATCATCGCCCCCCTCGGGGCCATGATCATTCAGATGGCCATATCAAGATCCCGTGAATACCTGGCCGATGCCACCGGCGCAAAACTGGCCGGCAGCAGCCGGGGGCTGGCCAGCGCCCTGGAAAAGCTGGGCGCCTATTCCAAACAGCTGCCCATGAACGCCAATCCGTCGACAGCCCATATGTTCATCGTCAATCCACTGTCGGGCCGCAGTCTGATGAACCTGTTTTCCACCCATCCCCCCATGGAAGAGCGCATTGCCCGCTTGAGGGGCTCGCGACCGGCATCGCCGACACCGCCCACCCCGCCTTCACCGCCGGGTTCGGGTCGCAGGGACGCCGCCCGGAGGGGAGGGGACTTTTGGGATCGTTTGTCAAAGTAAAGCATCCGGGACCAGAGGACCCGGCTTTGGATTACCCCCCTTGGTTGAACCGCAGAATATCGAACAAGGAGTGTTGAATGCCGAAGTGTGGAATCGCTGCGCTCTGCCATTAAAATTTTACCCGGTTATCCATAAAGCTCAAGTTGCAGGTATCGGATTTTATGCCAGGCCGGCGCAGAGGCCGGCCCTACGCTAATCACTCCGACCCCTGGCGTTTTGAGGGTTCCCGGGTAGGGTCGGGCTCTGTCCCGACCAGTGGGGATAAACCCCGCCCGCTTAAGCTTTTAGGATAACCGCGTTCTTTAATAAATCAGCAGCGGTTTCAATTTAACTTCCCGGCAGCAAATTTGATCTCAATGGAATGCGCCGTCAGTACCGCCCCGTCATCATCAAAATCGCCCACAGCGTGACATGCTTTCACCTGCAGGTGGTCATCCAGATCAGCGGCCAAGGCCTCGGCAAATCCATCGAATTCAAAAAACAACTGATATGACCTATCCGCGTATGAGAGCACAAAAATCCCTTGCCCGTCGTCTTGGGGAACCAGTGCAGGGGACGCGTTCAGTTGCGTCAAGTCGGTGGCCACACCTCCCCGGAAAATGTGGTGGAAACCTCCAACCCCCTCCAAGCTGAGGGTGAAGCCGTCCGTTGAAACGTTCTGAAAAGCGGCGCTGCCGGCCGGATCCCAATTCACTTTCATCAGGGCCTGCAGATCGGCGACCATAACCAGGGTGTGAGCACTGAAATCGGGCGGGGCGGAACCAAAGGGTTCCACGAATCCACGCGCTTTCAAAGGAGAAGCGATCCTCACCAGGGACAGATCCAGTTCGCCGGTATCGATCCGGTAATTATCCGGGTCGGAATTTGTTCCCGAAAAATCAAACAGATCCACAAACCGGTGGTCAATGGTTTGCAGTTCAACCAACAATGTGTCGGCAGATTCATCCACGGACAGCGCCGTGCCCCGCACGGTGGTCATCATCATGCGCACATGACTGCCACTGGAACCGGCATCCAGAACCCACTCGTCGTCCGCTTCGGTGAGGGTGCCGAAAATCACCACCTGTTGCCCCACTGAAATATCGTCTTTGCCGTAAGCGCCCAGGGGCTTGTCGGACAGCTGGCGCGTCACCAAAGTATGGTCGCCGATATATACCGTGACCGCGTCATTGAAGATCACACTGCTTTCGCCGCGAATCAATGTGGCGCCTTTGACCGTCAACTCATCGCCTTGCCTGCTGATGACATTCCCTTTCACCACGTCCATGGTCCCACCCGGCACGCTGGAACCGGCATAGACCTGACGGGCCTCGAATCTCAGCGGATCAAACTTGAGATCACCCATGGCGATGACCGCCGTCAGCGGGTCCAGCGCCGCCATGGCATCCAGACCGGCCCCACCGGTATATGGGGTTCCATCGATCTCAAAGAGGGTCTCGCCGGTGGTGCTGACGGTGTGGCTGCCAAAGTGGCGATGACCGCCGGACAGGGGACAGTAAAAAGGTCTCAGGTACAACGAAAAGCTGCTTTGGGCGACACTCACCTCTTTAAGCGCACCGCGAACCCGATGCAGTTTCAAATGGGAACGATTGACATCTGCCACCAGCAGCGGATCCACGGTGATCACAGGCACCTGGGGGTCTTCCAAATCCACTTGATGGGTGGCGGTGAGGTCGAAATCCAACAGCAAATGGGCCGGGATGCCGGGAGCGATGGGCAACCGGTTGCGGCCTCGCAGATGAACGGTCATTTCCAAAACAGTGATGGGGTCGCCATTGCCATCCAGGATGTTTTCAGGCGCCACCTGGACCGAATCCCCTGATTCATTTTCCACCCAAATCTCGGCATTGCTGTAATCCAGGGTAAGGGTGGCAGCCACATAAGCACCCGACGGAACAGTGGCCGCAGTCAAAAACTCCGTCATATCGGTGTATTGGGTAAAATCGATGCGGGTTTCCAACGGCAGTGTCGACACCTGGGCGCCATTGGCTTTGGTGAGCGTCAACGACAGCACATCCACCGTGTAGGCGGCAAAATCTCCGGGGGCATCGGTCAGGCTCACCACCACACGGCCCTGGTCGCTCTGCTGGCCGGCCGTGTCCCCGGAGCCGCCGCCGCACCCATACAAACCGGTCAGCACCAGAAAAACCGCCATCATTAAGGCCGCAAATCCACTGTGCAAACATAATCGTCGCATGTTTTTTCTCCCTCTCTGTTTGTAAGTTTGACAAACGGTTGATTGGATCAATATTGACTTTTTGTGAGTTCTGATGAAGATAAACCCGCGCGCCAGGAAAAAGTTGCCAATTATTTTTGATAAGGGTAAATGCTGATTCTTCCCCATCACCACGCTGGTATTTGTGCAGCATTTGATATTGTATCAACAGGCATGCAACTTTTTTATCACCCAAGGGTTTAACTGCTTATATGCGTACTGATCCGGATATTCAATTGATGCTGCAATTCAAGGCGGGTGACCAACGCGCCTTTCAACACCTGTTTGACAAACACAAAAAACGGGTGATCAACTACTGTTACCGGTATTGCGGCCAGCCGGCCGTGGCCGAAGAGCTCGCCCAGGAAACCTTTCTGCGCGTATATAAAGCGGCACCACGCTACCGGCCCAAAGCCCGGTTCAGCACCTGGCTCTTTAAAATCGCCGCCAATGTCTGCCTGAACGAAATTCGAAAGCCGATTTACCGAAATCGGATAGAATCCATGGAAGAAGCTGCCGAGCAGGGCCGAAATCCGGTGAAGGTCGCAGCCTCCGAAAGGAATGAATGCGCACCGGATGCCATGCTGGCCTCGCGTGAACAGCAGGCCATGGTTCAAAACGCCATCGCCCAACTACCGGAAAAACAGAGGGCGGCCCTGCTGCTCAGGGTCAATGAAGAGTTCTCCTACCGGGAAATCGGCCGGCAGATCAACCGGAGTGAGGACCATGTGAAAACATTAATCTACAGGGGAAGGCAGCGGTTGAAAAAAATGCTGGGTGCCTATTTTGGAGAAGACCATGACAAGTCCATGTAAAGAAGAAGTATTGTTAAGCGCCTATCTGGATGGCGAATTGCCGGGGCCCCAAAGCGATGCCGTGGCCAGGCACCTGGAAAGCTGCCCGCGGTGCCGGCAAACATTGGCGTCCCTGAAACATACGGACGAGATGGTACGAGGCCTGCCGCCGTTGGAGCCGTCCGCCCGGTTCGACCGCACCTTCTGGCAACAGGTGGGCACACTGGAAAAGCGGCAAAAACGGTACGCCTGGCTGCGCTATCTCTTCAGCGGGTGGCGCCCCGTTCTGGCCGGCGGGCTGGCCGGCATCGTAGCAGTGGTGATCTATATTTCAGGCAACAAGGCATTGAGTCCCGAAGAGATGTTCATCGCCGAACATATGGAGCTCCTTGAAGACTTCGACATGATCGGCAATCTGGAGATGCTGGAGCATTGGGAGTCCATTGAAGCGATGCGAGACCAGACGTGATGCGCGGCTTTTTGATTCGACTGATGCTGGTCCTATGGGTGACAGTGGTGCCGGCATGGGCCGGAGAAGCATCGCCCGAGACCCCATCGCCGCCGACAGAGGAAGATCTTAAGGTCATTGCCTTGATGGAGATCCTTCAAATGATGGAGTTGGCACAAGAGATGGAGATGGTCAAAGAGATGGAATATCTGACCGAGGAAAATAAAAATGAGCAAGATTAAAATTGGACTTGTAATGATGCTGTTGCCGGCGGTGCTCTTGTTGGGCGCCGCCACCGGGTCGGCCCAAACACCTTCCCGGGAGGCCATTGAAAAATGGCAGCAGCTCAGTGATGCTGAAAAAACGGCCCTGCGCCGGAAATTCAAGCGCTGGGAATCGCTCTCCGAGGACCGGAAGAAGGCCATCCGCCAAAAAGTCAAAGCCTTTCAATCACTTCCCCAGAAGGAGCGGGAACGCATCCGGAAGAATTTTGCACGCTTTCAAAAGCTGTCGCCCGAACAAAAGGCCAATCTCCGCCAAAAATACCGCCGCTGGCAAAATCTCTCTCCGGAGCAAAAACAGCGCATCCGGAATATGTATCGCAGATTTCAAAATCTGTCGCCGGAGCAGAAAAAACAGTGGCGCAAAAGATACCGGAAATGGAAAGTGCTCAGCCCGCAAGAGCGTCAAAAACTGCGCGAGCAGTGGCGCAAAAGAAAAGGAAATTGACCCCATGCGGTGCTCAAATGCAAACAACTGATTACTTCAAAGGCAATCACAACCCCACCGCCTTTTCCCAGCTTTCCATTTTGGTTTTGCATTGGATGCAATAGGCCGTTACCGGCCGCGCTTTGAGACGGGCAAGGGGGATATCATCACCACAAGATTCACAAATCCCAAAAACGCCTTCATCGATCTTTTCCAGGGCGGTCTTGATTTTGCGAATCAGCCGGCTTTCTCGCTCCCGAAAGCGAAGGTTGTTCTCACGACCACTGTCCAGAGCGGCCCGATCCAAGGGATCGGCAGTGGTCTCCCCTTCTCTCGAGAGTACGCTGACCGTCTCGTCGGCCCGCATCAGCAATTCAGCCAATTGCAGTTCCAATTGCTGCTTGAAAGCAGAAATTTCCAATGACGTCAGGTTATCCATGGCCCCACCCTATGGTTGGTGTTTCGCCCTCCCCCGGAACCGGTTCCTTCTTTTGGATTTCGGTACCGGCGGCTGCAGTAAAATGGGGGCATTTTCGGCACCACGGTCGATGTTTCGAAGTTCGAAATACGGCTTCACAAACCCCCTTGAAATATTGATTGCCGGCATTTCTTGGACACACGAGGATGTCCTGTTGCGCCGTTTCTTTCTCATCCTCCATGGCTTACCGCCTCCTTAACCCATCTCGCCGATGGTCATATCGATTCGAGGACTTTGAACCGTTTGATGTTGATGCTGCGAAAAGCTTTCTTTGTCCGGCGCACCCTGCCGGTGGCTTCGATACATTGCTGCAGATAGTCTATAAACTTCGTTCCGTTTTCGATGCGGTATTCTTCATCATCGGTGGCAAACAAGGCGACTTCGGACACCCGATCGTCATCCCAGGCGACGGGCGTGACAACACCAATTAACGTTTCAATTTGTTCATTGTCTCTTTTGGCCATAACGCACAGCTCCCTTGCCCTCATCGGGCATTCGTCCACCTTATCGGTTCACCGGTTGTTTTCAACCCGGATGCTATGTCCCGCCTGAGGAGGGATGACAACCCAAGACGATTGAAACACTGACGTGCTGTTTACTCAGGCACAACCCTGAAACTGCGCACGGTGATGATCTTCATATCCTCTTTCTCTTCGACGGTGCCGACGACTTCTACTTTGGCGCTGATATAGTTGAGCACCAGATCGTTTCCCTCAGGGGTTTCGGCCACCTCATAGAGCTGTCCGTTGGCATAAAACTGGTAATTGTCGTTTACTTCACCCACCAACGTAATTTCCGCTCCCGAAGCCGCGGCCGCAAAGATGATTATTGCGACCGACATCATGACGGCTATTTGAACCATACGTTTCATCGGCGTTCTCCAATGAATTAACTCAGTGTCTGGAACCGGGTGTCAAGCACCCGGCTCCAAACCATCGGCAATCGATTACTTTTGAACCACTGTAAAGCTTTCCACCGTAATGGTTTTCTCGCCTTCAGCCTCTTCCACGGTACCGGTGACGGTTACCGTTTCACCGACCATGGAAGCCAATTCATCACCCTTTTCAGTAGCGGCAATGGTGTAGATGGTGCCGTCATCAGCAATAATCTCACTTGCGTCACCCACTTGACCGCTGACGGTGGTGTTGGCCATAAGCGGTGCGGCCATCAGCAACGCTGTCAGGACCAAGGCCATACCGGTCAAAATTTTAATCCGTTTCTTCATAGTCTGTCTCCTTGCTTAATTGATTTGAAAACCGTTAGGAAGCATCATACTGCGATCCACTTGCAATGGTTATTCAAAACCCGTGCCCAAATTATAACTATTTGTTTTAAATATATAATTTTAAATAATCAGCATGCGTTGGAAGTTTACCTTCCCAGCCAATTCCGAAATTGGTTTAAAAAGGATTTGGAAAATCTTAAGAACACGAATAAGATACTGATATTTAATCGTATGTAATTTCGCAGGCATGGTTTCGGTATGGCGCCATATCGGAATTATGAGTTCACAAACGGAATCGCCATGGCCGAAAAATCGGCTGCTATAAGTCAATGACCACCCTAAGAAGGGAGCGGACTGGATGGTAACCGGGTGCCTGCTACCCGGTTTGGACAACCCTTCAAAGTGTGCATTTTGATATTGCGAACTTGTTTAAATTTTAATAAAAATGCCGCGTTTTCAAACTCGTACCCTTTTGGAGGGCCACCATGCGATCGGCGATTATAATCTCCAGGACCTCAGCTGATAAGGTTAAATTTCGCTCCGCTTTTCAATCCACGGTTCGCCTGAAGACGGTGCCGGACGTGTCAAGCGCTTTGGGTGCCATAGATCAGGCGCGGTATGATATGGTCTTTGCCGATCTGGAAGATTTGATCCCCCATGCCGAAAAGCGCTCGCCTGAGGATGTGATCAAGGACTTTAAACACCGGTCCACCACCGTTGAACTGGTGATCATGACCCACCCGGAGAATATGCACCAGGCGGTTCAGTGGGTCAGGGCAGGCGCCGCCGATCTGATCACATATCCCTTGACACGGGAACAAATCCGCCATGTGACGGATGCCCTTGCCGCCAGCATATTGAAACAATCCGAATTGGATTACCTGCGGACCCAATTCTGGAAGGCCGACGCCATGGATGTGGTGTGCACCAAAAGCCCGGCCATGGCGGAGGCATTCAGAAAGATTCAATCCGTGGCCCCCACAAAGACCACGGTACTGCTCTCCGGGGAAACCGGTACCGGGAAAACCATCCTGGCCAAGTTGATTCACCAGCACAGCAACCGGCAAAACGCCCAATTCATCAGCGTGCACTGCGGCGCCATACCGGACACCTTGATTGAGAGCGAACTCTTCGGACACGAAAAGGGATCGTTTACCGGTGCCGTGAGAAAAAAGATGGGCAAATTCGAACTGGCCAACGGCGGCACCATCTTTATGGATGAAGTCGGCACCCTGACCGCGCCGGCCCAGATCAAGTTGTTGCAGGTGTTGCAGGACGGCACCTTCAGCCGCATCGGCAGTGAAGAGACCGCCCGGACCAACGCCCGCGTCGTTGCGGCCACCAACGATGATTTAAAGCTGCTGTGCGAAGAGAACCGCTACCGCAAAGACCTTTACTACCGGTTAAATGTATTTCCCATCGAAATCCCCCCGCTGAGGGAAAGAATTGAAGATCTTCCGGATCTCACTCAACGCTTTCTGGATCACCTCAATCTCGAATTTCAAAAACATATTGAGGGGATCCACCCGGAAGTTCTGCGGGCCTTGTCCAATTATGACTGGCCCGGCAACGTGCGGGAGTTGGAGAATTTGGTGGAACGCGCCTACATATTGGAAAACACGAACATGTTGACCCCTGAAAGCTTTCCATTGGAACTGTTCGATGAGGAGCAAACCACGGCCCTTTTGCCCATGGATACCCAACTCTCCCTGGGCGAAGCCCGCAAACAAGCCCTGGAAGACTTCGAGCGCCAATATCTCAAAGCCCTGCTGGCACGCAATAGCGGAAAAATCAACCTATCGGCAAAAGAGGCCGGTATCAGCACCCGCCAGCTCCACAAGCTGATGCGCAAATACGATCTTCGCAAGGAAAGCTTCAAGTAGAGCGGATCAGTTTCATCATGGTCTCAAACCCCATCCGGCAGCGATGCCGCTGCAGGGGGTGTCCGGTGCCGGGATCTTTTCGTCAGGCGCCCACCGGCCAGACGAAAAAACAATGCCTCCAGGGGCCCTCTTCTAAACCATCGCAGCCACAACGCCGATGCCAATATGCCTGCACAGCAGAAAAGCCCGGCTGCGTTGAGCATATGCGCCGCATTGGGCGTACCGTTGCTTTTTTCGATCCATTGGACCAAAAGGATTCCAAAAATCAGATGGGTCACATACAAGGTCAACGAGAGTCTGCCGAAAGCGAGCACCGGCGCCAGGCAAAGTGCCGGCGCAGGCCGCCGCAGGGTCTGTCGGCACAAACTGATGACGACCAGGGCGCCCGCACCGGAAGAGAACATAAAAAGCGGCGTGACGGGAAAAGCCTCGGAGCGTAAAAATACGATCCACCAATTTCCCTCTATGTCCCAAACGCGCGGCTCAACCCACGCCATCATTGCCGCCGAAAACACCTCGACACCAACGCAAACCACTATCCCAACAACCGCCCAACGGCTGTAGTTCGACCTCTTGGCCATCTCCAGCCGCCCCAACACCATGCCGAACAGGAAAAAGGTGATCCAGGGAAAAAGCGGGTAGTAACAGCTGGTGACATAATCCAATAGAAGCCGGGCACTCCAATGCTGATTCTCCACAAACGGTATTGCATCCGTCAGATCGTATGAGACGGTCAAGGTCGCACATACGGGTATTGATATGAAGGCAGACGCCAACGTCAATCTTCTGAGGACCCGGCTGGAAAGGGATGCCATCCAGGCCCCCAAGGCCAAAAACAAAGCATAAACATGGAGGATATCCGCCTCCCACCAATAAGACAGCACCATTCCCGCCAGAAACAGCAGCACACAGCGTTTCATCAAATAGGGTTTCAGCCGGGGTGCCCCGTCCCGATTCACCCACTTGCCGGCCATCAGCGATAGGGATGCCCCCGACAGCATGACGAAGACGGTTGCCGCCCTTCCGTAAATAAAGTCCACTGCCGGCCCTATCCACTCCGCGGGGTAAACCTCGATCGCCATCATGGCCGAATAATTCACCACCACCATGCCCATGACGGCCAAGGCACGGGCCAGGTCGAATGCCTCGATACGATTTAGGTCAATCGCCACAAACCACCCTTTCGCGGAAAATGAAATTTCAGCAGACCATCTATGTCTGCTTTTCTCTTTCAGCAAAAAAAATACCAATATTTTAAGAAATTGAAATATAAACAAATAGTGGATTTATGGAAAATGAAACAGGACCACCCAGTTCCGCTTTATAACTGAAAACAATGGTGGTTGCGGAAAAAAAGCCACCGGTTCCGTAAAGTATTCAGTGTCGCCGATCATGGCCAAGGTCTATTAGCAGCCATCTCAAAAAAAACTCTATTACAGGCAGATACAACACCCCATCTTAACTAGGAAAAAGTTGAATTTTTTGCTTAACCCCATTGACGACCAACTTGCAGTGATTTAAATTTTGCCGTAGCAAACACGTTGTCGATTCCGGCCTTTGCAAGCTTATTCCTTGGAAGAAAAACTGAAAACAATGGAGGTAATGGCAAATGAACATCAAACCCATGAATGACCGCCTCTTGGTTCAACGAACGGAGGAGGAGGCGAAGAGCGCTGGCGGCATCATCATTCCTGATACCGCCAAGGAGAAACCCCAGAAGGGTAAAGTCATCGCTGTCGGCCCCGGAAAGGTTGGCGACGACGGTCGGCGAACCCCGCCGGATGTCAATGTCGGTGACAGCATCCTGTTTTCCAAGTATGCCGGCACCGAGATCAAAATCGATGGGGTGGAGCATCTTTTCATGCGCGAAGACGATGTTTTGGGGATTATAGAATAGGCGGTAGCAATTAAATAGGAGGTAAAAGAAGATGGCTTCAAAAATGATCTGCTACGGCACCGAGGCCAGGGGAAAAATGCTGAAGGGGGTCAACACCCTTGCCAATGCCGTCAAAGTTACCCTTGGTCCCAAAGGCAACAATGTGGTCCTGGACAAAGCGTTCGGTTCACCGCTGGTGACCAAGGACGGCGTTACCGTGGCCAAAGAGATTGAACTCAAAGGCAAATTTGAAAATATGGGCGCCCAGATGGTCAAAGAGGTGGCCAGCAAAACCAGTGACAAGGCCGGCGACGGCACCACCACGGCCACCATTTTGGCCCAGGCGATCTACACTGGAGGCCAGAAGCTGGTGGCGGCCGGCGCCAACCCCATGGCCCTCAAGCGGGGATTGGAAAAAGGGGTGGCCGCCGTCGTGGAAGCGCTGAAAAAGCTCTCCAAACCCACCAAGGACAAAACCGAAATTACCCAGGTGGGGGCGGTTTCCGCCAACAACGATATGGTGATCGGCCAATTGATCAGCGATGCCATGGAAAAGGTGGGCAAAGAGGGCGTCATCACCGTGGAGGAAGCCAAAAGCATGGAAACCACCCTGGAGGTGGTGGAGGGTCTGCAGTTCGACCGGGGCTATCTCTCACCTTACTTTGTCACCAACGCAGAAAAGATGGAAGTGGCCATGGAGGAGCCCTGCATTCTGATTCATGAGAAAAAAATCTCTTCCATGAAGGATCTGCTGCCCCTGCTGGAGCAGGTGGCCAAACTGGGCAAACCCATGCTGATCGTCGCCGAAGATGTGGACGGCGAAGCACTGGCGACGCTGATTGTCAACAAGCTTCGCGGCACCCTCAAAGTGGCGGCGGTCAAGGCGCCGGGGTTCGGCGATCGCCGCAAGGCCATGCTCCAGGACATCGCCGTGCTCACCGGCGGGCAGGTCGTTTCCGAAGAATTGGGAGTCAAACTGGAAAACGTCACCCTCGATGATCTGGGCAAGGCCAAAACCGTGCGCGTGGACAAGGACAATACCACCATCATCGACGGCGCCGGCGGCCGGGAGGCCATCGAAGGCCGCATCAAGATCCTGCGCGCCCAAATCGAGGAGACCACCTCGGACTATGACCGTGAAAAGCTTCAGGAGCGGTTGGCCAAAATGGTGGGCGGCGTGGCCGTGATCAACATCGGCGCAGCCACGGAAACAGAGATGAAAGAGAAAAAGGCCAGGGTGGAAGATGCCCTCAACGCCACCCGGGCGGCCGTGGAAGAAGGAGTTGTTCCCGGCGGCGGGGTGGCCCTGGTGCGCTGCATCGGCACCCTGGACAAGGTGGATGCCCAAGGCGAGGAAAAGCTGGGCGTCAAACTGCTCAAACGCGTCCTGGAGGAGCCTTTGCGCCAAATCGCCGTCAACGCCGGATTTGAAGGCTCGGTGGTGTTCAACAAGGTGATGGACGGCAAGGACGACTTCGGCTTCAATGCCGACACCGATACCTTTGAGAACCTGCTGGCGGCCGGCGTGATCGACCCCACCAAGGTGGTGCGCTATGCCCTGCAAAACGCGGCATCGGTTTCCGGACTGATGCTGACCACCGAGGCCATGATCGCGGAAAAGCCG